>CAZHMV010000029.1:0-47661 GCA_964532665.1 uncultured Anaerolineales bacterium
GTCACTGAGTACTACTTGGTCAGGAAGCCGGCATCGACCGGCAACGCGACGCCAGTGACATAGCGGGCATCATCGGAGGCGAGCCAGAGAACTGCGTGCGAAACGTCTTGCGGCTCGATCCAGGGGATTGGCAGCAGATTTAGTTCCTGGAAGATCGGTGTTACCTCCTCTAAGGTCGCATCCTTTCCGCCGGCGAACAGCCGGAAGGTCTCCGGGTTCATGACGATGTCTGTGTTCACCACCGAGGGGCAGACGGCATTGACCGTGATTGTGTGGGGGGCCAGCTCTATTGCCAGAGCACGGACCAGACCGATGACGCCATGCTTGGCCGCCGTGTAGTGGGCCAGATTGGCAAAGCCGTGAAGCCCGGCCGCCGACGCGATGCAGATGATCCGACCCGAGTGTCGTTCCATCATGCACGGAATCACCGCCCTGGTCGCAAGCCAAACGCCCTTGAGGTTTGTATCAAGCACGTCATCCCATTGTGACTCGGTCAGTTCCCAGGCGGGGGCGTAGGACAGAATGCCGGCATTGGCAATGAGAATGTCGATTTTGCCGAACTCGGAGAGGGCTCGCTCAACCACCGCCTGCATTTGTGAGCTATCGCGGACATCGGCTTTGACCGCAATGCAGCGCCGGTTGAGGCCTTCGATCAGCCGGGCCGTCTCGTTGAGATCCGCTTCGGTAGCCATCGGGTAGGGCACTGTGGACAACTGGGACGCAACGTCACAGACGACAATGTCGGCCCCTTCGCCGGCCAGTGTCAAGGCGTGAGAGCGGCCCTGACCACGGGCTCCGCCGGTGATCAGGGCCACTTTGCCATCGAGCTTACCCATGGTCCTCCAGCTATCCACCCAGCCATCCCAGCCAACTAGCCATCCAGCTATCCAGCTATCTGACGGCCAAGTGGCTGGATGGCCGAGATGGCTAGTCGGCTAGATGGCTGCCCTACCGGCCGATCAGTATACCCCACACATGCCATCGATACTGATCTCTTCGATCACCAACTCTGCCAGAATCTGCGGCCCCTCGGCAAGCCTGTCACTTTGGCCTTGCTCAGTGCAGGCCTGAGCAGAGTCGAAGGTCTCAGGACACCGCTTTTGCTCCAGGTCTATCTCCCCTTCAGGCAGCCCTTCATGATGCCGGGACAAGGTCTTCCGCTCTTTGGGCGGGACTATTGCGTCGGGTACAAGGGTCTGGATTTCAGAATTCATGTTCCGTACTCTCATTCTCCAATCTCTAATCTCCTCTCCTGCGCAGGATCGAAAGTCTCCAATGGCCAGTCGAAGTAGGAGTGCTCGTCGTTCATGTCCACTCTCCGTCAATTGGCTCCAAGTCACAGGGCCACAGGCACCGCAGTGCTTGTGGCCCTGCTCCTTTGCATCAGATACTGCGAACCCTAGCCCTGGGCGCGGTCGCGGGCCAGTTTCAGTGCGCGCTTACCGAACACCCTGGCCAACTCCACGCGGTACGGACCGGAGGCGTGAATGTCGCTCATGGGATCGGTGATAGACAGGTTGTCGTCCACTGCCTGATCGATGGTGGCGTCGTCCAGAGACTTGCCGACCAACGCACGCGTCACAGCGCCGGCATTGTGTGGCGTCGCCGTCACGCCGTTGAAGCACAGACTGGCGCTCTCGCACGTGCCGTCGCCGGCCAGCGTAACGATGGCGGCCGCGCCGCAGATGGCGTAGCCCGACGCCGGGTTCTCGAATTTCAGGTAGCACGAACCGGTGTTGCTACCCAGGACGGGCACCTCCACAGCCGTCAGAATCTCACCGGGCTGCAGGTCGGTTGTCAGCAGATCGACGAAGAAGTCTGCGGCATTGATCTGCCGGCCACCGCTGGCACTCGTGGTGTGGACGACGCCGCCCAGTGCCAGAACCACCGCCGGCAAATCCGACGCCGGATCGGCGTGGGCGATGTTGCCGCCGATGGTGCCCTTGTGGCGCACCTGGCGGTCACCCACCTGGCCGGCCGCCTCAGACAGAACCTGGCAGTGCTGCTGAAGCACGTCGGACCTGGCCAGCATGTCATGGGTTGTCAGTGCCCCCACGCGGATGCTGCCGTTGGTCCGCGTCACTCCCACCAGCTCCGGGATGCGACCGATGTCCACCAGCGCCGGCGGTTGAGCCAGACGCAACTTCATGGTTGGAATCAGGCTGTGACCGCCGGCCAGCACTTTGGCACCACTGTGCTGCTGTAGCAGGCTGACCGCTTCCTGCACGCTTTCTGCACGATAGTACTCGAATTTCGCCGGATACATGTTACGACCTCCCGTTTCCGTGAATCGCCTGCCAGATCTTCTCCGACGTGAGCGGCATGTCGATGTGCTTGATGCCTAGCGGTGCCAGGGCGTCCATCACGGCATTAGCGATGGTCACCGTGGCAGCGATCGTGCCCATCTCGCCGGCCCCTTTCACGCCCAGCGGGTTGTGCGGCGAGGGAGTTTCAACGCGCCCGGTCTCGATGGGCGGAAACTCGTGAGCTTGGGGCATGGCGTAGTCCATCAGCGAGCCGGTCAGGAGATTGCCGTTCTCGTCGTAGACGCCATGCTCCCACAATGCCTGACCCACCCCCTGGGCAATCCCGCCCACGATCTGGCCTTCGACCACCATGGGGTTGATGACCTTGCCGACGTCGTCCACGGCGATGTAGCGCTGGATAGTCACCTGGCCGGTGTCGGGATCCACTTCGACCTGAGCGATGTGAGCGCTGTTGGGGAAAGTGAAGTTGGCCGGATCGTAGAAGGCTGATTCCTCCAGGCCGGCTTCAAGCCCGGCCGGCAAGTTGTGGGCTGTGTAGGCCGCAAAGGCGATCTCGCCGAAGGCTTTCGCCTTGTCAGGTGAACCCTTGACGTAGATCTTGCCGTTCTCCTGGTCGTAAACCAGGTCTTCTTCGGCGGCCTCCAGTTGGTGTGCGGCGATTTTGATGGCCTTCTCGCGGACCTTTTTGGCGGCGCCCACGATGGCACTGCCACCCACAGCGGCGCTGCGGCTGCCGTAGGTGCCCATGCCGAAGGGAACACTGGCCGTATCGCCGTGGACGATCTCAACGTCATCCAGGTCTACGCCCAGCTCGTCGGCCACAATCTGGGCGAAGGTCGTCTCGTGCCCCTGGCCGTGGGCGTGTGAACCGGTGAACACAGTCACCTTGCCCGATGGGTGCACGCGGATAACGGCGCTCTCCCAGAACCCAACGGCCGAGCCCAGGGCGCCGGCCACCGCCGATGGGGCCGGACCGCTGGCCTCGATGCAGCCGGCAATCCCAATGCCGACCAGCCGGCCTTGCTTGCGTGCTTCTTCCTGTGCCCGGCGCATGCCTTCGTAGTCGGCCAGTCCCACTGCTTTGTCGAACAGCTTGTTGTAGTCGCCGCTGTCGTACACGAATGCGACCGGGGTCTGGTACGGGAACTCGTTGGCCGGGATGAAGTTCTTGCGCCGGATCTCCAACGGGTCCATGCCCAGGTCCCGGGCGGCAATGTCCACCAGGCGCTCGATCAGGTAGCTGGCTTCAGGCCGGCCGGCCCCGCGATAAGCATCCACGGGCACGGTGTTGGTTAGCGTGCCCCACATCTCGCCCCAGATGCCGGGCACCTTGTACAGACCGGACAGCAGAGTGATGTACAGAGCTGTGGGGATCAACGGAGCAAACGTAGAGATGTACGCACCCTGGTTTGACCAGGTTGACACGTGGATGCCGGTGATGGTACCATCGTTCTTCAGGGCCATCTTGCACACGGTCACGTGGTCGCGGCCCTGGGAGTCGGTCATGGCAGCTTCGGTGCGAGTGCTCACCCACTTGACCGGCCGGTTGATCTCTCGGGCCGCCCACGGGGTGATGATCTCCTCCGGATAGTGGAAAATCTTGCTCCCGAAGCCACCGCCCACGTCAGGGGAGATCACCCGTAGTTTGTGCTCCGGGATCCCCAGGGTGAACGCGCTGAGAAGCAACCGGATTGGGTGTGGGTTCTGGCTGGTTGTCCACAGCGTCATTTCCTCAGTGGAAGCGTTCCACTGAGCCACCGCCGCGCGCGGTTCCATGGCGGTTGGGATGAGCCGTTGGTTGACCAGTTCCAGTTCGACCACGTGATCGGCCTCGGCGAAGGCCTTGTCGCAGGCTTCCTTATCGCCCAGGGCCCAGGTGTAGCTGACGTTGTTGGGGACATCATCGTGAACCAGGGGAGCGCCTTCGGCCATGGCCTCTCGGGCATCGACCACTGCCGGCAGCGGTTCGTACTCCACCTCGATCAGATCGAGGGCGTCGTTCGCGATGTAGGGGGTTTCAGCCACAACCGCTGCCACGCCATCGCCCACATGCCGCACCTTGTCCACCGTGAGGGGGTAGCGGGTGGGTACTTTGATATCGGGTACGTTCCAGCCACAGGGCATGGCCCCCACGCCGCCGTCAATCAGGTCCTGGCCTGTGTAAACGGCGATCACGCCATCCAGCGCCTGCGCCTGGTTGGTGTTGATGCTCTTGATTCTGGCATGGCCGTAGGGGCTACGCTTGATGGCAAGATGGGCCATGGTGGGCAGTTGGAGATTGGCCACGTAGCGGCCTTTGCCCTGAATAAACCGTGGGTCTTCGCGTCGCTTGATGCTGGTGCCGACATATCTTGCTGCCATTATGCACCTCCTTGCATCGCTTCGGCGGCCGCTTGCACGGCCTTGACGATGTTCTGATAACCTGTACAGCGACAGATGTTGCCTTCCAGTCCGCGCCGGATTTCAGCCTCGGTGGGACTGGGGTTGTCCTGGAGTAGGTCGTAGGCGGACAAGATCATGCCAGGGGTGCAGTAGCCGCACTGAAGACCGTGCTTTTCCCAGAAGCCCTCTTGCAGTGGATGCAGCTTTCCGTTCTGAGCCAGCCCTTCGATCGTCATGATCGAGCTGCCATCGGCCTGAACGGCGAACTGGGTGCAGGACTTGACCGATTGTCCATCCATGATCACCGTACAGGCACCGCACAGGCTGGTTTCGCAACCGATGTTCGTACCTGTAAGCCCCAGAACATCGCGAATGAAGTGGACGAGGAGCAGGCGAGGCTCGACGTCCTTTTCGTAGGTCGTTCCGTTGACCTCAATCGTGACGTGCTGTGTCATAGAACCTTCTCCTTTGGGAGGGATACTCAGAGAACTCTATTCAGAAGGGACAAGATTGTTGGAAAATCCTTGTCTATTTGCCCGATAACACCCCCTTTCCTGGATACCGAACTCAAACCCAAAGCTAATTGTCAATTGGCAATTAGCCGCCGCATGCGCGGATTAGCAGGAAGATGATAATGGCGAGAATGACGGCAGCGCCGATGAGCATGGGCCGGCGCTCCGGTGGGATGATGTCTTGTGCCACGTCTTTTGCGATGGTAGCCGCGATCTGCGTCTGCGTTGGTGTAGCGGGCTCTGGCGCCGGCGTACCTTCCGCCGTAGGCTGTTGCCGGGCCTGGATCAGGGCGTCGATGGCCTGCAGCCCCTGGCGCGTCAGAGACCTGGCGCTGCTGTCCAACAAACGCTGGCCCACGCTTGCAATCCGACCACCGATCTGGGCATCACCGACGTAGTGCATGACCGTCGAACCGTCCTGTTCCTCCAGCGTGATGTCGCCTTCGCCCGTCACAAAGCCGGGAGCGCCTTGACCACTGACCTTCATGTGATAGCTGGCCGGCGGATTCAAGTCGGACAGGCTCACAGCGCCGCTGAAGCGTCCCTGCACTGGCCCCACCCTGACGTTCAACGTCGCCTTGTACTCATTCTCGCCGACTTGCTCTAGCTCCTCGCAGCCTGGGAGTGCTCTGGCCAGCACCTCCGGATCGAGCAACATTTCCCACACTTCCTCGCGTGGGGCAGCAAATGTGTAGCTTCCATCAAGTTTCATACGACGTAGCTCCTTACCCAAATGTCCACGAAAGATAAGTGGCTCATGCTGGTATGCGTGTCGCGCATCATACATCAAACAGATGTTTGTTTGTGAGTTGGTCGTCCGTTGCTCTGTCTTTGGAAACGAGCAGACCGGACCTACACAGTCTGGAAACGTGGAAGGGGCTCAGTTAGGAATGTGTGTGGCTGGATCAAGCTGAGTGTCGGTATCAGCAATGATGCTGGAAAGGTAGCAATCCACCTGGTGATCTAACCCGCCTCCATCAAACGACTGCCGCGCACCGAGGAAAAGGTGCGCGCACTGGAGCAGGTGTATTCTATCATAGCCCGGTTTCCGCGTCAAGTGTCGTTCCCTACCCGGATTGGAGTATGCCTTGCACGTTCCCTTTGCCTGGACGGGCTTTCACTTTTCGGACCTGAGCGACTTCCGCAAGCGATCGCTGGAACATAGGAATGCTGTGTTTTCAGAGTAGCCACCATGACCGGCCTGCCGGTCAGAATCATGGATGAAAATTGCTTGTTTTCACAGTAGTGACCTTTCGGCGAAAGATTTCGCTGGCCGGTGCATCCCACTCTTGTAGTACTGCAACCGCGGCCGAGTCGTGGTATCAGCCCCCCCAGCCGGCCCAGGAGAGGTTCGCCACGTTCTCCAGAATGATAGAATGTGATGGAATACCGGAGTCAGCAGAGGATCGGCCTCGGGAGGGCAGGCGAGGGTAACAGCAAGCGTGCTTGTTCGTTGTAGACGTAGGTGACAATGGCACCTGGTGACAAAGAAAGGAACCTGCCGTGATGCGTGTATCGATGAAATCCGTATTGAAGTCCCTTGGATTGATTGCAGGAATTGTACTGGTGTTAGGCGTATTTGCCGGCTTGCTGAGCGGGCCGGCCCGCGCCCAGGCGCCCAGGAGCGAGCCCGGGTACATCGAGCTATCTTCCTCCCCTCCGGTCGCACCGAAAGAGCCCGAAATTGAATATGATGTCCTGTCCTCCAAAGAGGGTCGCCAGACCGGTCTGACATCCGCCGGCTACCTGCGCATTATCGCGGTGGATGGCTACTCCGGCCGGGCGATGCCGGGCCACACATTCCACGTTTATGATCGGAACAACGAGGTCGTAGCCGAGGTGACCTCGGATTGCAGCGGGGCCGTCCAACTTGACGATCTGCCAACAGGTTACTATAACGTGCAAGCCCAGTATTCAGATGGCGATCCCTACATCGCCTACGGCGGATCCCGCTCGCAATGGCTCTTTGTTGGCGCTGGTCGCAGCGCAAGCATCCGCTTCTACAGTTATCCGGCCATTCGGATGGCCGGCATCCGGGTGTATGCTTACGACATCTATTCCTATGACTACCTCGAAGGTATGCCTTTCACTGTGTATGACTACAGCGGGTCACAGGTGTTCAGCGGCCTCACCAATTGCAGTGGATTCGTTGACTTCTTTGAGGTATCGCCTGGCTGGTACCGCGTCGTGGCCGGCACCGGTCAGAGCCCGGACGAAACCCCGACGCTTGCAACCGAGACGCCGCCGCCCCCTCTCCCTCCGGGGTTCGGATTTCCCGGTTACTCCGACCCCGGTGAGAGGTGGGTGCTGGTATATCCCAGCTATCTGGTGACCGTCGATTTCACTCTGGACCCGTCGGCTTATCCCCAGGGCACAGAGACACCTGTCCCGGGCGCCACGGTTACTGAGACACCCGGTCCTGGGAGTCCGACAGCGACACCGGGCGTACCAGGAGCGACACCCACGGCTGTCCCGTCCACGGCAACGGCAACGCCGACCGTCACGGTCACGCCAGGAGCTCCCCCACCGCCACCGCCACCTTAAATTCTGGTCGGTGGTCCAATAACCCCCGATCAAGACCTCGGGGGTCTCGGCGGCATCTCCGGCCGGCAAAGTTCAGACTCTTTCAGGCCGACTTTGCTGCCAGGTGCGTGCCTGGAGGTCTCCGAGGTCTGTCGCTTGCAAAACCCCTCGCCGGCCGGCCGCTTGTCGGCATCGTTTCAGCGCGCACCCAGATCGCTTTACACTTTTGCTCACGCTGGACAACAGTCCAGCGCCCCGAAACGCTTTGGAAGCCGCCGGACTGTTGTCCGGCAGGAGCAAATTGTAAAGCCGAGTTTCCCTTACGATGGAACGATGCCCACTTGTCAAATCGTCCCAGTCGATGTATACTGGATCCAGTCACGTCCTATCGATAACCTGCCATCCCCCCTGGAAAGGAAAAACTGATGATGCACCTGCCCATTCGTTCTGGTTGGAAGCTACCTCTACTGGTTCTCGTCGTGCTGGCTCTTGGCCTTTCGGCCGGACTGATGCTGTCAGCACCGGCCATGGCCCAGGGACCTGAGAATGCCACTCAAGTGAGTCCATCGGACGCCCTGGCCCCGTTGACAGTATCCCGGGGCAAACAGGAAGCCGCACTACCGGCTGGTCACGTCTCCTCCTCGGGGAGCAACGGTGATCTGCACGTCCACGTGTCTGACTGGCTGACCGGTCGGCCGCTGGGCGACCGGGTAATCAGCATCTATGATCGTGACGGCAACCAGGTCGCCCGGAAAAGCGCAACATGCCTCGGGTACGTCGAGTTTGACCAGTTGTCCAGCGGCCCTTACCGTGTCGTTTTGGAGCCGGACCCTGATTGGACCACGGTGCGCCGTAGCAACCTTCCGGGCGGCCGGAACGCGCCGGGGGAGTGGGTTTGGGTTCGGCCGTACTGGCGAATGGGCGTTTACTTCTACGAAGCGCCCAATGTGAGCGGTGCCGGCCTGCGGGTCTATGCCTATCATGCCAACAGCCGGCAGGCCAACCAGCGCCGGCAGCCCCTGGCGGGGGCTGCCTTCACCCTCTATGACGCCAACGGTGACTTCGTTGCCAACGGCGTGACCGGATGCGCCGGCTTTGTGGACTTCAACAACCTGGGAGGCGGACAGTATCGCGTGGTCGATGCCAATCAGCCGGACGGACCATACATGTATCCACCATCTGGCGAGCGGTGGGTCTCCCTCGAGTACGGTGCAATGACCAGCACCTGGTTCTTCACGGTTCCAAGCCCTGGCCCCGAGTCCACGCCAACACCCGTACCGTGAACGTACACACAAACGACAGAGCGCCAGGACTCTGAAAACAGGCGTCCTGGCGCTCTCTCGAAGGAGGAGAATGCTACCTCTATTCTACGCATTCACCGGTCATTTGTCTCACCGAATGTCAAGCGGGACACATACGTTTACTCTACGCAAAATCACCGCCGGCTGAGGTGCAGTTGGGACAGCATTCAACCTCCTGAGCGACCAGGTCGTCCAATCCTGCAAAATCATCTGGCCGGGTCCCCGGCACGATGCCCACAGCGCCACACTTACACGCGTACCAGCCGGCCCGGGCCTTCTGGAAAGATGGCGCTGGCCCCAGGTTCACGACCTCCACACCCATGCCCCAGCGTGCGTTGGTGATGAGCCGCCGGCACCCAACAGCCCGCAGCCTATCCACATACAATCGAAAATGCTCACAGTGACGCATCAGCAGCACCCCGACTGTGATGTCCTGGGGAAAGAGGATGCGCCGGGCATCCGCGCAGACGACTGACAGATTGGAGGGCCGCGGTTGCGTATTGCGGGTGAGAACTGCGGGGTTGAGCTCTATGGCGATCACGTGCTGAGTAACCATTGCCAACCGGCGTGCCAGCCGCAGGTCGCCGGCCCCGATCTCCAGCACAATGTCCTCGGGACCAACGTGGTCGAGCACAAAACGATAGGTGTCTTCGTCGTACGGGCTCCACGCTGCTTCCCAGGGAGACAGCCCGAGAGACTCGGCGAAGGGGAAATGAACTATCGCCTCACGGAATGACTGAGACATGGGCAGAATAGGTGCGTACAGCATCGTCTACGGAGGTGAGGCTCAGGCTATATTGGATCGCCTGGCAAATAAGCATTCGGTCGAATGGGTCTTTATGAAGTGCAGGCAACTTAGCCAGGTTCGTCACGCTGTCCTCATCCAGTGAGAGGCTCGCAATTTGGTGGCGTTGACGCTGCCGGGGGGATGTAGACATTGGGTGAACGGGGTAAAGGCAGCTTGCCAAGCTGATGCTTCACCATGATCTCCCAGACGGAGACGACACTGAGATAGACTTCATTCGCCGGGTCACGGATCAGCGGCAAGATAGTGGCAGGCAGACGCCGATCCCCCGCGATATACCACAGGAAGACGTGTGTGTCGAGCAGTAGTCTCATAATCCTTCGAACTGCTCAATGATCTCGTTCGGCAGCGGAGCATCGAAGTCTTCTGGTACCTGAAACTCCCCGGCACATAGAGCATAGGGACGCAAGCGCGCCCCGCTGGGTGTGATAGGCTTGATCTCTGCTACTGGTTCGTTCGCCTCCAGCACCACAAGAGTTTCTCCTGCCTTAACCCGCCGGAGGTAGGCCATCAGATCGCGCCGCATTTCGTCTATCGTAATGGTCATCATGGTCAAATTATAGCAGTTTCACCGCAGGCCGTCCAATTCGCAAAGGTCCTCTTTACCAATCGATCAGGAAAAAGGCAAATCCACAACCTGCCCCAAAATGCGCCCCTCTGTGTCTACCGCTTCAACGGCCATCTCAGGTTCCAGGTGCTTGCTGAGCACATAGCCCAGGGCGATGGGGCCATGGGCCGGCGACAGGACCCAACTCGTCAGAAAGCCGATCGTGTCGTCGCCCGAGATCAACGCCGGCCTGTCCTCCGCGACCGGCAGCCGTGCCAGCCGTACACCGACCAGATGCCGCCTCACCTTGTCGTAAGTATCCAGCCGCGCGACGATTTCCTGGCCGATGTAGCAGCCCTTGGTGAAGCTGATGATCGATTTCAGGCCGGCCTCCAGCGGGTTGAATTCCTCGCCCACCTCGCGGCCATGGGCGGGATGGCCGGCCTCTACACGCAAGATTTGGTACACCGAGTCATCCATGAGCTGGGCGCCGGCGTCGAGCAGCCGATGCAGAAGCAGTTCCACGTCGCCACGCTCAACGATCAGGTTCACGCCGTCCAGCCCCAGCTCATCGATGTGGGCCGCGACCGTTGACATGCCGTCGATACCTGTGCCGGCACAGGTGTCGGTCTCAACAAAGGTGTCGGTTCTCATGCCGGCAATGGCACGCTCCACCAGGTCGTCAACGAGCCCCACGGCGCGTGGCCCCCAGAGCGAGAGCATGCCGGTCGCTTCCGTGACATCTGTGACCGCAACCCGGTCTCGGAAGAAGATGTAGCGCCCCAGATGGCCGATGATCCGCTCCGCACCGCCGGGATCGGTCACGAGAAGCAGGTGATCGGGGAAGGCATAAGTGGAGACTACCGCTATGATGCGGGCAATGTCTGAGGTCAAGACGGTCCGCCGGCACACCCCCGGCACCAGGTCCCGCACCTCGTTGGTGGACATGCGGTGCAAGAAATCGACGCGGTCTTCGCCGGCCATCCGCACACGTCCGCACGCCGAGCGATCCATCACCGCCGCGCCCTCACGCGCCGCGTGATAGGCTTTCAAACTTGACTCATCCAACATCACGGTCCCTTTCAACATTACGTTCGTCCTGGCCATCCAACTACCCAACCGCCGAGCCATCCAGCCATCCAGCTATCCAGCCAACAAACTATCCTCTGAGCAGAGATTCCTTTCCTCGCTCCTGACGTGTCTCAGCTACTGCCACCAGGCGTTCCGGTTGCCCCCGGAACGCATTCCAGTTCGTGTTTCCCTTAGTAATATCCAGCAAGGTCTCGGTCAGCGCCGCATTCACCGGAGTCGGGATACCCAGACGGCGGCCCGCATCAGCTACAGCACCGTTCAGAACCGTGACCTCGGAATCTGCCTTGCCTTTTGTCAGGTCGATGTGGAGCGACGGCATTTTTCCGCTACGACCGCCGGCAATAGCTCGCTGCAACAGCGACCGCAGGAGCGGACGTGGCGCCCAACGCAGCAATCGGACTGCCCAGGGCAGTGGATAGCCCGGCAACGCCACTACGCCGATGCCTTGCGCCTGCATGACGGCCAGCGCTTCGTGCCACGCCCTCCACTCCAGATCGAACAGCCGGGGATCGCTGAAGACTCGCTCTGGTGGCCAGTCCAGGATGGCCGATGTCGCGTTCCCCAGTATGTTCAGCAGCAGCTTTGACCATTTCAGCGCCCGCCAGTCGTTGTAGATGCGGGTCCGAAATTCAGCAGACCGGAAGGCGGCTGCCACAGGGTCGATGGATGTCTGGGGGTTCAACGTTGCCAGGCCGATCGCTCCTGATGAGGCGCGGATCACGCCTGGCACCGGCATCTCCGCCGGCACGGTAATCACGCCGGCAATCACCCGCTCAGGCCCAAATGCGTCGCCCAGCAGTTGCTCATTGCCCACCCCGTTCTGCAGAGACAGGACTGAGGGCGGAGGATCAACAGCCGCCTTCAGGTTTTGAATGCCAGCCGGCGTATCGTACGACTTCATGGTGAACAGAGCCAGGTCGAACGGGCCAAACTCGAAGATTGCCTCGTTCACCGTTGTGACGGCTGCGATTTCAGGCACGTAGATCGTCTCGCCACCGATGTTCAATCGAAGCCCGCTGGTGGCGATGGTGCCGGCCAACCAGTCTCGGACGACCAAGGTCACGTCGTGGCCGGCCGCTGCCAGCCGGCCACCGACCAGGCAGCCAATCGCACCAGCACCAATGACCAGCAATCTCATCGGCTGACGTCCTCCCACGTCGGGCGAGGTCCCTGACCAAGCCCTGGCCGGCGACGGTCAAAAGACCTGGCCGAACATGCCGAACATGGGGTCACGTTACTGAGCAATCCCTGCTGTTCTCTCGGGCCGATGTTCAGCGATAGCCTTCACCAACTCGCGGCAGAAGTCCGGGATGTCCTTCACAACCCGGCCCCAGACAATGTTGCCATCACGGAAAGCCGGCGCGTCAACCCAGGTGGCGCCGGCGTTCTCCAGGTCATCTTGAATGCCCGTGGATCCGGTCGCCCGGTGACCGGCCACGATGCCGGCCGATGCCGGGACCCAGCCGGCATGGCAGATGCTGCCGATGATCTTGTTCTGGTTGTAGGCGTCGCGCACCAGCTTTTTCACCGATTCGTAGCGGCGCAGCTTGTCTGGTGCCCACCCGCCGGGGATGATCACAGCATCGAAATCGCCGGCGGACACCCGATCGGCAGTCGTGTCCGGCGTGGCTTGCAGACAGTGCTTGCCGGTGTATATCTCCTTGCTGCCAGTCCCGACGACCGTCACTTCTGCACCTTCCTCGCGCAGTCGCATCACGGGGACCCAGAATTCCAGGTCCTCAAATCCTTCTTCCACGAGATAGGCGATTTTCTTTCCTTGCAGTTTCATCGATAAACATCTCCCCAAAATTCCGCATGTCATCCCTCTACCCCCGCAAGGTATTGGTTCTAAGATAGTCTCTTACCTCGTGGGCTGTGCTGAACGACAACGCCCCGTCGGCGATTTTCCGCGCTTCCTCGGTTGTAAGTTGACCGATGATCTGCTTGGCGCGGGGGATCGATGCCGGATCCATGCTAAACTCGTCCAGCCCCAGGCCGAGGAGCAGCGGGATGGCATCGGGCTGGCCGGCCAGTTCACCACACAAGCCGACCCAGATGCCGGCCGCGTGCGCGCCGTCCATCACCGACTTCAATAGCCGGAGCACCGCCGGGTGAAACGGATCGGAGTAGCCGGCCACCCGCTCATTGCCCCGGTCCACCGCCAGGGTATACTGCACCAGATCGTTGGTGCCGATGCTGAAGAAATCCACCTCGTGGGCCAGTCTGTCAGCCAGCAGAGCTGCGCCCGGCACCTCGATCATGATCCCCACGTCGATACCGCACGCATACTCGACACCGGCAGCGGCCAGTTCTGTCTCGGCTTCCTGGAGCAGCGCCTTTGCCCGGCGCACTTCTTCGATGCCGGCCACCAGCGGGAACATCACTTTCACATTTCGTTCGTAGCCGGCTCGCAGAATGGCCCGAAGCTGCGTTTTGAACAAATCCGGGCGGTCCAGGGAAATGCGAATTGCACGCCAGCCCAGGAACGGGTTCATCTCCTCGCCTAAATCCAGATAGGGAACCTGTTTGTCTCCACCAATGTCCAGCGTGCGAATGATCAGTGGGCGGTCTCCCAGGGCATCGGCAACAGCACGATACGCCTGATATTGCGTCTCTTCGTCGGGTAGCGAATCCCGCTCCAGGTAGAGGAATTCGGTGCGCAACAGGCCAATTCCCTCTGCTCCATACTCCAGAACCCGCCGGGCCAGCGCCACATCGCCGGCATTGGCCACAACCTCCACTTGCTTTCCGTCCTTCGTTCGAGCCGGCTGCTGAGCCGCCTGTCGTGCCCGTTCGGCTTCTGCGCGCTGCCGGGCGCGCTTTTCAGCGTAGCGCGCCTGTGTCTCTTCATCGGGATCGACCAGCACCTGGCCGGCAGAGCCATCGACGATCAGGGGGGTGCCATCGGCTATCTGGAGGATGGCACCTCCCAGGGCCACCACCGCCGGCAATCCCAGGGCCCGGGCGAGGATTGCCGTGTGAGACGTGGCACCGCCGGCTGCTGTGCAAAAGCCCAGCACACGCTCCGTATCCAGGCCAACGGTTTCGGCCGGCGTCAGATCGCGCGCGATGAGCACGACAGGATGGTCGGGTAAGAGCGGCGCCTCTGTTTCCGCACCCAGCAGGCGCGTCACGACTCGCTGGCCCACAATTCGGACGTCGGCGGCGCGGGCCTGAAACACGGGCAGGTCTATGCCGGCCAGCCGATCGGCAAACTCGTCAGTGACTTGCTCAACCGCCGCCTCAGCGTTGATGCCTTCCTCTTCGATCACCTCGCGAAGCCGGGTCAGGAACTCCGGATCGGACAGGATCATGGCCTGGGCGCCAAAGATGCCGGCCTCTTCCTGGCCAATGCGCTCCGCCGCCTGTCGCCGCACGCGTTCCAGATCGTCAGCCACCTGGGCGGCGGCTTCGCGAAACCGTTCCCACTCAGCCGATAGGTCATCGATCTGTCGGCGCTCGACCTCAAGGACCGTGTGGCCATAGTGGTGGGCCGGTCCGATGGACACGCCTTCGGCAGCGCCAATGCCCTGCAACACGCCAGGCACCATCTCGGCCGGGGGACGGGCTTCCCAACCCATAGTTGGTTCGGGGGCTGCTTCCCCTTCTGGTGCTGGCGGTTCCAGTTCAACCAGGGTCTCTTCCACCAACTGCCGCAGCGCCTGCAGGGCCTCGGCGGCGTCCGGTCCATCGGCGCTGACTGCAATCTGGTGTCCCTGGCCGGCCCCCAGCCCCACCACGCTGATCAGGCTCTTGGCATTGACAACCGCGCCATTCGTTGTGATGTCTCGCACACGAATATCGGCTGCGAACCGGGCTGCAGTCCGGACGAATAGTGCCGCCGGCCTGGCATGCAGGCCAACCCGGTTCCGAACCTGGAGCTGGACCTCTTGCGCTGCGCCCCCCAGTCTCTCGCGTGCGTCTGCCTCGACAAATTCCTCTCTCTCTGCCTCCAGCTTAAACATACGGCGCGCTTCGAGAGCCGCCCGTGCGACTTGCTGCAGCGAACCGCCGCCGGCTGCCTCTACTGCGGCGGCGATGGTCCCTTCCACTATTGGCGCACCGGTCAGGTGCACTTTGCCACTGCGCTCCGGGGGCAGCATCTCCACCGCCATCTCCGCGCTCATGACAGCACTGCCCAGGTCCATCAACACCAGCACACCGTCGTCACTCCACACCGCTTCCAGCGCAGCGGCGATGCGCTCCATATTGGTGCCGAAGGTTTCATCATCCAGACCGCCGGCCGGCGCCATCTGTACATGGGGTGCCATTTCGGCGGCCAGTTCACAGATTCCCTGGGCTAGCTTGTGACTGTGGGCAACAATGACCAGACCAACCATCAACTCTCCGATCCTCTTTGAAAGATATAGCGCCGCCCTTGCGAAGGTTTGCGGGCCTGTTTCGGGCCGGCAGTGTCCTCGCCAGTCGAGGATTGTTCCATCAGTAAGGCTACTCGCAACCTTCGCAAGGGTGGGAAGTTACGCATCCAAATTATAGTTGGGGCGGGAACAATACGCAAGAAGATGATATAAGCCACAGAGGGCAAAGCCGGACGATTTTGTTCTCACCTGACTTTGCCCCCTGCGATAGACCTGCCTGACCGCAGTCGCTTCCGCCCTTACAGTTGGCGTTGAATCAACAATGTCAGCCAGAAGCCGTAGACAACGGCTATCGCTCCTAGGCCGGCCAAAACCCAGTTGATGACCCGCTCGGCTGGCGCGCTCGGTCCCAGGTCCAGGAGCACAGCCCGCACTCCCAGGACGGCGTGCAAGGTGACCACAATCAGGAAGGCGATCTCCAGGACAAAGATGATCGGGTTGGAGAGATAGGCTACCACGTCGGCGAAAGTTCGCAACCCGCCTTCCACAATGAAATGGTTGGCCACGATGTGCAAAGCCAGGAGCAGAATGAGAAGCAGACCTGAAAAAGCCTGAATCAGCCAGAGCCATCCCCCACTGGTCTCGCGTTGCGGCTGTTCCATTGCCAAACCTCCTACTGCGTGAAGATCTTCACAGTGCTGGCGATCAGGAGCAGTGCTCCAATGACCATCAGCACCCAGAAGGTGGTCTTATGACTCCGCACGCCAATCCCCATGCCCACCAGCGCTACCCGAATGCCATTCAGTCCGTGGGCGAGGATGCCAAAGATCAACACCACGTCCAGGAAAAGGAAGAAAGGCGTCCTGGCCAGAGCGACGAAGTCATCCCAGCCGGCCTCCCCTTGAGCCAGCAGGCTGAGCACCACCAGGTGGATGACCAGATAGAGAACCAGTCCAAGGCCGGTGATCCGGTTGAGGGCAAACGCCCAGGCCCCCAGCCGGCGGCCTCGCACGTCAAACCACCCCACGGCCCCCCGTTGGTGGGCCAATCCCTGTGATCTGATCTCTTGCACGATCGCTTCCTCCCTTTAGTCCCCACCCAGGAGCCGGCGAAGCTTGCGCCCGGTCAACTCGCGGCGCAGAGCCATGATCGCTCCGGCCGGGTCCACGTCCGATGGACAGACCTCACTGCACTCGAAAGCCTGGTGGCAACGCCAGCACCCATGTTCATCGTCTACCCAATTGAGGACGGCCAGGGTGTCGGCGCCACGAGGCTCCTCGACCACCCGAAAGGCTGCGGCCAGGGCAGCCGGCCCGAGGTATTGCGGGTCGGTCCCCATGACCGGGCAGGCAGAGACACAGATCCCGCATTCGAGGCAGTTCTCCAGGCGGTTATGGTGCTCGACGCCCTCGGCTACTTCCGATTCGGGCAGGAATTCACTCTCGCGGATGATGGGCATGCGGGCCGGCGCGTAGTGGGCGAAGAACCCGGTCATATCTACCACTAGGTCGCTGATGACTGGGGCGTTGTCCAGCGGCTCCACAACCACCACCGGCGTGCCCAGGTCCTGGACATGGGTTACACAGGCCAGGACCTCTTCACCATTCACTTTCATGCCACAGGTCCCACACGATGCGTGGTGACAGGAATGGCGGTAGGTCAGCGTTCCGTCCTGATCGCGCCAAATCTCCCCCAGGACATCGAGCACAGTGGTCCGGGGGCCCACCGCGACGGTGAAGAATTGGTAGGATGGAGCTGTCTGGCCTTGTTTGTAACGAAAGACCTTGCACTGTATCGTTTGTTGTTCAGCCATCACATCACTCCTCTAAGCGTAATAAGCCGTGTGGGGCAGGAGCGTGACCTCGCGAGTGCGGCATGGCGCATCTACGCCCAGCTTCTGGCACACCACGTTGGCCGTCGTTTCCGCCATTCCCCGGGCCGTCGTCGCCTTGCCACCGGTGATCGTGACGAACCCCTCTACGCCTTCATCGGCATGGTCGAAGCACTTGAAGGTTCGGCTCAGTTCTCGCCCGGTGGAAGCGCCCCGTTCGCCGATGAGAGGTCGGGCCGCTGACCAGGCAGCCCGGAAGGACGATTGTTTCACCAGCGGGACCATTTCTGATCCCTTCTCGTACATCAACTGGATGTGGTCTTCCGGTACTGTCAGGTCATCGGGGTCCTCCACCACCCAGGAACTGGTGCCGACCACGGACAGCCCCCGTTGGGGAACGATGATGTCTCCATCGCCGGAGCGATGCATGCGGTTGATCACCATGTTGCACAGCCGTCCCCGGAGCGCCAGGAGGACGCCAGGGGACGGTTGGATGGGAACATCGACGCCGGCCATGGTGGCGATCTTCTCAGACCAGGGGCCGGTGGCGTTGACGATGATGTCAGCACCGATTTCGTATTCCTGCCCGGTGACATGGTCGCGCACCTGAGCACCGGTCACCGCGTTTCCGCTCTGCCGCAGCGCGATGACTTCGGTGAAGGTCTTGATCACAGTGCCGTTTTTCTTGGCTGTGGCCAGGAAACGCAGGGGCAGCCGCATCGCATCTATCGTGCCATCGGGTACCTGAACGGCCAGTTTGACCTCGGGGGTCAGGTTGGGCTCCAGGTGTAGCACTTCCTCGCGGGTCAGTTCGCGGGTTGGGATACCGCACTGGGCACACCCTTCCAGGAAAGCATCCCGGTAGGCCATGTCCTCCTCAGTGATTGCGACAAACAGGCCGTCATTTAACTCAAGCAATCCCGGTGCGATGCGGCGCAGGATCATGTTCTCCTCGATGCATTCTTTCGCCGATTCCTGATCCTTTACCGCGTAACGCGCCCCGCTGTGCAGCAGGCCATGGTGCCGGCCGGTCGTTCCAGAGGTTACCTCACCACGTTCGACCAATGTGACCTGCAGTCCCCGCAGGGCCAGGTCGTGGGCGACGGCAGCGCCTGTTCCCCCTCCCCCAATGATCAAAACGTGAAATGTCGCCATTGTGCCCCCTTGCACTTGCCAGGAAAGGGATCGAGATTCCAGCCGCCAGAGCCCAGGGGTCATACGGTAGCCGGCGCTGGAACCTGATCCCTGGCTGTTCGGAAAAAGGGCGGGCAGGCGCAAGCCTACCCACCCTGTTGGGCGAATCTATTCCACCCAGTTGAAGGTACGCTCCACGGCCTTCTTCCAGCCGGCGTAGAGCTGCTCTCGTGTTTCCTCGTCCATCTGAGGCTCCCAGGTCGCGTCCACCAACCAGTTTTCGCGCAGGGCCTCAATGTCATCCCAGAAGCCGACCGCGTATCCGGCAGCGTATGCTGAACCCAGCGAGGTGGTTTCGGCGACCTGTGGCCGGATGACAGGGACACCCAAGATGTCGGCCTGGAACTGCATCAACAGCTCGTTGTAGACCATGCCACCATCGACCTTGAGTGCCTCCAGCGGAACGCCGGAGTCCTTCTCCATGGCATCCAGCACCTCGCGGGTCTGGAAGGCCGTGGCTTCAAGCGCCGCCCGGGCGATGTGCCCCTTGTTGATGTAGCGCGTCAGGCCTACGATGACACCGCGCGCATCGGAGCGCCAGTAGGGTGCAAAGAGACCGGAAAAGGCCGGCACGAAGTAGATGCCGCCGTTGTCATCCACGCTCTTCGCCAGGGCCTCGACATCCTTGGAGGCCGCGATCATGTTCAGGTTGTCCCGCAGCCACTGCACCAGGGCACCGGTGATGGCGATGGAGCCTTCCAGGGCGTAGACCGCCGGCTCGTCTCCCATCTTGTAGGCCAGGGTGGTCAGCAGACCGCTCTTGCTGGGAACCGGCTCCGTGCCGGTGTTGAGGAGCATGAAGCAGCCCGTGCCGTAGGTGTTCTTGGCTTCGCCTGGGCTGTAGCAGGTCTGACCTACCAGGGCTGCCTGCTGGTCGCCCAGGTCGCCGCACACCGGGATGGCGGTGCCCAGCGGGCCGCTGGCCGGCGTTGTGCCATACAGACTCGGATCGCTGGATGGGCGGACCTCCGGCAGCATCTGCCGTGGAATGCCCATGATGCTCAGAATTTCGTCATCCCAGTCCAGCGTTTCCAGGTTCATGAGCATGGTCCGGCTGGCATTGGTGACGTCGGTCACGTGAGCCCCGCCATCCGGTCCACCGGTCAGCCACCAGATCTCCCAGGTGTCGATGTTGCCGAAGATGGCATCGCCGCGCTCCGCGGCAGCACGCACGCCATCCACATTGTCCAGAATCCACTTGATCTTCGGCCCGGAGAAGTAGGTTGCCAGGGGGAGGCCCACCTTGGGCCGGAATCGATCCTGGCCACCATCCTGGGCCAGTGCATTGCAGATCTTGTCGGTGCGGGTGTCCTGCCAGACAATGGCGTTGTAGTACGGCTTGCCGGTGTTCTTGTCCCAGACGATGGTTGTCTCGCGTTGGTTGGTGACACCGATGGCCGCGATTTCGTCGGCGGACACGCCGGCTTTCTCCAGACCGCCCTTGATCACGTCCTGGGTGCGCGCCCAGATTTCCATCGGATCGTGCTCCACCCAGCCGGCCTGGGGGTAAATCTGCTCATGCTCCATCTGATCGACGCCGACGACGTTGCCGCCATGATCAAAAATCATGAATCGGGTACTGGTTGTCCCTTGATCTACTGCTGCCGCGTATTTCTTGTCTGCCATTGTACTTTATCTCCTTTGAATGGTATGACATCGCTCGCTGCAATTCAGGCTTATGTGCAAACACCTTATTCGTCTCGGCCTACACCTCCTTCCTTGTGATGCATCTCCAAGGCGGTTTGATCACGGCTATGATTTGTCTATTTTCGTTCAACCAGCCAGCTTGCGCCGAATGAAATATACCAGGCCGGCTGCCACTGCGGGCGTTACGAAAGCCAGGAATGTGAAGGAGATCGTTGAGGTCAGATTCGCTGACCTGGTGAAATATGCGTAGAACACATTGGCAGCGTTCAGGAGAGCCACAACAGCGATAATGATGATGGCTGTGCGTGGACGAATCCATCCCTGGGCTGTGGACTCCTCCTGTTCGGCCGGGGGCTCTTTGCCCTTCCGTTTTTGCCGCGATCGTCGATCTGCCATGTCATCGACTCCAACGAACAGCATAATGAGAAAAGAGCACAATCACACGATTACTCATCAGCCTTGTGGGCCTCAATCACCTCGGTAACCGTCTTCAGAATGAGGTAGGAAGAGGTCGCCCCCGGGTCCTGATGCCCAATGCTGCGCTCCCCAAGATAGCTGGCGCGTCCTTTCTTTGCCAGCATCGGGATGGTGTCCTTCATCCCTTGTTCCGCCGCATCCGTCATGCGGTGCAATGCCGAGATGGGGTCTGCACCGTCAGCAATGGCCTCCTTGAGGGCTTCCAGTGCCGGCGTGAGGGCGTCAACCATGGTCTTGTCTTCCAGGTTCGCCTTTCCCCGGGCCACTACGCCGTCTCGGGCTGCTTCGAGAGCGGCCGCAAGATCGTTGATGTCAAATTCGGTCTTGTCTCCCAGGTTCATGCCGGCCCGCATGAAGAAGGTCCCGTACAGCGGCCCGCCGGCACCGCCCACCGTGGATACGAGGGTCATCCCCACCGTCTTGAGGATGGTACCGATGTCCTTGTCTGTCACGGACGGTAGCTTCTGCATCACGGCCGTGAAACCTCGATCCATGTTAATGCCATGGTCAGCATCGCCAATGGCGGCATCTAACTGGGTGAGATACTCCCGATTCTCCTTCAGCACCTCAGCAATGGATTCGATACAGCGAACTACAAGGTCTGTGTTTCCTAGTGTCGTCATTCAGTCCCCCTCATCATTGGTTGATCCTCCTGTTCGGGGATCGTAGTAACGATCCTTCGACCTGGCTCAGGACAGGCTTCAGCCGTTCACTCCGCCGAAACGATTGAAATCGTCACTACGAGCACAAAACGCTAAATGCAAACAACAGTTGCGCGGAGCGATCAGGTGACGGGTCAGAAACCCGACACCCGACCGCTCTGAACAGCGACGTACTTCAGCAAGCAGGAAGGCTCTACATCCCCCAGCGCAAGCCCGGCGTCTTGACCGGTGCATCCCAAAGCTCAATCATCTCGTCATCCATCTTGAGCAGCGTGATGGAGCAGCCGGCCATCTCCAGCGAAGTGATGTACCGGCCAATCAGATTGCGAACGATCTGGATACCCTTTGCCTTGCAGATTTCATCCAGCTTCCGATAGATGATGTACAGCTCGATGTCCGGCGTGCCGCCCATGCTGTTGACAAAGGCCAGCACACGATCGCCCTCCTTGAAGGGCAGATCGCTGATGACAGCGTCGGCCAGCATCTCGGTGATCTCATCGGCGGTCTTGATCTTCATGCGCTCCCGGCCCGGCTCGCCGTGGATGCCGATGCCGATTTCCATCTCGTCATCGCCGATGTCGAAGGTGGGCTTGCCGGCCACCGGCACGGTACACGACGTGAGGGCCATCCCCATGCTGCGCCCATTGGCGTTTACCCGCTGGCACAGCTCCGTCACCTTGGCCAGATCGTCCCCCCGCTCGGCGGCCGCGCCACAGATTTTCTCTGCCAGGACAGTCGTGCCCACGCCACGCCGGCCAGACGTGTAGAGGCTATCTTGCACGGCCACGTCATCATTGATGACCACTGACGTCACTTCGATCCCCTCAGCCTGGGCCAGCTCGGCGGCCATCTCGAAGTTCATGATGTCGCCGCTGTAGTTCTTGACGATGTGGAGCACGCCGGCCCCGCCATTCACCGCCTTGGTGGCTTCCAGCATCTGGTCGGGGGTTGGGCTGGTGAACACAGCGCCGGGACAGGCTGCGTCCAGCATACCGACTCCAACAAAACCACCGTGCATGGGCTC
Organism: uncultured Anaerolineales bacterium; assembly: GCA_964532665.1. Classification (GTDB taxonomy): domain Bacteria; phylum Chloroflexota; class Anaerolineae; order Epilineales; family JAANWY01; genus CAZHMV01. The sequence continues at coordinate 22,584 of CAZHMV010000029.1, forward strand.
GTGGCCACTCCCGCCGCCGGAGACGATACCAACTTTGCCCTGCACAGGCGCATCAGCCCGCACGACGTAGTTCGGATTGAAATGAACCTTCACCATGTCGGGGTGCGCAACCGCAACGCCAGCCAGTTCCTCCTCAACGACGTCCTCAGGTTTGTTGATTAACTTCTTCATGACCCACTCCTTTCACTTCTGCAAGGACATCGGTGAGGGAAGGAGAGGATTACCCCTCGCTTCCCTCCCATTCGATGATCCCTGCAAATCTTACACAGTCGCACCCTCGATTAGCCAGTCAGCCCGATAGCTTACTCTGCCTCTTCGGGCAGGAAGGGCGTGATAAACCAGTCGTAAGTGAAAGCGCCTACAACACCACCGATAAGCGCTCCTATGACAGGTGGAAACAGCCAGTAGAGGGTGCTAAAAAGGCCCGTGGTACCTACAAGGGTCCCCAGGATGCGAGGACCCAGGTCGCGGGCCGGATTGATGGCGTAACCGCTGGGGCCACCCAGTGAAAAGCCCACAGACGCGACGACGAAGCCGATCAACAGTGGGGCCATGTTCGACCTGGCCCTCCAACCGGGGGCCAGGTTCTTCGTGTCAGTCAGCGCCAGCACACCCCACAGCAGCACGGCCGTGCCGAAGATCTCTGCGACGAAGGCGTTGCCCATCGAGTATGTCCCAACCGCGGCTGCTCCTGTTCCACCCCAGTAAGCCTGGCCGAAGATGGAACCCGGGCCGGTACACCAGACATTGGGCATGCCGGCCGATACCAGACCGTCATGGTACACCAGGTACACGCCCAAAGCACCCAGGAAAGCACCGATCAACTGAGCTATCATGTAGGGAATGACCTTGGCCCAGGCGAAGCCCCGCCTGAAGGCCACAGCCAGGGTAACGGCCGGGTTGATGTGCGCGCCGGAGACACCGCCGGCGACGTACACGGCTACAGCCACCGCGAAACCCCATCCCCATACTATCGTATTCCAGTCGTAGCCCTGTGCCGCCACACGAGGACCCAGCCCAACGTTGGCGACAACGCCATCGCCCAGGAGAACCAGAATGAAGGTCCCGAAGACCTCGGCGATTAGTTCTCCCGTCAGACCATTCTTTTTCATTGTTTGTCGTCTCCTTTCAGATTATGGCATGTTGGATGTCCGGACGACCGATTTGCACCATCAACATCTCTTGTTATGCTATTCTATGGGACGGTCACCCCCTTTCTCGATCACAGGGAATAATCACACCAGCTACACAGGTTGAGGGAAGCTTCCCGGTTCGTGAGGGGAAGTTGCTGCTGCAGATCAATACAGGGAAGGAGAGATATGAAAGAGATCATTTGAGAATTCGGACCCAGTCTCACACAGTGGTAGAAAGCGACAAGACCTGGACCGAAGTCCACCCACTCGGGATGATATGATAATGCAGATGCACCGTGGGAATCAAGATTGAATCGAATATTGTTTCATACTGAAACAATACCTCGCTCACTGCCGTTTCTCTTTGAAACGCAGTCATAGCAAGGCTCTCGAATGCGGGGATATGAACGACGCTCATGCGGGCCAGGGTGTGTGCCGGTGAAGGAAAAAGGCCATTCCCCCTTCGAGCTTGTCATGTCTGATCCCGCTGCTTGAAGTGCTGGGGGTCGAGCTTCAAACGTTTCATCTTGCGCCACAAGGTGGTGCGACTGATGCCCAATTGCTGCGCCATTGAAGTCACCTGTCCCTGACATGCCCAGCCAACCCGGATAATCGCCTCGCGTTCCGCCTCGGCCAGGCTGAGGACAGGTTGCGGGCGCGGTGAATCAGGGGTCAACACCCGGCCGTTGCGTACCGATGCCGGCAGATCGTCTACATGGATAACATAATCATCACCCAGTGCCACCGCGCGTACCAGCACACTCTCCAACTCCCGCATGTTGCCCGGCCAGGGATAATGCATAAGCACTTCCAGTGCCGCGTCATCAATACGCGCCGAGCGATCCATCTGCTTCGAGATACGCGCCAGGAATCGTTCTACCAGGAGAGGGATGTCCTCTGCGCGTCCCCGCAGCGGCGGCACCGCAATGCTGAACACCCCGAACCGGTAGTACAGGTCCGACCGGAAACTGCCCTCTGCCACCCTCTGCTCCAGGTCGGCTGAGGTGGCGGCGATGATTCGAACGTCGATCGGTATGGGTCGAGTACCACCCAGCCGCATGACATGGCCGGTGTCAATGACTTGCAGCAGTGCCGCCTGAAGTTCCCGCGTCAGGCTATCGATCTCGTCCAGAAACAGCGTGCCGCCATCGGCAAGCTCAAACTTGCTGGGACGACCTTCGGCCAGTGCGCCACTAAATGCCCCACCTTCGTACCCCAGGAATTCGCTCACCATTAACTCGTGGGGGATGGCGAGACAGTTCATGGCAATGAAGGGACCAGTTGCTCGCTTACCCTCATTGTGAATCGCCCGAGCTAGCAGGTTCTTGTTCACGCCGTCCTCACCCTGAAGCAACACCGGGGCTGTCCCCTGGGCGGCGAGGCGTGCCTGGCGACGCACCCGCTGCATGACGACCGACTCGCCCAGCACATTGTCCAGCGTCAGGGTGGCCTGGGTCCCGAGTAGCCGGTGTACAAGCTGGCGTACTCGCTCAATGGGCCGTAGGGTGACGATGTAGCCAACCGGGTCCTGTTGCCCTTCAAAGATCGGTTGCAGGCTCACCAGGCAATTCTCCACATGGTCGTCGGCCACGAATCTGGCCTCGGCATCTCGCAAGGTCCGTCCTTGCTGAATGGCATCGCGGACAATCGACGGCAACTCCAGGACCTCATCCAGGGGCCGGCCCACAACAGCCTGCGGCTTGAGCTTCAATATCTCACCGGCCTGGTCGTTGATATGCGTCACGTTGCCGCTCCGATTCCACGATACCACCCCATCGGAGATGGCGCAAAAGACGCTGTTCAGCTCACCCAGGCGGCGGTTGGCCTCCTGGAGATACATGTCCGTCTGCAACTGGTTACTGATGGCGCGCGCACCCGCCATGACCGCAGCCAGAGTATGTGAATGGGCATCTGCCCACCGCCCGGCCATCCCCAGCGCTCCCACAATGCGTCCGTTCACATCGTGGATTGGTGCGGCCGAGCACGTAAAGCCCTGATACACTCTCAGATAATGCTCTGCCCCAACCACCTGGACCGGTACGGCCTCCAGCAAGGCCAGGGCCAACGCGTTAGTCCCCATCCGACCTTCATCCCAGTACACGCCCGGTCGCATACCGTGACTGTTCAGTTCCTCCACCATCTTTCGATCCCCGAGAACGTCGAGGATACAGGCTGTCCCATCCACCAGCATCACCGTAAAGCCCGATCCTTCGGCAAACTGGTGCATATCCTCCATAATCGGTCGGGCGATTGCAATGAGATCGAAGCGGGTGACCAACACCCGCTCCAGCGATTCCCCTTCCAGGATGGACAGACGTGGCTTTGCCCAGGGATCCAAGCGGGGCGCACACCGGCGCCAGGAGCGGAGGATGACCGGGTCCATCATGTGCTCCACAGATTCGTCCACCTGGCCGGTGTCCACAAATGACTGCCAGGCTTGCTTCAGCGGATTACCGTCGATTGGATAAGCGGTGGGTTGCATCTTTTTCCTCTTTGTCGCATTGTTAATGAGGGTTGGTTCAAGAAATGCCAAGGAGCGATTCCTATCGCGGCTCTGTCAGATCTCTTCAGAACGGTAGGCCTCGCCCGCTACCAACTAGAGTTCGACTAGGCAGGACTACCAGAACTCGGAGGCTTTCGTCGGGCTCGATACCGGCAATCAGCTCCGTCTGTGCAGGTGGATCTGGAACTAGCGTCCGGTTGGTGTGGATAAACATCTAGCCGCCAAAGCACGCCAAGAAATCGGCCAACCGACTTTCCACGCGCATACGCTTCAACACACTCGTAATATTACACGTCGAACGCGAGTTTGACAACCAGGAGGTGAGACGTGCATTTGACTTACGTTGCACCACTACCATCGCTGAGGTGGAGGCTCAGAGGGACGAAAACCTCGCATATACTCAGTATGCGATTGCCCTGGATCATCGTTTTGTCAGAAATCCAGGAAGTTTTAAGGGAACCCTATTGACATTCAAGAACTCGCGTGCTATAATGGTGAATGCGTATTCAGAATACGTATTCATCCTGCACGAATCCACAAGTGTCTTGATCTAGCAGCTTTCACTGCTAGGGATCGCCTTGTTGCATAGAGCTGGCACACTCTTGCCCGCGTAGTCAGCATTGCCATTGCCGTCGTAAGATTGGCCTTTTCACAACTATCTTGCTCAAAGCCTCGTCCATGCCTATCAGTAGCAGAGAGATTGCCACCCGTGCGGGCGTATCACAAGCGACGGTTTCACGGGTGATCAACAACAAGCCCAACGTTCGTGAGGAAACTCGGCAACGAGTCCTGAAGGTCATTGAGGAACTGGGATATTACCCGAATGCGGAAGCCAGAAGCCTCGTGACCAACAGGACCTCGAAGATCGGCCTTGTCGTTTCGGACATCCTAAACCCCTTCTATCCAGAGTTGATAGAAAGCATTGAGGCATTTGCTCGTGAGCGAGGCTACAACGTGTTGCTGTGCAACACTCAACGTGATTCTTCAAAGGATGAAATATATGCTCGCTTGCTAATCGAACAACGCGTGGCTGGGGTGATTTTCAGCTCGATTACGCCCCTGAGTAGCGCTCCTCTGCGATTCTCACGGGCGAAAATCCCCTTCGTGTTCGTGAATCGCCACTTGGAAGACATACGAGCGAATACTATCATCACCGACAATTATGGTGGCGCGTACAAGATGACTAAACACCTGATTGATCTTGGACACTCGCGAATTGCTTATGTTAGAGGTCTGCTGAATACATCGACCAGTCAGGACCGGGAACGAGGCTATCGCCAGTGTCTTGCAGATCATGGGCTGGAAATCGATGAAACCCTCCTAGAGCGGGGTGATTATACCCGCAGAGGAGCGTACGAAGCGACTGTTCGACTCTTACGGCTTCCTCTCCCTCCTACCGCTATCTTTGGCGCTAACGACTATATGGCTTTTGGGGCCCTGGATGCTGCCTCCGATCTGGGACTCAGGGTGCCCGATGACCTATCGATTGTCGGCTTTGACAATATTGCATTGTCATCCTTGAAGGCCATCGGTTTGACGACGATCGAGCAGCCCATTACAGAATTGGCTCGCAGAGCGATGGAAATTCTCCTCAATTGCATCGAAGGTGAGGATCCGCAAGAACCCCAGTTCGTGGTCTACGATTCGAAGTTGATTGTGCGGAGGACGAGTGGACCTGTTCCATACCAAAGGAAGGAGGTTGGGTGAACATGCAGAACGCCGAGTTTTTCGCAGCGACCGATCTACAAGAAGCGCTAAGTTTGCTGGCGGACCGTCGAGAGCAGGCTGTCATCCTGGCTGGTGGCACGGATCTTGGCCTAAAGTTCCACAATCGAGAACTGCAACCTGGCGCACTCGTGTATATCGGTCAGTTGGGACTGGACTACATCAAGGAGGAAGACGGAAAGCTCGTGATGGGTGCCGCGGCAACCATCGAGGACATTGCCACAAGTTCGCTTGTCCTCAGTAGAGCACCGATCGTTGCTCAGGCAGCGCGCGAGCACAGCAGCCCTCCGATTCGAAACGCCGCGACCATCGGAGGGAATCTAGCGAATGCCTCCCCAGCAGCCGACATGGCCACACCTTTATTGGTGCTAGACGCCGAATTGGTTCTGGTCAGCCAGGATGGGGAGAGAGTAGTTCCTATTGCGGAATTCTTTACGGGACCCCACGAAACCGTTCGTACACCTGATGAACTACTGACAGAGGTGCGCATCCCGGCTGTGGACGGGCAGGCGGCTTTCATCAAACTTGGCCGGCGTAAGGCGCATACGCTGTCAGTCGCCAACGCGGCGACCAGAGTTGTCATGGATGGTGCCAGGTGCGCGGACGTACGGATCGCTGCTGGTGCGGTGGCCCCTACCCCTATTCGCTGCGTTGAGGCCGAGGATGTGATCAGGGGCAAGGACCTGACACCAGAGCTTATCTCCGAATCCGCCTCACAGGCAGTTGGGGAGTGCAATCCTGTGGATGATGAGCGCGCCACAGCCTGGTACCGGCGCAGGGTCATCAAGGTATTGGTGGAGAGGGCCCTCAAGCAGGCGTCAGGTGTGTAATGGGGGCTACCTGGAAGGAGGATCACACAATGAGCTACGTATTGTCGTTCACCGTGAACAAGCAGCCGGTGGAGGTTCTCGTCGGTCCGATGACGACGCTGCTGCATGTGCTCAGGGATCGGTTGAATATCGCCGGTCCCAAGATCGGATGCGAGGCAGGGGATTGTGGCGCATGCACTGTTCTGATCGATGGCAAGCCCGTGCGGTCTTGTATCACCCTCGCTCTGACGGTGGCCGGCAAGGAGGTCACCACAGTTGAAGGGTTGATCGAGGATGGAAAACTGCATCCTCTGCAGCGCTCGTTCTACGAGCATTATGCCGCGCAGTGTGGCTTCTGCACTTCGGGAATGCTCATGTCTGCGAAGGCGCTGCTGGATCAGAACCCCTCGCCTACGCGCGAGGAAATCGTCACAGGCATTTCCGGCAACCTGTGTCGGTGCGGTACCTATACACAGGTTATGGAGGCCATTGCCGCCGTAGCCGAGGGGAAGTATGATGGTAAGGTACCGCGCAGCGAGGAATAAGGAGTAAAGGCCATGAGCAAGTATATAGGCAAACCAATACCAAGGTATGATGGACTTGGCCACGTGACTGCCACGACAACCTACGTCGATGATGTTCGGCTGCCAGGAATGCTAACCGTCAAGGTCCTGCGCAGCCCGGTTCACAAGGCTAACATCCTGAATGTTGATGTGTCGGCTGCCGAGCGCCTGCCAGGCGTTGCGGGTGTAATCACCGCCAAGGATGTGCCCAACAATGCCTATGGTATGTTCGCTGACCAGCCGGTGTTGGCAGACGGAGAGGTTCGATTTAAGGGCCAGCCGATCGCAGCCGTGGCGGCTGTTGATGTGGATACGGCTCTGGAAGCCTTGGATCTCATCAAACTGGATCTGGAAGAATTGCCCCCGGTCCTCGACCCCGAAGAAGCCATGAAGCCTGATGCACCTAAAGTGCGGCCCGAGGGCAATGTCTGGGAGTTCAACAGTGGTCCGTTTCGCAAAATGCGTCTAGGCGATGTTGAGAAGAGCTTCGCCAAAGCCGACTACATCGTGGAAGGAACATATACGACGCCTATGCAGGATCACTCTCCTATGGAGACACAGTGCTCTGTAGCGACAATAGACAGCAGTGATCGGCTTGTAATCTACACTGTCAGCCAGGACCTGTACTACCATATGACCCAGTTGGTCGGTATTCTCCAGATGCCGATGAATAAGGTCAAGTACGTGGGCGGCACGATTGGTGGCGGATTTGGGTCCAAGAATGACATCCATGCCGATCACGTTACTGCGCTCCTGGCGCTGAAAACGAGAAAGCCCGTCAAGTGGCGCTGGACCAGAGAAGAAGAGATGCAATTCAGTACGAAGCGAGGTCGCTGGAAGTTCTACTTCAAGGACGGCGTCAAGCAAGACGGTCGGATCATTGCCAGGTACGTGCGCACGATGATCGACACCGGAGCATATGCTGGCATGGGGCCCTACGCCATCGATAAGAACGCGCTGATGGTCGCCGGCCCTTTCTATATCCCGAATATTTGGGTTGATGGATACTGCGTGTTCACGAACAAACCGCCGGCGAGTTCCATGCGCGGCTTTGCCATTCTGCCAGGCTCGGCCACTGAACAGATCCAGATGGACCGAATTGCCGAGACCATCGGCATGGACCCGTGGGAGATTCGCTTCATCAACGCCTGGCGCGACGGGGATGTAACCGTGTCCGGGAAAGTGTTGGACAGCGTTGGCCTGGTTGAGGTGATGAAGGCCACGGCAGAGTTGGCAGGCGTTGAGCTCCCGGGACACCTGAAGGCGATGAGTTCGCGCGAGAGGAGGAAGTAGCCGTGAAGAAGAAGGGCATCGGCATCGCATGTAATTGTCATCCCACAGGCTTGAAGGGTGGGGGTGACCCCAGTCAGGCCCAGATTCGGCTAAAGCCCGACGGAACGTTGGACCTCCTGGTCGGCGCTGTAGATATCGGGCAGGGGAGCAAGACCGTCTTGCGCCAGATAGCTGCCGAAGCACTCGATGTGCCACTGGAGAACATCACGGTCAGCAACTTTGACACCGATATGGGCCCCCTCTGCACGGGGACCTTTGCCAGCCGCGTGACCTTCATGGATGGCAATGCTGTCCTTGCAGCAGCGGAGGATCTCAAGCGGCAGATTCGAGAGTGGGCCGCAGAACAGTTTGAGGCCAGGCCGGAAGACCTGGAGGTGGCGGACAACAAGGTCTTCGTGAAGGATGACCCGGAGCGATCTGCCATGACGCTGGCTGAAGTTGGCGCTGGCATGAACTGGGGAGGCAAATACCCGGTCGCGAAAGGGGCCTATTTCCCAGGACCAGCCCCAGAGTTTGATCCCGAAACGGGCCAAATGCCCAACATTGCCGCCATCGCCTATGGCGCCTGTGTAGCAGAGGTAGAGGTTGACACGGAGACCGGAGTGGTTGACGTCAAGAAGCTCACCCAAGCCTACGAGATTGGGAGGGTGATCAACCCCTTGCTGGTGCAAGGCCAGATCGACGGTGGCACCATGCACGCTCTGGGGTTTGCTCTGACTGAGGACGTGGCACCGTACTACCCAAGCCTCGATTTCGAGCCAACCAACTTCACTGACTACGTCATCATGACAGCCGCTGATGTGCCGGAGATGGTTTCCACAACGGTGGAGGTGCCGCAACCCGAGGGCCCCTACGGTGCGAAGGGGTTCTCCGAGATGACCGCCAGTACCGCAGTCTCTGCGATCATCAGTGCCATCCATGACGCTACAGGGGTCTGGATTTACGACTATCCAGCCACACCAGAGAAGGTGCTTCGGGCTCTAGAGGCGGCGGGAGGCGGTTCCTCATCGTAGACCTGCCAGCGGGGCAAAGTTCTTGGACACCCCAAAGGGCCGGAAGGGCGCGGTGCGGCCACCTCTGTTGTGAATGTTCGAAGCCCCGTAGCTGAGTAGTTGACAGGAACCACTCCGGGGCAACTTCCGACGGGCGGCCTGTGCCGCGCCCTCGCACGTGCCCGACCCCAGAATCTCAAGGCCTATCTTGTAGTGTCAAGAGGGGAGTTTCCGACGGTTCTGTCACGTTGCGCCGCATCTTCCCTCAGAGTGGATGCGGCGCAGCTTATTCGGGAGGCTATCCAAGCCTGTAGTAATGAAGGGATTGTATCCATGTCAACTGAGCACGATTTCAAGCCATACCACGAGAGGGTTTTGCTCTCCTTGTTCGGCAAGAACGTTGGAGTACTGGATCTGACCCACGAATTCGGTGATCACATTCCCATTTATCCAGGTCATGCCAAGACGGCTACCTGGTGGCATCTGACCCATGAGGAGTCCGTGATGCGGCTGGGTGATACACCCTTTGAGGGGTACGGGGTCAAGGGAATCGTTACGTGCGAGCACACTTCCACGCACGTGGATGCGGTCTACCACTTCAACAAGCATCGGCCCGACCTGACGGTAGACAAGTTGCCGTTGGAGTACATGATCACTCCCGCAGCATGGATCGACGTCTCCTTCGTTCCGCCGCGTACCCACATCACGTTACAGAATGTTCAGGACGCCGTCGCCGCGGCTGACATCACCATCCGGCCGGGGTCAACTTTGCTATACTACACAGGGGCTGAGAAGCTCTGGAACGACCATAAGGCTTTTGTAACCCAGTACCCCGGGCTTGACGCTGCGGCCACGGCCTGGATTCTCGATCAGGGAGTTGTCAATGTGTGTACCGACGCGCCCAGCACTGACAATCCGGCCGACCTTACCTATCCCAACCACACACTACATGGGCAGCGTCTGGTAATCCATACAGAGCTCGTAGCCAACATCCCCAAGATCCCGCGTCACGAGAACTTTTACTTCGCGATGTTCCCGTGGCGTCTGACTGGGGGCACAGGGTGCCCGATCCGCGCACTGGCCCTCTGGGAAGAGTAGATCTATGAAGTTCCCCGACTTCAGTCTGACCGATCAAATAGCAGTTGTTACCGGTGCCAGCATGGGCATCGGGCGTGGCATTGCGCTGGCACTGGCCCATGCCGGCGCTGACGTGGTTGTCACCAGCCGGGCAGTGGAGCGCGCCGAGCCAGTGGCGGCGGAGATCCGGCAGATGGGCCGACAAGCGCTACCTCTGGCGCTGGAGGTCCTCTCGCTGGATAGCATTGATGCGATGGTCGAAGCGACCCTGGAACGCTTCGACCGGATTGATATCCTGGTCAACAGCGCGGGCATCAACATCCCCGAGCCGGCGCTGGAGGTGACAGAAGAACATTGGGATACGGTATTGGACACAAATCTGAAGGGACTGTTCTTCTGCTCGCAACGGGTAGGCAGGGTGATGATGGACCAAGGTCGGGGCAAGATCATCAACATCGCTTCTCAGATGGGCCTGGTGGGGGGCAACTTGCGGGCAGCCTACTGCTCCAGCAAGGGCGGCGTCGTTCAACTGACCAAGGTACTGGCCATCGAGTGGTCCCGGCATGGTGTGAACGTCAATGCTGTGGCACCCACCTTCATCCGGACGCCGCTTACTGAGCCAATGTTTAGGGATGAGGCGTTCTATCAAGAGGTGCTGAGCAAAATTCCCCTGGGGCGAATCGGCGAAGTAGAAGACGTGGCGGGAGCGGTCGTCTTTCTGGCCTCTTCCGCGGCCGATCTGGTCACCGGTCATACACTGCTGGTGGACGGTGGCTGGGTCGCCTGGTGAGAGAAGATGAATCTCCATGAGCCAAGCAATCGCAATCATTGGCACCCTGGACACAAAAGGTCACGAAGTGGGCTTCCTGAGAGATCAGCTCCGGGGTCGTGGCCACCCGACGATAGTCATCGACCCTGGCATCCTGGGCAAGCCGGCAGTCCCGCCTGACATTGGCCGTCAAGAGGTAGCGCAGGCCGGTGGTGCAGATCTGGATGACCTGATCGCTGCGGGTGACAAGGGGCGGGCCATCGACACCATGCTTGCCGGCACCCGGAAGATCGTCGAGCAGTTGTACAGGCAGGGTGTCATCGGCGGAGTCATCGCTGTGGGCGGTGGCCAGGGAACCGCCATCGGTACGGCGGCTATGCAGGCGCTACCTGTGGGAGTGCCCAAGCTGATGGTGTCCACGATTGCCAGTGGGCCACGGACGTTTGAGCCCTATGTGGGCACCAAGGATGTGACCCTGATGCACTCCGTGGCTGACATCGTGGGCGTGAATACCGTTACTCGCAAGATCTTCACCAACGCCGCGGCCGCCATCTGCGCGATGGTGGAAGCTAACGCAGCAGTCAGGGTGTCAGAAAAGGCTGCGATCGCTGCTACGATGCTCGGCTTAACTACCCCGTGCGTCCTGCGTGCCAAGGAGTTGCTCGAAAGCCAGGGCTTCGAGATGGTTGCTTTCCATCCCAACGGCACCGGTGGCCGCGCCATGGAAGAGTTGATTGAAGAAGACCTGTTCCAGGGCGTTCTGGACCTGAGCACACAGGAGGTCACCGGGCATATATGTAACGGGCTGTTTGACGCCGGGCCGGGCCGGCTGACTGCTGCTGGCCGGCGCGGCATCCCCCAGGTGGTGGCACCAGGAGGGACAGACTACATTGTCCTGGGTCCGTTGGATAGCCTCTCATCCGAGCAGCGAGCGCGCCCGCTCATTATCCATAACCCAAATATCACACTGGTCCGCACCGCCAGTGATGAGATGGCTGCGGTAGGGCATTTCATGGCTGAGCGTCTGAACAGAGCGAGCGGTCGTACCGTTGTCCTTGTTCCACTGCAGGGCTTCAGCTACTCAGATCGGCCGGGCGAACCCTTTTACGATCCGGATGCGGACGCTGCCTTGGTAGAGGTGCTGGACGCTGAGCTTCGTCTGCCTGTGCGTTTGCAAAAGGTGGATGCTCACATCAACGACCCGGTCTTCGCCGAAATCGCAGTTCAGACGATGCTGGGGCTGCTGGAGGAGTGAGGAAGGAGACTAAATGGGTCTGACCATCTATCCGCTGAACACTGGCTATATCTCCATTTTCAAAGGGTTTCACGCTACCCAGGGGCGCGGGATCGACCGGCGTATGGACATCCCGGCGACCGCATGGTACATTGATGGAGCGTCGAAAAAGGTGCTGGTGGATACCGGCATGTGCGACACGGAGCGGGCCAATCGCTGGCATCATAAAGGGTCCCGACAGACGCAGCCCATCACCGATGCGCTGACCGGGATCGGTGCGCGTCCCGAAGAGATTGACATTGTGATCTTTACTCACCTTCACTGGGACCACTGTGCGAACATGAAAGCCTTCGTCAACGCTCGGTTTGTCGTCCATCAGGAAGAACTGGCATTTGCACTGGACCCGCTCCCGCCGTACTATCGAAGCTATGAGGCCACCGCGCTGGGTCTAACCCCACCCTTTGCCGGCCTGGAGTTCGACGTCCTGAATGGTGTGGAGGAAATCTTGCCCGGCATCGTGGTGTTCCCCACCCCCGGTCATTCTCCGGGGCATCAATCGGTGGCCGTGGAGACGGCTCGGGGTACCTACGTGATCGCCGGCGATGCAGTGTTTGTCTATGAGAATTTGGAAGGAGACCCGGAACGCCTCCTCCCCTACATCCCGATTGGGCGTTTCGTCAACTTCTTCGACATGTGGCACAGCCTCGAAGCCATTGACCAGCGGGCCGATTTCGTCCTACCGGGTCACGACTCCGCTGTCTTTAATCAAGATCACTACCCGTAGGTTGACTGACCTGATGAACCAGCAATTGGCCCGTCTTGCAGCCGATGTGGTCCGAATCGCACAACGAGCCCATGCTCGGGGGCTGGCGGCTGGCACGGGTGGCAACATCAGCGCTCGCTTGCCCGGCCAGGACCGGATCCTCATCAAGCCCAGCGGCCTCTCTTTGGCCGACTGCACGGCGGATAGATTGTTAGTACTGACGCTGCAGGGAGACGTCTTGACCGGAGAGGGGCGGCCGACTAAAGAGGTGAACTTTCACCTGGGGATCTACCGGACTCGCCCGGAAGTAGGAGCTGTCTTGCACTGTCATGCGCCATGGGCAACAGCCTGGGCCATCACTGGTCGGCAGCTTCCACTGCTAACGCCCCATGCTGAGGCAAAGCTGCGAAGGGTTCCGGTGATCCCGTTCGCTGCCCAGGGCTCTCAGGATCTTGCAGATCGGGTCACGACTGTATTTGGGGACCCGGACGTGGTAGCCGCACTGCTGGAGCATCACGGATACATCGTAGTTGGAGCAGACCCTAATGCAGCCGGTAACCTGGCCGAATTGGTGGAGGAGACGGCCCAGATCGGGTGGTTGACTCGATGGCCGTCCAGGGAGCTCCCCGACAGCAAAACCTGACTTTCGAAAGGAGACAACCAATGGCTGAATATCTGAAGAGAGCAACACCTCTAGAGCCTCAAGATGTGCAACGTATACGAGAGACAGTGACAGAAATCCTGGAACGTGTTCGAGAGGAGGGCGAGGCAGCCGTCCGCCACTATTCCCGCAAGTTTGATAACTGGGATCCGCCCTCTTTTCAAGTCGATGCTGCGGCAATCGAAGCTGCCCGAAAGCAACTCTCGGGTGAAGTGTTGGAGGCCATGGAATTTGCTCATACCCAGATCAAGAGCTTCGCCCGGCTTCAACTGGAGAGTATGCACGAGTTTGAGGAAGAAACATTGCCTGGTATCATTTTGGGGCAGCGACACATACCGGTGAGATCCGCAGGAGCGTATGTACCCGGTGGCCGGTATCCCATGCTTATGTCCGCCCAGATGAGCGTCTTAACGGCCAAAGTAGCCGGTGTTGAGCGCGTGATCACATGCGCGCCACCATGGGAGGGGAAGGGCATATATCCCCCCATGTTGTGGTCCATGCACCTGGCTGGCGCTGACGAAATCTACTGCGTCGGGGGGGTACAGGCTCTTGGCCTGATGGCCTATGGCATTGAGGGTGTGGAGTCTGTTGACTTCCTGGTGGGACCGGGCAATGTGTATGTAGCCGAGGCCAAACGGCAACTCTTCGGTCAGGTGGGAATTGACCTATTGGCCGGCCCCACGGAAGTACTTGTTATCATCGACGAGTCCGCTGATCCGGAAATTGTGGCTGCCGATCTGCTGGGCCAGGCTGAACACGGGCCCACCTCGCCGGCTGTCCTCATCAGCACCTCTCGAGAGACGGCAGAACGGGTCATGGAAGAAATCCAACGCCAGTTACCGCAACTGCCGACAGCCGAGAACGCCGGCAAGGCATGGGAACGTCTCGGCGAAGTCGTGCTTGCGGAGGACTACGCGGAGGCTGCGGCTCTGGCCGACAGCTATGCGCCGGAGCACCTGGAAGTTCAGACGGCCGACAATGACTACTTCCTCAAGCATCTTCGGAACTACGGAACCCTCTTCCTGGGAGAAGAGGCCACTGTAGTCTTCTCTGACAAATGTATTGGCACGAACCACATCCTTCCCACGGGCGGTGCTGCTCGATATACGGGTGGGCTATGGGTTGGCAAATTCCTCAAGACGGTCACCTACCAACGTTGCAAGAAGGAGGGGGCTCTGGCTGTCGCCCCCCATGCGGCTGTTATCTCGGAGGCTGAATTGTTCTACGGTCATGCTGAGACGGCTTACAAGCGTATAAAGAAGTACGGCGGTTAGAACGCTGAACGTAAGCGGTTACGCTGCCACAGGCTTCGGCGACATCTTGGCACGGAGCTACGCTCCCGGTTCAGTTTTGAACCTATCGATTGTGGCGATTTGCAAGCCTGCGGCAGCCTACCTGAATGGATACCACTGAGTGAGTAGGAAAGGAGTCGCACAATGATCATTGCCAGGTCCAGCGAGGCTAAGAGCTATGTGATGCCGGCACCTCACGAGCGAGAGTTAAAGGTGCTGATCTCTCCCAGCCTGCAAGAGGGCGTGGAAGGGTTGGCCGTGGGCATGACAATCCTGCCTCCTGGCAAAGCCAGCAGCTTCCACAGCCATGATGCAGAAGTTGAGACATGGATTGTTGTCTCTGGTGAAGGGGAAGTACGGGTAGGAGACGAACACGAGCAAGTTGGGCCGGAGTCCGTCATTTTCTTGCCGCGCAACACCAAGCACCAGATCATCAACACTGGCCAAGAGCCTCTGCGTATGTTTTGGATCTACACCCCCCCGGGGGGGGAGACAAGTATCCTGGAGGGGCAGTTCAAGTAAGCGGAAGGAGAATTTATGGCTGTCGAGAGCGAAAAATTCATCTGGATGTACCGCCGAATGATGAACATCCGCGCCTTCGAGGAGAAGGCTATCGAGCTGTTCAAAGCCGGGGAGTTGCCAGGCTTTCTCCATTCGCAGATAGGCCAGGAGGCGGTGCCTGTCGGGGTTTGCGCCGCTTTGCGCGATGACGACTATATCACCAGCACCCACCGTGGTCACGGTGACGTTATCGCCAAGGGCGCCCGCCTGGACCGCATGATGGCTGAACTCTTCGGTAAGAAGACAGGCTACTGCCGGGGCAAGGGCGGTTCCATGCACATCGCCGACTTCAAACTGGGAATCATGGGCGCCAACGGAATTGTGGGAGGCAGCATTCCCATTGCTACGGGCGTTGGCATTTCAATCCAAATGCAGGGAACTGACCAGGTGGTTGTGTGCTTCTTCGGAGACGGTGGGGCGAATCAAGGCTCCTTTCACGAGGCGTTGAACCTGGCTTCCACCTGGAACCTACCCGTTGTCTATGTCTGCCAGAACAACCAGTATGCCGAATCCACACCGCAGAGGACTCACCAGAAGATCAGAGACATCGCGGTACGCGCCAAAGCTTACGACATTCCGGGAGTTGTGGTAGACGGCAACGACGTGGTGGCTGTGTACGAGACCGCGCGAGAGGCAATCGACCGGGCTCGAGCGAGCGGAGGCCCTACACTTATCGAGGCCAAGACTTACCGGATCCTGGGCCACTACGTAGGTGATCCTGGTGTATATCGACCCGAGGGCGAAGTGGAATACTGGCAGGCGCGTGATCCTATTGAGACCCATCGGGCGCGTCTGCTCGATAGCGAGATCCTCACAACTGAGGAGATCCAAGCTATTGAGGGTGAAGCGCGGGCTGCGATAGAGGAAGCTGTGGCTTTTGCTCGGCAATCCCCTGATCCCGCACCTGAAGACGCCCTGGAGGATGTGTACAGCGGCTGGACCTGGGAGGGTAAGAGGTTATGAGGGAGATCACCTATCGTGAAGCCGTCCGCGAAGCATTGGCCGAGGAAATGCGGCAGGACGAGCGTGTCTTTCTGCTGGGTGAGGATATTGCCGATCCCTTTGGTGGTAGCTACAAGGTGACGCTGGGTTTGACCGATGAATTTGGGCCAGAGCGTGTGCGGAATACCCCCCTGTCCGAAGCAGCCATTGCCGGCGCGGCCCTTGGCGCAGCGCTCACAGGTATGCGTCCTGTGGCTGAGATCATGTATGTGGATTTCGTCACCCTCGCCATGGACCAGATCGTCAACCAGGCAGCCAAGATCCGCTACATGTCCGGCGGGCAGACGGCCGTCCCGTTGGTAGTCCGAACACAAGGCGGACCAGGGCGATCGTCGGCGGCGCAGCATGCTCAGAGCCTGGAGGCCTGGTTCTTGCATGTGCCGGGTTTGTTTGTGGTCATGCCCTCGACCCCACGCGATGCAAAGGGGCTTCTGAAGAGCGCCATTCGCGACGACAACCCTGTGCTCTTTATTGAGCACAAGCTGCTGTATACCCAAAAGGGACCGGTGCCGGCAGAGCCCTACACAATCCCCCTGGGCCAGGCAGAGATCAAGCGCGAGGGAGAGGACGTGACCATCGTCGCTACCTCTATGGCTGTCTGGCGAGCACTGGAAGCGGCTGAAGAGCTGGCAGCTATGGGCATCAGCGCGGAAGTCGTTGACCCACGAACCCTCTTCCCACTGGATCTGGACACCGTTCTCGAGTCGGTGAGCAAGACGGGTCGGCTGGTGGTGGCACATGAAGCTGTAGAACGAGGTGGCTTCGGCGCTGAGGTCGCTGCACAGGTCGGCTCGCTGGCCTTTGACTACCTGGATGCGCCCATCCAGCGGGTGGGGGCTCCACCTGTTCCCATTCCCTTCGCTCCAGTGCTCGAAAAGCGGGTCATGATCCATGCAGCAGATATCGTAGCCGCCGTGCAGAATCTGTTTGTCTGATACCATTGTTGTGCCAAGGAGGTGCGAAAAGTGGCAAGGAGAATCGTCGATCTATCACAGTTGATCTTCCAGGGCATGCCCGTGTATCCGGGCCATGTGAAAACGGTCATTTGGGACCATCACTCCCACGAGGAGACGCGGCGCCTGATCGGAACCGGGTTCTCCTATGAGACGCGAGGGCTGCTCATGTCCGACCACGGGCCGACCCATGTGGATGCCATCAACCACATCAATCCTGCACCAGAGTCGCCTTCGATTGACGAACTCCCGCTGGAGTTGTTTATCACAGATGGCATCTGCCTGGATGTCTCCCATGTCCCGCCGGATCCGTACTTCACCAAAGCTCATCTCCAGAAAGCTCTAGAGAAGGCGGGGCTCGATATTCGAAAGGGGGACACTGTCCTGCTGTACACGGGTCACTATGACCGGAACTACGGTACGGAGAAGTGGCTCTTCGAGTACTCCGGCCTGGATGCCGAGGCCACGAACTGGCTGGCCGATATGGGCGTAGTCAACGTTGGCATGGACGCCCCCAGTATTGACAACTTCGCAGACAAAACGTATCCAGCCCACACCGTTTGCAAGGAACGCGGTCTGCTAAACACGGAGAACCTCTGCAACCTGGACAAGGTAGCGGGGAAACGGTTCTTGTGGATCGGGTTGCCGCTGCGCATCAAGAGAGGCACAGGTTCCCCGATCCGGGCTGTTGCTGTCTTCGAAGACGACGAAGAATAGCGAGGAACAGGCCATGAAATACATTCGCGAAGAAGACGCGCCCGGCGAGACCGTCGGCCCACCCTACGCCCGCGTACTCAAACACCTTGCTGCGCCCTGGACTCTGGGAACTCAAAACCTGTGGCTGGGCACCAGCACGGTGGAGCCGGGAAATACCAGCAATCCCCACTCCCACGACGATCTGGAAGAGGTCTTTTACTGCGTTTCGGGTCGTGGTCGAGTGCGAGTGGACGACGAAGAGGTGCTCTTCGAGCCCGGCACGACAGTGTACATTCCTGTCAACAGCGTACACCAGTTGATCAACGATGGAGATGAACCGTTGAAAGTGGTCTGTGTGACGTCACCCCCCTTCATACCTGAAAAGTTCCGGAAAGACCACGATCTGGAACAGACGGGATAGTTACGAGGGAGACAACGGTGGCAGTCGAGGTCTTGATGCCCAAATTGGGCTTGACGATGGAAGAGGGGAGTATCGAACGCTGGTTGAGGAAGGAGGGTGATGACGTCACCGAGGGAGAAGTGATCCTGGAGATCATGACTGACAAGGTTGCGGCCGAAGTCGAGGCGCCAACGTCAGGCGTGCTGGGCCCCCTCCTGTTTCCGGAGGGAACTACGGTCCCTGTCGGCCAGGTCATAACTTATGTCGTAGCTCCAGGAGAGGAACTGCCAAGAAGCGAGCCGCCTTCAACGAAGGAGGAGGTGGCCTTTGAGAAGACGGAAGCCTCGATAGGGAAGCCAGGAACCCCAGCCGTTGTACGCCGAGCAGACCGTCGGCAGGTTAAGGTGTCACCTCGTGCACGCCGGCTGGCTGACGAACTGGGTATTGACCTGAGCACGGTGGTGGGCACGGGTCCTAAGGAACGCATCGTTGAAAAGGACGTGCGCCGTGCAGCCGAGGCATTGCTATCGAAGCCGACAGAGCCCTCAGCCTCCGAAGTGATCGCCTGCGGAGATCAGATCATCCCGCTAGAAGGCATCCGCAAAGTAGCGGCCGAGCGCATGGTCCAGAGCTTCACCACGGCCCCGCATTTCTATCTCTCCGTCGAGGTCGACGCCGGCCTGTTGCTCAGGATGCGTGAGAGCCTTGTAGTTTCGATTGAAGAGAAAACAGGCGTACGCCCGACGATCAGTGACTTGCTGATCAAGATCGCCGGGCAGGCGCTACAGGAACACCCGGAGGTCAACTCGGTCTGGATAGAAGGTGGTGTGCGCCGTCTGGAGACGGCCAATGTGGGCCTGGCGGTCGCAACGGATCGCGGGCTGGTCGTACCCGTGTTCCACAATGCGAATCGCAAGTCACTGTCGGAGATCACTACTGAACGACACGCGTTCACCGAGAAGGCACGAGCCGGCCGGCTAAGCTTGCAGGACCTGGAAGGGGGCTCGTTCACTATCTCCAATCTGGGTATGTTCGCGGTGGACCAGTTCAACGCCATCATCAACCCGCCGCAGGCCACAATCCTGGCCGTTGGTCGCATCAAAGAACGCCCGGCTGTTGTGGATGGGCATCTGACTGTACGACCGACGATGTTCCTCACGTTGTCGGTGGATCACCGGATCCTGGATGGGGCAGAGGCTGCGCGTTTCCTGGCTAGGTTGGTGGCGCTCATTGAGGAGCCGTATCTACTGATGCCGCTCTGATGTGTTACGCTGCGAATGGGCGCGCTGCTGGCTCATCCAGGCGCAAATAAGGAGAAGAACCTAATGGTTAAGGCGAGTAAAGGCGGTCAGTTGTACAACTACATCAACAACGAATGGCGCGCGTCCAGCGCCACGGAATATCTGGATGTCACGAACCCGGCCACAGCCGAGGTGCTGGGGCAAGTCCCGCTCTCTCCACCGTCGGAGGTGGATCAGGCAGCCCAGGCTGCCGCTGAGGCCTTCGTCGAGTGGCGACGCACGCCGGCGGTGGAGCGGGTGCAGTACCTGTTTAAGCTCAAGAACCTGCTGGAAGAGAACTTCGAGGACCTGACGCGCACGATCACAATGGAATGTGGCAAGACGCTGGCCGAATCGCGGGGCGAGATGCGGCGGGCCATCGAGAATGTTGAGGTGGCCTGTGGCATCCCGGCACTGATGCAGGGCTACAACTCAGAGGACATCGCCCGAGGCATCGATGAGATCATGATTCGGCAGCCGGTTGGAGTTGGGGCGGCGATTTGCCCGTTCAACTTCCCTGGCATGATCGCGTTTTGGTTCGTGCCGTACGCCATCGCCTGCGGCAACACCTACGTTGTCAAGCCGTCGGAGAAAGTGCCGCTTACAATGCAGAAGGTCTTCCGGCTGGTCGAGCAGTTGGACCTGCCGGCCGGCGTGGTGAACCTGGTCCATGGGGCCAGGGATACGGTGGCAGTAATCCTGGATCACCCAGCGATCCGCGCCATCAGCTTCGTTGGTTCAACACCAGTGGCCAAGCAGGTCTATGCTCGCGCAACAGCCAATGGCAAGCGGGCACAATGCCAGGGTGGCGCCAAGAACCCCATTATTGTCTTGCCCGATGCCGACCCCGAGATGACCAGCCGCCTGGTGGCCGACAGCGCCTTCGGATGTGCCGGCCAGCGCTGTTTGGCTGCCTCGTTGGCCATCACGGTTGGGGAAGCGCGCCAGACGTTCACTGAAACCATCGCCGAAGCAGCCGTTTCGCGTGTGGTGGGCTATGGCCTGGATGAGGACACTGAAATGGGGCCGGTGATCACTCCGCAAAGCAAACAGCGCATCGAGAATCTGATTGGCAAAGGCGCTGCGGAGGGTGCTACGATCCGGGTAGACGGACGTGGGGCCAGAATCCCGGGCTACGAGCGGGGGAATTTTGTCCGCCCGACGATCCTGCAAGACGTCCCGCCAGAGAGCGAGATCGCCAGGACAGAGATTTTCGGTCCTGTGCTGGGCTTGATCCATGTTGACACGATCGACGATGCCATTGCGTTGGTGAACAGTGGTCAGTATGGCAACATGGCCTGTCTGTTCACGAGCAATGGAGCGGCGGCGCGCAAGTTCCGCTACGAGGCTGAGGTCGGCAACATTGGGATTAACATCGGAGTGGCGGCACCGATGGCGTTCTTCCCCTTCAGTGGCTGGAAGGAGAGCTTCTTTGGTGATCTGCATGGTCAGGGGATGGATGCGGTGGAGTTCTTCACCCAAAAGAAGGTTGTGGTTGAGCGTTGGTGGTGATGAAGGATGGATGATCCCTGCTCACCCGGAGAAGCTGGATTCAGAAAAAGAGGGGTGATGTATGTCGCGGCTCTATGGGTTCTCGTCTATGAATCTATCACCCGGTTCTCCAATACACTGGTTAATACTCCACTCGCCGCTCTTCCCCCCGTAACAGCCGGCCAATATTCGGCCACAGTGCATACGTGACCAACAATGCCTGCCCCGCCCCGTAGACAACCTGGTTCAGCGCAGATGGCTGTGCCACGAAGGGATTGAGGTCCACACCGGTAATGGCCAGCAGAACCAGCACGATGAATGCGCCCCAGGTAACAGCCAGGGAAGCCACTGAAGCCATCCGGACGATGGCAAATGCAATGACCGCAACGGGTATCATGACGAGACACGTGAACGGTGACAGGGCAAAAAGAGCACCAAAGTTCGTCATCGTGCCGGCCCCGCCGCCAAACCGAATGTACATCGACCAGTTGTGGCCGGCCACCGCCCCAATGCCGGCCAACGCCTGGGCCGCTGGCACACCAGGGAACAGAGCGCGTGCAATGAACACGGGTACCATCCCTTTCACGACATCGCCCGCGACGGTGATGAGAGCCGATGGGATGCTGTGAGTTGCTCGCCACACATTCGTCCCGCCGGTGCGCCCGCTGCCGTGGAGACGTGGATCAACCCCCTGTACACGACAGACGAGCAAACCGACCGGGACAGCTCCCAGCGCGTAGCCGATCAGGCCGGCCAGGATTGCTTGAAGAACGGTCATTGTATCTACCTCCTCAGACCTACAGAGGTTCGGATGCCCTAACGCTTTCTGTTTTCTTGACGTACCTTCATCAATAACCTGGGGTAGGGGCGGGCCTTGTGCCTGCCCAGAGGGGCGACCGCAAGGGTTCGCCCCTACATCTTGAGAAGATACTCTTGACTCTCTATCCTTTCTGGAGGGCCACCGTCGGGGGCAACGCCGGCGAACAGGTCGTTCTCCAGGGGAGCGTCGGGGGCCGGCGTCGGGTAGGCGCGGATGAACATCTCGCGACCGAACAGCCGGCGCACGACGAAAGCCGGCAGGAGGCGCTGGAACCCAGGACCACCTCCCTGGCTGCTGTGCGCCGCGCTAGCCCGCATTTTGACATCCAGGTAATCACCCACATCGATCCGTGTGTGGAACATTTCGTCCGGTGTCCCCAGTTGGGTCAGATCAATGTCGCCATTGCGACCGAACCTGGTGGGGTCCTTGCGCAACAGCCGCAGCAGCCGGATGGCCCACTTGATGAAGGTCCTGGGCAGCGCCGTGTAGTACAACTTCTGTGGCTGATAGGGGGTGAGCTCCCCATCCATCTGCTCAGGGTAGGCCGAAGGATCGCCGGCCAGATCGCATGCCCGGGTCACAATCTCGTTAACGGCGATGTGATCGGGATGAAAATACCCGCCGGTGGGGTCGTGGGTCACCACGACCTGGGGGCGCAGCGCTCGAATCAGGCGCACAACGCGTCCTACGACTTCGCCTCGGTCGGCCTGCACCAGGCAATGGGGGTGCTGGTTGCTGTCGCTGCCGGCCATGCCCGAATCCCGATAGTGAAACTGATGCAGGGTCGCCCCCAGCGTATCGACCGCCTGACGCAGTTCCCTGGCTCGAACCGCCGCCAGATTCTCCACCTGGTCGATCACATCGGGCTCCACCGAACCAACCGCGCCGTCGGTCATGATCAGGACGTGGACATCTACGCCCCTTGCAGCATACAGAGCCAGTGTACCGCCCGGGCCGTAACTCTCGTCATCTGGATGCGCGAAAACTGCAAGAAGTCGGTATTCCAGTTTCATAGTCTCTATTATTATATCATCAAACTCGTGCTGGCAAAACAAAGCAGTCATTGGTGCGAATAAGCCCTGGGTTAACCGGGTAGCAGGCCAATCGCATTGGCCGTCGCTGGCTTAACCCAACGCTTATTCGCGCTAACAAGCAGTCTGGTCTGAGATTTGTGTGGATGGTGCTATAATTATGAAAGAGATGGTGGAGGGGGTGCTGGCGACGCTGGGTGATACCATGATGCCGCGCGCGACAAAGGAGAAGATGGACCGAGTCCGGAGCAAACTGTGGCAATGGCCCGCGGCGTAGTCAAGAAAAGAGGTCACAGACCCATGAGCAATCTGATCGACATCGCCTACGAGAAGGCACAGGACGTCCTTGCACAGGAGTGCAGCCCCATCGGGCTGATGGCATCGCCGGAGGGCTACCCCCACGTCTGGGCGCGCGATAGCGTGATCACGTCGCTTGGCGCGCAGCTCTTGCCCGGTCACGAAGCCTGCCTGCGTACGTCGCTCCAGACGCTGGCCGGCCAACAATCGGAGCTGGGAGCCATTCCCAACAACGTGAGCGTGGCGACCGGCCGGCTGGACCATACCAACGCCGGCTCGGTGGACTCCAACCTGTGGTTCATCCTGGGCCACGCTTTCCAGTACCGCGCGTCGGGCGACGTGGAGTTCTTGCGTGCCCAGTGGCCGGCACTGGAAGGGGCGCTGCTGTGGCTGCGCTATCAGGACTCCAACGGCTGTGGCCTGCTGGAGGTGCACGAGGCGGCCGACTGGGCCGACCTGTTGGCCAACCGCTTCAACGTGCTCTACGACAACGTGCTGTGGTACGCCGCGCTGCGCGCCATGGCGGAGATGGGCCGGGCTCTCGGTCTGGACGGAGCGCGATCCGCAGAGATGGCCAGCGACGTATGCCACAAGGTCCGTATTGTGCTGTGGGTAGGTCCAGAGAACGCCGACGAATGGGGACCCAACTGCCCCGGCCATACCGAATGGAAGTACACCCTCAGCCAGGTAGATCCTTTGCTGGTGAAACGGCCCTACTTCCTACCGTACGTCGCCTTCCGCGATTCCGGCGACTACTGCGACGTGTTCGGCAATTTGCTGGCCATCCTCTTCGGCGTGGCCAACCCGGCCCAGGAAAAGCGCATCCTCACCTACCTGCACCAGGTGGGCATCGCGGAGCCTTATCCGGTGCGAGTGCTGCACCCGGTTATCTACCCCGGCGACAAAGACTGGCGCGAATACTATCGCAACAACAACCTGAACCTGCCGGAACAGTATCACAACGGCGGTATCTGGCCTTTTGTGGGCGGCTTCTATGTGGCAACCCTGGTTAAGGCGGGCCGGCTGGCGGAGGCGCGCCGCCAGTTGGAGAAGCTGGCCGAGGTCAACCGGCTGGGTGTGGAGGAAGAGTGGGAGTTTAATGAATGGTGCCACGGGCGCTCAGGTCAGCCCATGGGCTACCCGCACCAGGCCTGGTCAGCCGGCATGTACATTTTCGCCTACCACTGCGTGCGTGATGAGCGGGTGCCGGCGTTGTGGGAGGGGGAGGCGGTTCATGCCTGATAGTGCTATGGTGTTCCTGCTTCCGCCCGGATGACCTTCCTGATCGTCGACCGTAGGTCTTCATCCTCGAAAGTGTCAGCCAGGAATCCCAGTCGCTCGAGGAAGCCGTTGTCTTCCAGGATGACGATGTTGCGTGCCTGTACCTCACGCAGGAAACGATTGTATGACACGCCGGCCATCGCTGCCGCACCTCGTAGATCAGCCTTGCGCTCCAAATAGGCTTGGATGGCCAACCCGATTCTCTTAGCGCGCATCCCTTCACGGATCCACTGTTTCATCAAGGATGCTTCTGTGGCGGCAGTCTGCTCACTTAGCCGGGCCAGCTCTTCCGATTCTTCGGGCGACAGTCGGACAGATTTTGTTACGGTTGTCGTACTCATGTGAATTCATTCCGCCTTACAACAATTTCGTCGACAATCTGCTCAGCTCGATGGATCAGAGATGGGCTGGTAGTCGGTCTCAGCCGACGTAGATAGCCTCGAACAGCAGGA
>CAZHMV010000030.1:0-12998 GCA_964532665.1 uncultured Anaerolineales bacterium
AGGTACGGGCAGCATCCGATCGATCGAGCCCGACACGGGGATCGGTGATGTGATTGTCGCACTGGATGGGCGCCCGGTGGGGTCGATGCCGGAGTTGTGGCGTCTGTTGCAGAAACACGATGTCGGGGACGAGGTGGTTCTCACGGTGTTCCAGGCCGGCCGCACGGTAGAACTGACCGCAAAGCTACAGGAACAGCCCAGGGCTGCCGGCGGTTAGAAACCGCGCCTACGCCTGCAAAGCGGCGTCCTGAGCCTGTCGAAGGGTCCCCCTGCGGCGACGAGAACCAGTCCGCGAAGCCTGTCCTGAGCCCGTCGAAGGAACGGACTTCGCAGGCGTTGCTGCGACTTCCAGTCGCCTGACCAAGGGCACCTGAGCAGTTACTCAGCAAGCTTGACGCGTGCCCCGGTTGCCGGTATAATGGCCTTCGTACAATCCCCAAGCAGGGGATGGGTAAGCAAAGAAGAGGAGCATCTTCGCGGGAGTGATTACTGTGCCTGACTTTCAACTGGTAGCAGATTTCCAGCCGACAGGCGATCAACCCGAGGCGATCAGGCAACTGGTCCATGGGCTGAAAGAGGGGTATAAGCATCAGACACTGCTGGGGGTCACGGGTTCAGGTAAAACGTACGTGATTGCCAGGGTCATTGAACAAGTCCAGCGGCCTACGCTGGTGATCGCCCACAACAAGACCCTTGCCGCACAGCTCTATTCAGAGTTCCGCGAGTTCTTCCCGCGCAACGCTGTGGAGTACTTCGTCAGCTACTACGATTATTATCAGCCGGAGGCGTATGTTCCCCAGCACGATCTTTACATCGAAAAAGATGCCTCGATCAATGATGAAATCGATCGGCTTCGCCTTGCAGCGACGAGCGCGTTGTTCAGCCGGCGCGACGTAATCATTGTCGCTTCTGTATCCTGCATCTACGGCCTGGGATCGCCCGAGGACTACGGCAACGTGGTGGTGAACCTGCGCCGGGGCGAGGTGCGAAATCGGAACAAGCTGCTACGCCACCTGGTGGAGATTCACTACGATCGGAATGACTACGATCTCAAGCGGGGCACGTTCCGCGTCCGGGGCGATACGGTGGAGATCATGCCGGCCTACGCCGAAACGGCCTATCGGGTCGAGTTCTGGGGTGACGAGATCGACCGGATCACCGAGATCGATCCGCTGACGGGCGAGATTCTGCTACAGCACACCTCGGTGGACGTGTATCCTGCCAAGCACTTTATCACGCCGGCCGAGAAGCTGAACCTGGCCATCGCGGATATCGAAGAAGAGATGGAAGAGCAACTGGCAAAGCTGCGGGAACAGGACAAGCTGCTGGAGGCCCAGCGGCTGGAACAGCGGACGCGGTACGATCTGGAGATGCTGCGCGAGATCGGTTACTGTTCCGGCGTCGAGAACTACTCGCGCCACCTGGCACGCCGGCAGCCGGGCGAGCCGCCCTGGACTCTGCTCGACTACTTCCCCGACGATTTCCTGATGGTCATTGACGAATCTCACATGACCATCCCGCAACTGCGGGGGATGTACCACGGCGATCGAACGCGCAAGGAGACGCTGGTCGAGTACGGCTTTCGGCTGCCCTCGGCGATGGACAACCGGCCGCTGCGTTTTGAGGAGTTCGAGCAGCATATACGCCAGGTTATCTTTACCTCGGCGACACCCGGGCCGTACGAGTTGGAACATTCGCAGCAGGTGGTAGAGCAGATCATCCGGCCCACAGGGCTGGTGGACCCGGAGGTAATCGTGAAGCCAACACGGGGCCAGATCGACGACCTGCTGGCACAGATCAAGGAGCGCGTGGGCCGGGGGGAGCGGGTGTTGGTGACCACGCTGACCAAGCGCATGGCCGAGGACCTGGCCGATTTCCTGGCCGAGCACGGCGTCAAAGTGCACTATCTACACTCGGAGATCCAGACCCTGGAGCGGGTCGAGATTCTGCGCGACCTGCGCTTCGGCGTCTACGACGTCGTGGTCGGAATCAACCTGCTGCGCGAGGGGCTTGATCTCCCCGAAGTCTCCCTGGTGGCGGTTCTGGATGCCGACAAGGAAGGGTTCCTGCGGAGCGAACAGGCACTGATTCAGACCATGGGCCGGGCGGCGCGGCACGTGAACGGCACGGTGATCATGTATGCGGACACGATGACCGGCTCCATGCAGCGGGCCATCGAGGAGACGGAGCGCCGGCGACGCAAGCAGGTGGCCTACAACGAAGCCCACGGCATCGAACCGCGATCTATCGTGAAAGAGGTGAAGGACCTGACGGAGCGGGTGCGACGGGTCGCCGAGGAGCGGGTGGAGTATCACGTGGCGGCCGAGCTTCCCAAGGACGAGCTGTCACGCCTCATCAAGGACATTGAGAAGCAGATGAAAGCTGCGGCCGCCGAACTCGAGTTCGAGAAGGCAGCTCTGCTGCGGGATCAACTCTTTGAACTGCGGCGGATGATGCAGGAGCAGTCGGGGGATGCGGGTCTGCCCGAATGGGAGCGCGTCAGGAACACGAAACGTGAAATGTGAGACGTTCTGCGTATTGCGTACTGCGTATTGCGTAGGTAAGTGTTCACGGGGTAACTCATGGAGCATCCCGAGTAGCTGCGAACGACGTGAAGCAGCATATCGAGGGGTGCGGCCCACGTGAGAATCCCTATGTGAACCGGTCATCACGCTTCAGGCGGTCTGATGCTCTGGCTCTGTCGCTTCCCCATTGGTAGCCAATTCCGGTTCGGACAGTTGACAATTTGCCGTACTTTGCCTATGATAGTTGCCACACTGCATCATCGATCATCCCGCAACACATTCTGGAGGCATACATCTTGGCTACAAACGATCAACCTGATGGGGTTCTGGTCACTCTCATTCAATATGTACTGAACATCGGAGTAATTGTTGGCGGCATCGCGCTGGTTGCCGGCCTGCTATTCATTCTGGTCACGCGGGCGCATCCGAAGCCGGCAGCGCAGGCAAGCGAGGCGTCGGTCGTGCAGGCACAAGCTGTACCCACCGCCACGAGGCCGGCCCCGCCCACAGAGGTGCCGGCTCAACCCACTGAACCGCCGGCGTCCCCCACCAAAGCGCTGGCGGCGGCTGGCCCCGAGGCCCTCGCGATGGGCGCCAAGCTCTTCCAGAGCCAGGGCTGCGTGGGGTGCCACACCATCGAGGGCGTCTCACAGGGTGTGGTTGGCCCCAATCTCACCGACATCGGCGATGAGGCGGATGAGCTGGCGAAGGAGGCCGGCGTGGCTGACGCGGCGGCGTACATTCGCGAGTCGATTGTGGATCCCAATGCCTTTATCGCGCCGAAGTGCCCCTCCGGGCCATGCCCGCCGGGAGTGATGCCCCAGAACTTTGGTACGGCGCTGTCGGAGCCGCAGGTCGATGCTCTGGTGCAGTATTTGCTGGCGCAGAAGGGGGGCGGGTAGCGGGGTGGTTCAGCAATTCCCGAGCGGTACTTGTTGCCAGAATAGGGCGGCAACAGCAATCGACAGAACCCTCGCACCGTGTGCAGATGCGATAGCGGGACGTCAAACCAGGCCGGCAGCCTACTGACGTGGCCGGCCTGGTCCATGTTCTCGGATCCAAACAGGATGCTGATAGCCCAGGCGAGCCAGGGGGCGCCACCAGCGATCCACGCACAGGGCATGCGTTTCCGATTCAAGAAGCGCTGCGATGGAAGGTCTTTGTGCATCTATCAGCGTTCTCTGGCATGGCAACAAGAGAAGATCGAAGAATCGCAGTAGCACTAACTGCCAGAAAGCAGGCTCTCCTGTCTGTAGATGGGAATGGGGTTGGCTACTCCCCGACAAATCTGCCTGCGCAACCCCAGGTAGCCCAGAAGTAGCACCGGCGCCATCCATATCCGCCAAAAGTCACCTGGTGGCGTGATCGGTCCAAGGGCCAGACCGTTAAGTGCAAGATACAATGCCCCACCTAGAGCCATGGTCCAATGCCGATGACTCCGAAGAACCCATGCGGCAGCCTGCATCAGCGCCGGCAGCAATACCACCTGATCATGCGTCCACCGGTGGGAGGTTGTCACCAGCGAGACCAGGAGCAACACAGGCATCTGTTCGGCCCAGACCCACATGCTGCGGTGTCGCTGCCAGTAGAACAGAAACCAGAGCACTCCCAGCACAGTTGGCACAAACTGCAGCCAGTGTTTTTCCTGGCCATACAGGAGTCGCAGAGCCGTGCCAAAAGTGGGCGTTTCCCAGTAAAAGGGTGGTTCGCTCGTTGTCGTCTGGATGTATTGGCCGACAACCGAGGAGTTGAAGAGGAGTGGGACGGCTATTGCCATCAGGCCAGCCACTCCCCCTGCCAGGAACACGGACCATTGCCGGCGGTCCAGCACCCACAGCACAAGAGCAATCCAGAAAAGGAAGATCAGTTGGGGCTTGATAGCAATCAGCACGGCGGATGCGCCGGCCAGCCACCATTGTCGGCGCCGTTCGAAATGAAGGAACCCCACCACGCCGGCCAGGATCAGTGGCCCGACCTGACCCAGATACAGTACCAGCAAGGTAGGTAGAAACGTGAAGCTCACCAGCCGCGCCAACCAGCGATGCCGACTTGGTCCGCCGTAGAAGCGCCACGCCCAATCTGTGCAGAGTAGCACCAACGCCAGGTTCAGCCACAGCCACACCACCCGGCTTATATTGAAACTCAGCAAACTGAAAGGGATCACGAAGAAGAGTGTCCAGGGCGGATTCCACATCATCAGGGGGCCGCCCCAAGGCCAGCCAATTGATTGTTGCAGCGCCAGGAGTTGCTCTGGCGAGTAAGGGTTGTTGCCCGTCAGCAAGAGCCGGCCGGCGGCCCAGTACTCTAGAAAATCGTACATCGGCAGCACTGCCCGGTCGGCCAGCCGGATGGTTAGCCAGCCAAGGATACTCAACCAGGCAATCACCATGCTCCATTTGAATAGACGGTTGTTCTGAAATCCCTTTGTCATCTTTGCCAGCCGTCCACCTGTCAGTGATCTCTAGCCTGAATTGGTTCAGTCTTCTGCACCGCTTCGTTCTGCAGGATGATCATGAGTGATGCGAGTGCAGCCTTGTCCAAACGATTGAGTATCTGCCTCGTGCTTCCGGTAAGCTGCCAGGGGCAGATAGACCAACGTCAGCAAATTGAGCAAATACAAAACGACACGTAACCACACGAGCATGGCCGCAATTTCAGATCGATTGAGACCAAATAGACTGTACAGGTACATGCTCGTCACATCGTATACACCAAGGCCACCAAAGACCTGGATAGGGACAATTGCCATCAACTGTGTTAGTGACACCACAAGAACGACAGGCCAAAGGCCAATTGGAAGCGCAAAGCCCCGGACAAAGCAATAGGTCCACGCAATCATAGATGCTAGGACAAGACACGAGTACGCAATCCAGAGAGCAACCGCCGAGTACGGTCTTCCCGAGTCTTGATCTGCCAAAGCGAAGGGCGTCATCAAAGCTCGATCGAAAAGGGCGGTGTAGCTGCAGTGCAACCTATGTAACAAATGGCTAATCAGCGTGATGAATTGTTCCCGCAGGGCAGTAGCAAGCAGGAAAGCAAGCAAGCCACCCGCTATACCTGCCTGTAGGGTCAGAACAAAGCGGTGTAGAGGGACTATCTGTGCCCACACCATCCACATAGATAGCGTCAAGGCCAAACATATGGTCAGTAAGTCGCCAACCTTGGCCAGCAATAGTGACATCACTCCCTTGCTGACTCTAAGCTGATGTTCGCCTCGCAACACACCAACGTATGAAGCTGCACCCGCACCACTGGCAACAAAGTTTGTTAGAGCACTTTGCAGGATCACAATGCCCAACAGTTCCGAGAATTCGATCTGACGTCCAATTAGAATCCAGTAGCGACGTGCACTAAACCAGGTGACAGCGCAGAAAGCAAGAATGCCAGTTAGCACCCACGGTATAGAAAGGCGTCGAGTGAGTGCTCGCAGTTCATTCAAGTCGGTGCGGGAGAAGACGAAAACAGCCAGGGCAATCGCCAGAGCAATCTTGAGGGCGTTCCAGATAGCTAACTTCTTATTGGTCCGTCGCTCAAAACTCATAACCAGGTCCATAGACGGCAAGAGTGACCGTTTTCTAGCGTCTCCATTGCCCTCGAGGCGGCAACTTGCAATTGACGTGGGCACACTGTCAGTTCTCAGGTCTCAATATCTGGTTTTCTCGCCCAAACCGTCATGCGACCAGTCTGGCCGAATAGGGCAAGGAGAAATGCAAGTGGGTATGTCAGAATATGTGCCGGACTACTGGAATGGAACCCCAAAAGGTTTTTCGTAAAGCTTGCTAGTCTATTGGCATACCTAGAACCCTGCAACACGTAGCCTACACTGCCAGCCAGGTTGGCCAGCGTACGCTGGTGGAGAATCCGCTCCACCTGCCAACCAGCAGCCTCTAGCATTCCCCCTAGAGTACCGGGTGTAAAGTGATAGAGATGTCTTGGAAGTTCCAAAGCATACCATGCGGGACCAAAAAACCGAAACTCCAGGGAAGCTGCATTAGGCACCGATACCACCAGCCATCCCCCCGGGTACGTCCAGTTCCAAAGCTTGCGCAACGCTTTGACCGGGTCATGCAAATGCTCTAGAACCATCCAGCCAACCACCAGGTGATAGGAGTGAGATGGGTCTGGTGCTCTCTCTAGAGCACCGATGTGCACGGTGTAGCCCAGAGCCTGAGCTGTCTTGGCCGGCGCGCCTGCGATTTCGATGCCTTCGACTTCCCATCCTTGCTTGGCCATCCGGTGCAAGAACTTTCCCGAGCCGCAACCAAACTCGAGCATACGGCCGGGCTGAATAGGCGGCAGGCGCTCGATGTTAAGCAACCAATGCGCTGCACGCTTGTATAGCAGTTGTACCGACCCGGTATTGACCTGAATGCCCGCGTGCGGTTGGTAGTCATCTGGATAGTAGAAGGAAATCGTCTCGATCGTCGGCCGTGGGTCGGTCCGCATCAATCCGCACGTGCAACATCTTACCACTTGGAACTCTCCGGGAAGGTTATGCCAACGGTCGTTACCCATCAGAACAATTTCATCATGTGCCGGACAGCCTAGCGGACAAGGACTATCCTCCAACTGGACTTGCATCAACTCGGCCTCCCTGTGCTAGTACAGGCTGTGAACTCGTGCCGCGAGCCTATAAAATGGCGTACTGATCACATTAACAGCAGGTAAGGTTGAGACCCACGCCGCTGCATAGAGAAGCGAAGGGTCGAAGCTGTAAGCCATGGCGAAGTGAGGCCGGGCATGAGTCCAGGAACGCTCTAACCCGGCGTAGAAGGCTCCCATGAAATGACAGCGACCGTAGCGCCACTGCAAACGCTTCTCGCCAATCCGTCGCGCGAGTTCCGGATGCCGGTGAGCAAGATGCTGAAGGGCTTTGCGCAAGTCTTCGTACTGTTGAACGCGCTCTGCTGCCGGCGGTGTTGATGCATTCTTCCCATGCAATCGCCAGTAGCCTAGTTGCTTGTCAAACAGGCAAATAGCTTCACCGAGCAGCCCCAACTCAATCCATTTAAGATAGTCGGTGTTCGGCCCAGGTCCCCAAAAGGGTCCCGATTTGTCAAAGGCAGAACGCCGAAACATAACGGAGACTGCCGGCACGAAACAATAGTTTGAAAACAGTTCAACACTAAAGTCACCAGGCACCGGAGGATAGATTTCGAAGAACCGCCCGAGTCGATTGCCATTCCGATCGGTGATCCATGCGTCACCATACACCAACGATGCCTGCGGGTTAGCATCAAGTGCCTCCACCATCCATTTCGTACGCTCCGGCGGCAGTAGATCATCGGAATCAATGACCGAGACATATTCGCCAAGCGATTGACGAATGCCTCGATTCCGTGCTCTCACCACCCCCATATTGGCCTGGGTGTAGACTCGAATGCGCGGATCCGCTGAGGCGATTTCACAAGCAATCTGTGCTGTGTTGTCTGATGATCCGTCATCTACTACGATCAGCTCTAGATCGGTAAAGGTTTGAGTCAAAACCGATTGGAGAAGGTCTCCTACATACTCTTCGTGATTGTAGGAGGCAACAATGTAACTGATCTTCGGTCGATTCATTGTTCTCTACATCCGGTGAGGCACTTCAATTGGTAGTTGGAGAATGATTCGCCTCGTATTGGCGCAGCCAGACCTCGAGATTCAGCAGCGTCCAGATACGCTTGCCGTTATCCGCCCGGCCCCGTCTGTTGTCCTCGATCAAGCGGGCTACTTCATCCGTCCGTAGATAGGTGCGCAGTTTTGTATCAGGTGCGAGTAGCAAGTCTCTCGTAGCATCGTACAAAGGGCCACGGAACCATAAGCCCAGTGGCACACCAAATCCCACTTTGCCCCGTTTTTCCACTTCCGCCGGCAGCAGATCTGAAAAGACTTCACGCAGTATCCGCTTGGTTCGTTGCCTCTTCACCTTCCATTGTACGGGAAGACGAGCCGCCAATTCCATTACCTCGTGATCCAGGAACGGCGAGCGGGCTTCCAGGGAGTGGGCCATCGTGGTACGGTCCACCTTGGGCAGCAGTGCGCCGGGCAGGTAGTTTTGCACATCGGTGTACAACGTACGGTCCAACCTGCCGGTGGCTTTGGCACGACGGAATGCCTCTGTCAGCAACGTGGCTGAAGCTGTGCCGTTGATTGCCTGTCGCATATCGTCGTTGTAGAGAGTGCGTTTCTCTGCCTCGTTGAAGTAGGTTCCCCACCGCGCCACACTGGCCGAGTGGGGCATGTCGGCTGCCTGAGCAAGCTGACGCAACGCCATGAGGGTACTACGCTCCATAGGCCGGTCGGCCTGCACCGGCAGTCCGTGCAACAGCCGATCCAACAGCCCGTGGCGTAGAGAACCGGGCACCAGCCGGTAAGCGTCAGCGATGAGATCGCCGTAGTAGCGCTGGTAGCCGGCAAAAGCCTCGTCACCCCCGTCACCGTTCAGTGCCACTGTCACATATTGGCGTGTCATCTGTGCCAGGTACCAGGTGGGAATCGCCGCCGGATCTGCGAAGGGCTCGTCGAAGTGCTGTATCAGCCTGGGCAATACATCCAGGGCGTCGGGTTTGAGGATGAACTCGTGATGATCGGTATTGAACTTCCTGGCCACCTGGCGGGCATAGGACAGCTCGCTGAACGCGTCCTCCTCGAAGCCGATGGAGAACGTCTTGACCGGCTGGTCCATCATGCCGGCCATCAACCCTACCACAATGCTTGAGTCAATGCCGCCACTCAAGTGAGCACCCAGCGGTACGTCGCTCATCAGGCGTATGCGCACTGCCTCGGTGACGATTTCCCGCACGGCCTCCTTCAATTCCACCTCCGGCAGCTCCCACTTCGGCTCGTACGTCAGGTCCCAGTACCGATCGATCCGGATGCGGCCCTCGCGCCAGATGAGACGATGAGCCGGTGGCAACTTGCGGATACCTTTGATGGTTGTCCACGGATCGGGGACATATTGCAGCGTCAGGTAGTGGTGGATGGCCTCCACGTCCACCTCACGTGGAATGCTCGGGTACTGCAAGATGCACTTCAACTCGGAGCCAAACAACAAGGCCTGGTCGTACTCGGCATAGTAGAGGGGTTTCTGTCCCAGGCGGTCGCGGGCTACCAGCAATTGACGCCGCTTCTCGTCCCAGATGGCGAAGGCGAACATCCCCCGCAGGTAATCTACGCAGGCTGGACCATGATCTTCGTACAGATGGACAATCGCTTCAGTGTCGCTGTTGGTGCGGAAGAGATGCCCCCTGGCCTGCAGTCGGGAACGGAGTTCCGGATAATTGTAGATCTCGCCGTTGAAGACAATCCAGACGGTGTCGTCCTCGTTGGATATCGGCTGGTTGCCCCTCACCAGGTCAATGATGGCCAGCCGGCGCGCACCAAGGCCGACGTTGCCATTCACGTAGAATCCGTCACTGTCCGGTCCTCGATGTCGAATGACAGCGTTCATACGCTCCAACACGGCTCGATCAACGGAGCGCGTAGGATCGGTGTTTACCTGGCCACAGATGCCGCACATGAAGTTGTTTCTCCTGTCCTTTCAGAGGGTGCCATCGGCAAGCCGAGGCTTCTCAGTGTGTCGGGAGACAGGCGCGACCATCTGCTCGAACATCTCCAGATAGCTACCGGCGGCTTTATCCCATGAGAATCGTTCGGCGCGGAGGCGGGAGGCGGCGCCCATGCGCCGGGCCAGCGCGCGGTCTGCCGACAGCCGGCGCAGGTGGGCAGTCAGGGTGTCCACATCGGCCCAGTCGAAAGTGAGGCCATTGACGCCGTCTGCGACCAGCTCAGCCGTGCCGCCGGTGCGTGTCACAACCACCGGAAGGCCGGCCGCCATGGCTTCAAGGGTGGCTACACTCATGCCCTCGTTGTATGACGGAAGCACGAAGGCGTGGGCGGATGCGTAGTGGGCCGCGATCTCGTCGCGCGGCACGTAGCCGGCGAAACGCACTCTGTCTTCCAGCCCCAGGGAGCGGACCTGCGCCTGGTAGGTGTCCAGCGCGTCCCCTGTGCCCACTAGGTCGAGCGTCACAGCGATGCCTTCATCGGTGAGTCGCTTTACGGCTTCAATGAGATAATGCTGCCCCTTCCGCTCGATGAGACGTGCCACGCAGAGCAGACTGAGCGGACCATCGTCGGGAATGGCGTCGCCAGGACGGAAGGTCGTCACATCGACGCCGTTTGGCACGATAGCAACCCTTACGTCAGGGTCAACTGCGCGGATCATGTCGGCCTCATCCTGGCATTTTGCTACCACTGCGTCAGCGCCGTGCCACGTGGCGCGGATGACCGGCGAGAGGATCGGGTACAACATCCCGTAGCGCTGCTCGAAACCGGGGATGTCCGGCCCGCAGACCCGCAGAAGATAGGGCAAGCCCACCAGCGTGCGCAGCGCCAGCGCGACCGCCCCAGCCGGCACAGCGCTCCAGGCAAAGCAGAGGTCGTAAGGGCGTGCATGATGTCGCCTGAGAGCAAGAGGCAAGGCCCGAGCGGCAAAGGTGAGCAGTTCGCGGTTAGAGGCGTGGTGGATGTCCTGGCGGTTCACCGGCACCTTGAAGATTCTGATGCGCTGCGCAAACCTCTCTCGCTCTTGTTGCTTACCCGGCGCAGACGTGATGAGATCGATTTCGAGATCCGGTATTCGTGCAAAGCGTCGCAGCAGGGCCTGGTTGACGGTTCCTGTGCCGCCACCCAGGGGTGGGAACTCGTTATTGAGCATCACAATCCGCATCACGACTCCCTGTCCCAATGAACCTCTCGAACCTGGATGGCGTCGTGGGCCGGCGTCGCAATCCACCGCACAAGCGTCGTCCGTTCATCCAGAAAGCGCTGGAAATCTTCCCTGGGCAGGGCGTAGTAGCTTCCCGCCTGGCTACCCATCTCGAAGTCGTCTCGCAGCTTGCTCACGATGGTGCTGTCGATGAGCAGGTAATCGGGCCGGATGGCGGCCATGCTTTCTTCAAAGGATGTACCACGAAGGTGATGGTAATGGCTCACCACGTCCCAGGAGCGAAAGTCGCAATCGGAGAAGGCCAGCCAATATCGGTTAGGGCCTAGGATCCGCTCACAGGGAACGGCCGCCTGCAGTTCGCGCTGCAGTTGCGCCGTCTGATTGGTCCCGCTCTCGCCGAGGGTGAGCAGGAGTGGTAGGGCGAGCACGCCAAAGGTCAGTGCTACGGCCTGCCGACCCCTTGCGCCTTCTCTCTCAAGTAGGTCAGCCATTCCGTGTCCTACCAACAGCGCTCCCACACTCAGCATGGGCAGTAGATAGGTTTCCAGCTTGTGGCTGACGAGCAGCATCATGGCCAGGGCGCTGCCGGCCAGCCACGCCAGGAGCACGCGATCGGCCATGCCACGCCGGCGCAACGCCGCGGCGATGCCCAGACCGAGCAGCAGCGCCGCCAGCGGCTCCTTGCCAAAGTAAAGCAGGTAGCGAACCAGTTCGTTCACAACCCACTGAAGCGGGTTGTCCGACAGGAGCGGCATGGAGTGGGAAGCGTGTGCGCCAAACCCGCCGGCGCTGCCACTTCCCTGGTCCGGTAGCAACCAGTCAACATGTCGATAGAGGTAAGCCATCATGCCCAGCAGGCTCGTACCGTAAAAGGCGAGGCTACCTCGTTGCCTGAGCACCGCTCGGCCGTAACGAACCAGGTAGGCAACCGCCAGGCCGACGGCAAACACGGTGCCATTTTGGTGAATCTCCACCGCGAGCACGGCCAGCAGGCCGGCGACTACGTCCCACGCCAGTTGGTTGCGCTTCCAGCCCAGCACGCTGCACCCGAGCGCCAGCAGCACCACCAGCGCCAGCCAGATTTCCGGTCGTGCCAGGTGGCTGCCCAGCAGGAACAGCGGCTGCGTCAGCAGGACCAATGAGGCCAATGGCCCACTACGTCCTGGCCAGAGCAGGCTACCAACGCCGGCTACCACGCCCAGCAGGGCCAGGCCGGCCAGCAAGCTGGGCAGCCGAATCGACTTCAAGCTGAGGCCCCACGCCTGAATAGCCAGCCGGGTCGGCACGGCGCCCAGCGTAGTTGTGCCCTGCCCACGCCCGTCTGGAAAGGCACCGATGTCCAATGTGGTCCAGCGGCTACCGGTCGCGAGCCAGTTCTGTGCCAGGTTGGCGTACCATGCCTCGTCGGTGTGGATGGCAGGGTACGTCGTCAGCGTGAGCACATTGACTGTCAGCGCAACGACAGCCACAGCCATGAGCAAGCTGACGAAACGCCGTGAGAGCGCTACGGAGGCGTGGCGCTTATCGCTCTCACGTTTTTCGGCTATCCGAAGAAACGAAATCTCGCTGTTCAACGTGTCCACCAATTCAGAATTGACACTGTGATGGGCGAAGGTCTCTGACCGAGGCGAGAGGGCTCGGTCAGGGACCTTCGGCGATCGAGATAATTGGCAATTTGCAATTGTTCATTCACCATTCACAGTTATCTCCCGTCACCCGGCGCACGATGTAGAGCGGCCGCTGCTTCACCTCGTCAAAGA
>CAZHMV010000030.1:13098-47565 GCA_964532665.1 uncultured Anaerolineales bacterium
TCTCCCGTCACCCGGCGCACGATGTAGAGCGGCCGCTGCTTCACCTCGTCAAAGATCCGACCGACATATTCGCCCATGACCCCGATGGTGATGAGCTGAATGCCGGCCAGGAAGAAGATGGAGACAACAAGGGTAGCGAAACCTGGCGGACTCAGGCCAGTGGTCAGCTTCTTGACGAAGTAGAAACCGGCCAGCAGAAAGGATAGCAGGGAGATGCTGAGCCCCAACAGGGAGGCCACGCGCAGTGGCGTGTGTGAGAAAGAGATGAACCCGTCCAGCGCCAGGAGCATCAGCCGGCCAAAGGTGTATTTTGGCCGGCCCGCATACCGCGCCTGTCGCTCGTAGGACAGGCCCGTCTGGTGCAATCCGACCCAACTGCGGATACCGCGTACAAAGCGGTTCCGTTCAGGCATGGATTGCAGCAGGTTCACCACTCTGCGGTCCATGATGCAGAAATCGCCGGCATCCAGCGGGATCTCCACGTTAGACACCTTGCGCAACATGCGGTAAAAGGCGGTATACGCCATGCGTTTCGGCCAGCTCTCCTTGCGCCGTTCGCGGATGGCGTAGACTACGTCGTTGCCGGCGCGCCACTCCGCGATGAACTGTGGCAGCACCTCGGGCGGGTCCTGCAGATCGGCATCCATGACGATGACGGCGTCACCCCGGGCGAAATCCAGGCCGGCGCTGATGGCAACCTGGTGTCCGAAGTTCCGTGCCAGCTCCACAACTCTCACGTGTGGGTCCATCTCGGCCAGTTTCCACAGCATGGCTGTACTGCCGTCACTACTCCCATCATCTACGAAGACAATCTCGTACGTCAGGCCTTCGCCATCCAGAACTGCCTTCAAGCGCTCGTACAGCACGGGCAGATTCTGTTCCTCGTTGAATACCGGCAGCACGACAGAGATTTCAGGCCTGGTCTGCGTGGATCTCACATAGCCGTTCTGCCGGCGCGGGATAGCAAGAGCTCCTTCATGTACCCGCCCGTTCAGCGCTCCGGCTAACGCGCGACAAAACTCCAGAGCAGCATCTGGATCGGACAGGGGGATTTGCATCGCATGTTCCGGTACTGGCTCGCTAACGGGTCTCATGGCAATCTCCTGAGTGTCACCAGGGCGACAACCAACGCTTCGGCCAGCCGGCCTTGTCTGTCGATGCCATGGCCAGGGTTGCGCCCCCTGGTGTAGTGACCTGATGTCTGTGCCACCAGGCGTAGGCGTATGTGCTCCCAAGGATCCACGGCGTCCAGAATTGGTACACGCCGTTGACCTTCAGCAGGTTCTGGACAATCAGAACACCGGAATGCAGAATCAGCCCGCCGGCTACGATGGCTTTCTGGCTTCTGGTCCAGGACGCATCGTCGTAGAGCCAGGTGATCAGTTGCACGTAAGGTATGAGCAACACGATCTGGTCGTAAGGCCATGCATAAGCCGCAGTTGCCACAGATAGGAGAAGGACGGGGCTCATTGTCCGTTTCCACGCGATGGCCGGCCTTCTTCGGAGCAGGTAAGCCACCACGAGTAGCCCGGTCACTGCCGGAGCCAGCAGTTGCACCTGAAGGTTCTGGATTCCCGCCAGACCGCGCAAGGCGCCACCGATGGTCGGCGTGGCCCAGTAGGTCGGCGGGTTCTCCAGGGCAACCCGGTAGTCGATGATCCAGGTTGGCCTAAGGGTCGCGAGGAGCAAGCCGGATAACGCGATGATGCTCAGGCATCCACCGAGCACTCTCCACCGTCGCTCCACGATGATCCACCACATCAGCAAAATACCCGCCAAATACACCGTATGGGGTTTGGCTGTGGCAAGGGCCAGGAAGGCGCCCGCAACGAAGTCCTGTCTTCTTGTGATGAAGAACAAGAATCCAACCATACCAAGCAAGGTGAGTCCACTGACCTGGCCCTGGCGCAGGGTCATGAGGGCGGGTGCGAAGACCACGCCGGTGATCCATGCCAGCGCCACTTTCTGCCTGTGATGGGGAGCAAAGATAGCCCACAGCAGAGTACTGGCCAGCAGCACAATAGCAAGGTTCGCGCCCAGCCAGATCAATGTAGCCGTGCGAAAGTCCACCAGGAAGAGGGGAAACAGCCAAACCAGCAACCACGGCGGATTCCACATGCCGAGTGCCAGCGGATCGGAGTACGCGCGCCCCACCTCGATGGAGAGCAGTTTCTCAAAGTCGTGCGGGTTCTCGCCGCGTCTCAGCAACTGGCCGGCACTCCAATACGCGCTGAAGTCAACCGTGCCGGGCGCTCCCCGATCCATGGTATGCCACAGCCGGACTACCTGGAACGCCAGGAGAATCACAACGACGCCCAGAAACCCACGAACCAGGCGCGGATAACCCGGATGACGTCGGATTCGATGCATAACCTGTACAACCGTCGCTGTACGCTCCATCACTCGCTAATCGCCGTTGGCATTTATGATGATTCGATCTCCAGGTTGTGTTGCCGTGTTCGCGATCGTTCCCGCCGGCAGCTCCAAAACGAAGCTGGCCTTTCGCACGATGGGCCCAATGCGGTAGGGTACGAGCCGCTCCGCCAGGCCCACCACTTCACCGTCCTCTGAAACATACACTACGTCGATTGGGAAGCCCATGAAGAACGTGTGTATGCTATTACATGGCTTGATCATGAGCCCTTCGCCGGCCTCCAGGGGCCGATGCCCGATTAGCCCCCGGAGGCGGCTCCACACATTGTCTGCGATGGTCCCCCGCGTGACTAGCGTTTGGTTTCGTGTCACGTTGTATGCGTTCATTGCTGCGGCGAACCCTTCGATTTCACTCGCTTGACTGCCGGATCCCTTCGGCAGGCCCTTCGACGGGCTCAGGAGGGACCTTAGGAATCGGGATCAAATAACTTACCTGTTGCGCTCGGCCTGGATTGCCAAATCCAGGCCACAAGCCGCCGGATTTGGCAATCCGGCGGGAGCAAAGGCGTAAGTTGTTTGATTCTCAATCCTTAGGACAAGCGCCAGACCTCCTCGCGGGCTGGATCGAACGATCCGGCGAAAACGGCTGAGGAGCAACCTCAAGCGAGCAGCTACTGAGCAAACTTGAGAATCTGCAGCCCATAATTGGGTCCACCACCGCCTGGGCCACTCTCTATGGACCCGATGAAATGGCCGTGAATATAGCCTGCGTCGCCTGTCAGGTCGTAGCTGTCCAGTATAAACACGGCGAAGCCGACGATGTGGGCCTGGGCGTCTGGACCCTCGCCGATGATCGTATCATAGATCGGCACGTAGACTTCCTGGTTCAGCCACTGATCCAGGCAATCGCGGACTGCCTGGGTGTTGCTGACGCCGGCAATCTGAGTCACCGTATCGTCGATCGATAGCAGTGGGCTGGTGTCTGGGTTGCAGATTGCGTCGGCAAGCTCCTGGTCGCTCGAAGTCCCTCCATCGAAGTCTATCCACGTCCAACTATGCCCCGTCAATGGAGGTCCCTCTATGCCTCTGCACTGGCATCGCTCGGCCCCCTTATCGACATGCTCGTATATTGAGAACTCCCATACGAGCTTGTTATTGTCATCCACGTCATAAATCTGCATCGTATAGGCGTAGTCACGCTCGATGGGGTCGTCTTTGACCGGCCCGGGCTGAGTTCCACGCAGCAGGTTCAAGTTGAATGGCACCAGGTAGATGTGCTCCAGGTCTGAGATGTACTTGTTTTGGACAACCCACTCAAGCTCCCCCGCTGCGCCCGGCCAGACGCCGGTAATGGAATCCATACCGTTGAACTTGATGTCGAAGCTGCCGGCAGCGTTGCACACATGCTTGAAGCGGATGGAAATCCTGTGGTTGTTGGCGTAGACATTCTGCATCGCCTGTGCCCACTTGAAATCGGCGAACCCCATGATATCAATTTCGTTGCCGTAGGTCCTATCGAATTGGTGCTTGTGGTACAGGCGCTTGAAGCTTCCTCCGCCGTCGTGTCCTCCATGTCCGCTTTCTCCGTGTCCCTTGTCTCCCCCGTCTCCTCCGTGGCCGTGGTGGCCGCCGCTGTCCTCGCCAAAAGAATCGACATCGAAGTGTCGCTCCGGGGTATTCCACCACTCTTCCTCACCCAGGACGTATCCCTCCCACTGAAAGGCGATGGGCCAGAGATTGTCGTGCTGTGCCACGCCGGTGCCGTAGATGATACTCCCGGCCGCTACAGTCAATGTATCAATACCGACGATACCCCCGAAGAATGTGGAGAACGTTCGAGAGGCGCTAACCTGCAGGCAGTCGGTGGAGGCACACGGATCGGCCGGCGTGGTTACCCACTGCCACTGGACTGAGTCGGCGCCATTGGCCCCGGCGTAAGTCTGGATCTCGTTATCGATCTGGGTCGATGTGCCACCGACTGCGTACATGCGAAATCCGGCCTCCGCTGCGGCGTCGGCAGCATTCTGAATGCGTAGATGCTGTGCAAAAGCATAGCCTCCATCCAGAACCATACTCAGGAAACCCAACATGACGACGAGTAGCACGGTATAAGTGATGAGTGCACTACCGCGCTCAGACTGAGCATACCAGCGTAGT
Source organism: uncultured Anaerolineales bacterium (assembly GCA_964532665.1). Lineage (GTDB taxonomy): Bacteria > Chloroflexota > Anaerolineae > Epilineales > JAANWY01 > CAZHMV01. Next base: position 17,629 of record CAZHMV010000030.1, read on the forward strand.
TTGTGCCACATGGTACACCTTCTTTCTCTCACTGATACATGCGAGTTCTACTCCGCAGGGTGATAGAGCCGTTGGTCCCGATGAAATCTGTGATAAACGGCGTCATCGCTGTGTACGGGTAGGTTACTTCTACATCCACCCACCCATTGTTCACGTCAGTTGTGATCGTCACAGTAGCCAGATCCGGGTTCAGGCCAAACATGTACTGCTTGACAGTGGCTTCAATACCCGCGACGTCGTTGAGATTAGTAAGAGCGTAGCGTGCGCCCCTTCGGGCAGAGTATGCCAGTATGTTCTGACCGTATACTGCCCGGCCAAGGTCGAGGACACCGATGGTCAATGCAAGAAATATCACCACCGAGATGGTGTACTCTATCAATGCTTGTCCAGATTCCCTGGAGTGGTTCGTCATGGGCTGATCCGTCGCAAGGGTGAGCCTCAAAACCGCCGTTGGAAAGCCTGCGCATCGATACCAAACACCGAGGGCTCCAGGAAAATGCCGGCCGCCTCGAGACGTTCCATGAACTTGGGCCGGACACCGACGGGCTTCAGCTTCCCGAGTACGCGTCCTTGCTGAAAACCTGTCTGTTTGAAAACGAATATGTCTTGCATCACGATCACGTCACCCTCCATGCCCTGAACCTCTGAGATGTTGACAATCCTCCGACTGCCGTCTCGGAGCCGGGCGACGTGCACCACCATATCAAGGGCTGAAGCGACTTGCTCCCGGATGGCGCGGAGCGGCAAGTCCATCCCGGCCATCAGTACCATCGTCTCAATACGACGCAGCGTATCCCGTGGCCCGTTGGAGTGGACCGTTGTCAAGGAGCCGTCGTGGCCGGTGTTCATTGCCTGTAGCATGTCCAGCGCCTCACCGCCCCGGACCTCACCCACCACAATCCGATCAGGGCGCATGCGCAGTGCGTTGATCACCAGATCGCGAATCGTGACCTCCCCCTTGCCTTCAATGTTCGGCAATCGGGCCTCCAGGGTCACCACATGCTCCTGGTGAAGTTGCAACTCAGCCGCGTTCTCGATGGTAATGATCCGTTCATCGTGGGGAATAAAGCTAGACAGGACATTCAACAACGTCGTCTTTCCGGCGCCGGTACCGCCGGAGACAACAGTATTCAGACGAGCGACCACACACGCCTTCAGGAATTCCGCTATCTCCGGAGTCATCGTCCCGAAACTAATCAGATCCTCGACGGTGAACGGGTCCGTAGCGAACTTCCGAACCGATAGCACAGGCCCGACCAGCGACAGTGGAGGAATGATGGCATTGATCCGGGATCCGTCGGGTAACCGCCCGTCAACCATGGGTTGGCTTTCATCGATGCGCCGGCCCAAAGGGGCCACCATCCGCAGAATGATTTTCATGAGGTGATCTTCATCCTCGAACTGCGTGTTGGTTCGGTGAAGCTTGCCTCCCTGTTCTACATAAACCTGATTCGGGCCGTTCACCAGGATCTCTGTGATACTTTCATCGGCCAGGAGTGGATCCAGCGGCCCGTAACCGAGAATCTCAGATACGATCTTTTCGAACAGGCGATCGCGATCTACCCGGTTAAGTACAACGTTCTCTGCCTCAAGGATACTCTCGTACAGATCTTTGATCGTCTGTCGAACGATGTCGGTGTCGGAGAGGTCCATCCGCGGGTCGAGTTCGGCAATCAGTTTCTCCTGAACTCGCTTCCGCAGGCCCCGAAACGTGTCATCGACAGTCTCTCGTTCCTTCAATCGCGCCTGATCGAGCCGCGATCCCAGATCGATTGGTCCATTTTGTGGCCCTGGTTCACTGATTCTCGTACGATGTCGGCCTAACACGAGACTTCCTCACTTTCCATCAAACAGGATTCTACGATGGCGGAATCAGCAACCGCCAGCCTGGTCGAATGAGATTTGGATTCTGGATGATGTCGTTGGCTCTGAGCAATGCAGCAACCGTCGTATTGTACCGGCGTGCGATGTCGCTAAGCGTGTCGTTGGGGCGGACAACGTACAGTTCGACCGGCGGTGTAGTCGTAGGCCCATCGCTGACAGCCTCCTCCTGCATAGGAGTTTGCATTTCCGGCACTACGGCTTCGTTGGTCTTCTTGCTGATCTCCTCCTCCCGCGACGTCCTCAGCGACAGCAATTCCCCACGCATCAGTTCATCGACCGTTGGTCCGCTGCTATTGCTTCCAACTGCCGGGAAGTTCATGATGATCAGAATATCACCGTACACGATGACGGCATCCCCATATCGTCCTTGTCGGGCCAGGTTATCAGCCTTCTGCAGCAACTGTTCAGCCCGCTTGGGCATCGGCCGGCCATCGCCGGCCAGGCCAAGGGCAATGGCCTGGCGATATTTTTCCGCCGCCCGCTTGTCGTCGCCCTTTTCGTGATAGCGGTTGCCGCTCCCGACGTATGCAGCTTGCAGCAGTTCGGCCGCGCGCCCATTGCTGTATCCGGGTGCCATAGGGTAGATGTTCGCCAGATGCATGCTAGCCAATTCCCAACTCCCACTGCGATACGCTTCCAGGCCGGCCAGGTACTCTTGTGCCAGTTCGCTTTCTCTCACAACCTTCGGATCTGATGGATCGATTTCCAGCGCCTTGGCGAAGAATCGAACCGCTTCTTTAAGCTGCTCGATTTCTGCGGTGGTGCCTTGCACGATCCTGGAAAGATCCCCAATGGCCGTTTGAAGCTGGTCGATGTCGCGGGTTGTGCCTTGCACCACTTCTGACAACGCCGTTTCGGCCTGCTTCATGTAGCTCTGGACGAGCAGTTTATTTACAGCCTCTGGTTTGTAGTCAGGCGCTGTCTCCCTGAGAAGCAGGATCTGCTCGGTCGCCCGCTGCACGTCACCGGATTCGAGGAGCTGGTGGGCTTCCTGAAACGCCATTGCCTGGTCGCGAATCTTACGCACCCGCTCGATCTGGTCTTGAACATCTCGGAAACTGGGGTCTTCCTGGCGAATGGCCTCCAGCATCGCCAGGGCTCGCTCCCATTCCTCTTTTTCAATCAGCGTGAGCGCGGTTTCATACGACTGGGCCAGTTGCTGCTGCCGGTTGATTTCCTGCAGCGCTGCCTGAGCAGCCTTGTTGTCGGGGCTGCTCGCCAGCACTTCCATGTAACGTCCCTTTGCCTGTTCAAGGTCTCCAGCAATCAGGAGTTGCCTACCCTCCTCCAGAAGCGCCTGCCGTTGCATGGCTGCCTGACGCTGTTGGAGGCTGGGCACAATCTGCTCTTCATAGAGCTTCTGGCCGAAAATCGCCAGCCAGAGTACCAGGTTCACGAGCAAGATAGCCCAAACCCGCCGGCTGCGCAGGGCATTTTGGCCTCTACGCCGCCGGGGTGGATTGTCGCCCAGTCTGGCCTTCAAACGTGCTTGCTGCAGCAAGCTGGCGTACACCGCATTCTCCGGATATCGCTCCACCAGCTTCGAGAACTCTCCGACCGCAGCCTCCCACTCGCCGGCTTGCAGGTGTTCAAGCCCACGGCGGTGTAGTGCATCTTCCATCTCAGAGATGCCCTGGTCATGCTTCGAGTGATTGGGTGGGGTTGCAAGTGACATTGCCAATTCCAACCTCTACAAGTGCTGGAACAGTTCGAGCATCCGTGGGATGGCCGGTCCCAGGATCACGACAAACATCGCCGGAAAGATGAGGAACACCAACGGAAACAGCATCTTGATAGGGGCCGCGTTTGCCAATTCTTCGGCTCGCTGCCGGCGCATCAACCGCATCTGATCAGACTGGGTCTTTAGCACAGTACTGATGCTCAATCCCAACTGGTCTGCCTGCACCAACACTGCGATGAAATGCGACATCTCCTTCACGTCAGCCCGGCGCGCCAGACCTCGGAGGGCTTCGGCTCGCGGCACACCAATCTGGGTTTCGCGGACGGCCTGTCCAAACTCGTCAGACACCGCGTTGTCCCATTTCTCACTGATCGTTTGCATCGCACCATCCAACCCCAATCCAGCACTGACGGCGATTGACAACATGTCCAGAGCGTCAGGCATGCCCCGGCGTATCTCGTCCTGGCGTGCGCGAATCTTGCTGCGGAGCCAAAAGTTGGGGATCAGCGATCCACCCACGCCGGCTCCCAAACCAAGGAGGGTAATCTGTAAGATGCCTTGTCCACGCATAAAGAGCAGCGTGGCGAAGATGCCAGCGAGAGCGAGCCCGACGATGAGGCGTACGCCCAGAAAGTCGCTGGCCGTCATGTCGCTGGGTCGGCCGGCTCGCTCCAGGTCGCGCTGCAGGCGTTCCACATTCTGGTGCGGCATGATTCGGCCCAGTCGTCGAACCCATCCGCGAAGGGCCGGACGGACAACACGAGTCACGAAGGGCTGCTGCATCTCCAGTTCCTCGGGTACTGTCTGTCGGCTCCCCGCCGCCGAAAGGCGGTCCAACAGCTCCCGTACCTGGCTGCGACGTCGCAGGCCCAACCAGAAGCTGATCACGCTAGAGCTAACCAGAATGCTGACGAGCAGCGGCAACTGAGCTACATCTCCTACCATGGGCTATACCTCGATGTTTACGATCCGTTGGATAATCAAGAAGCCGGCCAACTCCAGCACGAGGGCAATGGCAGGCAGAATCAGCAACGGCCCCGGTCTAAACAGAGGCGTTATGTACTCAGGATTCAAAAGGTATATAAGGACCCCGAGCCCGACTGGCAGGAACCCCAACACGTACCCGGTGTACCTCTGCTGAGTCGTGAGTACACGGATCTCGCCCTCGATCCTCACTCGTTCGCGGATCGTTTCACTGATTGTATCAAGGATTTCAGCCAGTTCCCCTCCCACTTCTTGTTGGATGTTGACGGCCGTCACAATCATATCCAGATCATCGCTGTCGATCCGTCGCACGAGATTGCCCAGGGCCTCTTGTAGCGACAGGCCCAGGCCAACTTCCCGCACGACTCGCCGGAACTCGTCCGAGGCCGGCGGTGGAATCTCGTCAACCACGATGCTCAGGGCCTGCAGGAAGCTGTGGCCCGCTCGAAGCGCTCCGACGACCAGCATCAGCACATCCTCTAACTGATTGTTGAAAGCTTCCAGACGCTTCGTCCGTCGGCGCCGGAGATAGAGCCGTGGGAGAAAGAAGCCGGACGTTGCCAGGATGACACCGGCTCCCGGGTTGTGAGTCCACAGAACGCCCAGGAGAAATCCGGCCAACACCACGGCAGCCCGGATCAGGATGTATTCGGAGACCGTCATGCGCAAATCGGCTTGCATGAGTTCTCGGGCCAATTCGTCAGAGAAGTCTCGATTCGAGATGGCCCGATCCAGCCGGCCGGTAATGAAAGATCGGCTTCCGGGAGGCTCTGCCTTAGCAGCCTCCCTTCTCTGCCGCGTCAACTCAGCGGCAAGTCGCTGGTCAGGGTCCGTTTGAGATTCGATGAATCGCAAAGCACCCACGAACATGAGTAGCACCGAGAGTGCAGCCGTGGCACCGATTACCAGAGCGGTGAGCATTGGTCCGTAGCTCCTACCATCCAGAGAAACTCGACAACTGCGGTGTAAGCTGTGTTCCGAATACCAACGTCAGCAGCGCGCCGGTGATCAGGAACGGTGCATACGGAATGTAGCTCTTGCGTGTCGTTCGCCCTGAGATTAGCAGAAGAGCCGCGCTGCCGCCGCCCACAAGGATTCCCAGGGTCAGGGCTGTTACCACACCCGGAAAGCCGGTCATCAACCCTATCAGCCCTGCCAGCTTCACATCACCGGCCCCCAACGCGCCGCGATAGGCTATCGCGATGAGATAGAACCAGACGAAGCCGACTACGCCCCCCAGCAGTGCCCGGACGAGGGGTGGCTGCCCGGTGAGCACACTGACGCTCAGCACGAGGACAGCAGTGGGCAATAGCAGCGCATTGGGCACCCATCTGTATGCAATGTCTAGAACAAAAATCAGCAAGAAAACGCTGAAATACCCACTGATGATGATTGTCTGCACCGAAGCACCATACTTCACCCAGAGACCCACGAAGCCGGCACCACTCACAACCACCATCCATCGGGGTAGGGGGGCGGACGAGCAGGGTGGCTGGGAAACGGGGGAGAGGAGGAGAAACGGCAAGTCTTGCTTACTGGCACGACGTTGGAGCAGCCAGCAGCCGGCACAATTAAGAAGGATGCCAACGACTACCCCGACAAAACCGTAACCCACTGCGGCTAGTACCATTGCTGTGCTCATCTCTGCTCCATAGCCTACTCAGTGACCAGTCATGGTTTTGCACACACCCGCTCCCCAGCCACTCTGCTTCATCCGCCATACTGTCTCCTCTGCCTCCGCTGGCTCGTCCGGCCTCATTATCCTGCTACACCGAACAAGCGCTTCAACACGCGGCGGCGTCCATTCTGCGTGACAGGACTCTCTCTATCCGCAGCGAGCCGATCGGCCAGTTGTCTAACTGCTTTACTGACCGGGCTTCGTTTGTGACTGATGACCAACGGAATACCTCGGTTCAGACTGTGCGTGACCAGAGGGTCGTCCTGGGGAATTTCCAAAGCAATCTTGCGTCTCAAACCTTCCTCGATGGCCTCGCGATCCAGTCCGCCCTCCGTGGCACGATTAACGATGATGTCGAATTTGCTCAACGGGTAGTTCAGAGATTCTACCAGCTCGAAAAACTGCTTTGTGTCTCGCAGGCACGTGATGTCTGGTACCAGCATCAAGAGGACCCGATCCGCAATCTCAAGCACATCCAGGGTGCTGTCGGTTAACACCGGCCACGAATCCACGATGATCCAGTCATACATTGTCCGAAGCTTTGAGAGGAGATTGGACACCGCCAGGGGGGGAAATGCATCGGCCCGCTCGATCTCTGTGGGCGCCAGCAAGACCTGGATACCTGACGCGTGAGAGGCCATCATGCCTTCCACCAATTCAGGGTCCAGATCATCCGAGCGCGTCAAGATGTCCATCAAGTTATAGTTTGCATGAACGTTGAGAACCAGGCCTAGATGACCGAACTGTGGGTTATTGTCAATCACAGCAACTCGCTGATGAGTACGCTGTGCAATGGCAACGCTCAGGTTCGCTGCCAGCGTTGTCTTGCCAACCCCCCCCTTCGGACTATAGATGGTGATGATGGTTCCTTGTTTGACACGCTGCCGTGCCGGCATCTCTGGTTCAAGATTGCTCCTCCGTGTCAGCTCCAGGCGGTGGATCTGGCCCAGTGCCTGTGATAATTCGCCGTTTGCCAGGGGCGTGGTAACGAACCCTCGCGCGCCGGCGAGCATGGCCTGTCGCACATAATCCATGTGTCCATCCCGGGTCACAGCAATCAGCGTCAACTCCGGGTTCCTGGTTACCAGGTCCCGCATCAGAGCAAGTGTATTCGTATCTCCCAGAGTCTCATCGATCAAGATGATTTCCGGCTGTGTATCTCGGATAGCAGCCCATGTCTGAGATGCTGAGGTGGCCGTGCCAACCAGTTGCAGGTCAGGTTCCTGTTCGATTGAATTGATGATCTCCTCACGAATCGGAGTGGCGTCTGCCACGACAAGTACGCGAATGGTATTCACGGCATCTCCTCACGGTGTCAGGTCGTACTTCTGCTTAAGGTACTTTGGGCTGACAGGCTTTGTCTCATATTCAGTATCGTCCTCACGTGCACGCAGCACAATATCGACAATACCGCCGGTGTCCTTGAGATGTTTCAACAGCAAGGCGTCTTGTGGATCCAGTGCTAGCAAGATAGACAGTGGCTTCGATGCAGACTGGCTTCCTTTCTCTTGGCTTCTGGCAGCAGCCGGCAGCACGACGGCCGTAATGGGCGCCTTTTGCAGAGCCCAGAATGTGACCATGTCTGTCTCTGTCTCACCTGACGAGTCTCCAGTTTGAGCATTGGTGAATCTGACCCGCGTCGAGTACAGGATGTCAACAATGTCCCCGGGCTGCAGGATGGCGGACTGGCTCATCAGATCATCCGTGGGAAAGGCCATGACGACCTTGCCAGGTTCGATGTCGAAACTAACCTGCGGTCCCTGCTGACCCGGTTCGGCGATGCGAGGCTCAAGCAATATCTCGCCGGCGATCAACTGGGCGGTAGTGACTTTGCCGATGGCTGCCTCTTGATCCCGTACTGCGTTGGCGGGAATCGCCGAGAGTGGCATCTCCTTGGTGATTAGATCCTCTGCTATGATCTGGGTACGTGGCGGTACATCCCGTGCGACGATTACGACCGGGGCCGTAGGCTCGGCCTGCTGGGCCGGCTCGGCTGAGGTTGCTTTCAACATGGCCGCAAAGGCCAGGCCGCCGGCTACGACAGCCAGAAACAGGCCTACGAGAAGCCACAGGCATCCACCTCGTTGTTTCATGTTTCAAACTGCTCCCTTGGCAGCTCTAGTCTCGGGAAAACGGACAAAGGATTCCATCTTGCGTTCTCAAAACTGAACTTCGGAAACGGATCCGCGTATCGAGATGCTTTGACCACCCAGGATCAGCCCCATCACTGGTTGAAACTGATAGATGACTGTGACCTTGATGGGGACTCCAGGTGAGACGGTAGTCATCTCGATGATCACGGTGCTTTGCGACAGATCAACCCCTGAGCCAGCGGCTTCCTGCTCAACCCGATCCAAAATCCCATAGCTGTCTGTTGGGTGGTACGCTCCGTAGCGTGCACCCTCGCGAGCCGCGTTTACCACTACGGTATACGCCTGGAACGCACGGCCCAGGTCCAACAGGCCGGCCATGATTAACAGCAGGACAGGCAACAAGAGGGCCAGTTCAATCAGACTCTGGCCCTCTTGTACGTCGCCACTGGCCGATTCGACGGCACCCCGCATGCTCAATCGGCGGAGACTAGAGTCCGTCATGGATCAGGAAACTCCGTGTCGTAACAAATAGCCACAGCCTGGTGCCGTTTCCCACTGAGTGGGCCTCTAACTACAACGCGGATTGCAGCGTACTTGCGAGATTGCTGAGCGTCGTGCTGATCTGGTTGCCCATGATCACCACCGAGGCAATAGCAATCAGCGCAATCAGGCCAAGCAGCAGGGCGTACTCAACAAGGTCCTGCCCCTCCTCGCGCCGAAAGGCACTCGCCTGGGCCTGCATCCAGCTAATCAGAAAGAGCAACATGACACACACCTCCTATGGTAGGTATTGTGGGAGCGGATCGACGGCCAGACCTCCGTGTCCGGCTGAGGTGACTTCCACACACAGCTCTGACTGACCAGCTCGACCAGGCAAATCCCATGTGGTATAATAATAGCTGCGCTGGGTGTCCCGCACACCTGGTGTTTCTGGCCCCGATGGTGGCAGCCATTCGGGGCCTTTGCTTTTGCGGCCGGCCGTCGGTTCTTTCCGCTCCCTGATTGGATGAATCGATTACTCCGGGACTGGTAGTTTGCACTTGTTAAGTCCGGCCCACACTGCATGATGCCAGCAGGCCTCTCCAAGTCTGCGGCCCCATTATATCATGAGACACCGCGTCCCAGTACGCAATCGCATGAACGTTGCGTTAAGGAGCTATGAACGAACTCTAAAGCTGGGTTGAGGGTCGAACGTTAGCAGGCTAAAGGTTGAGGGATTGGCAGGTTGAGGGCTGACGGTGAGCAGGTTGAAGGACAGCCTGTGCCCTGGAACACGCAACTTCATGTTTTTGGTTTGACGAGCTGTCAACCTGCACTCTTCAGCCCGTCACTGTGGAACCGTTCCGATATGGAATCAGGTACCCGTGCCGGGGCACTGTCTTGATGTGTATCGGGTGGGAGGGGTCTGGCTCGATCTTGACACGGAGGTTGCGGATGTGGGCACGTACCAGGTCTGGGTTGCCAGCATCTGGTGCATATCCCCAGATATCCTGGAGCGCTCGCTTGATGGACACAATGCTGCCGGCGTGCTGCATCATGTAGTAGAGGAGATCCGCCTCGCGGGGTGTCAGTTGCTCGATCCGGTCGCCCACACGAACCTGAGCTGTGGTCAAGTCTAGAGTGAGAGGACCGACCTTCACTTCGTTCACGGTCAGCTCGCTGGCGTTCGCGCGTCGCAGCAGCGCATCGATTCGCACAGTAAGTTCGCGCAGATCAAACGGTTTAGTGAGATAATCGTCGGCGCCTGCCCTGAACCCTCTCACTACATCATCAATGTGTTGCCTGACTGTCAAGAGGAGGATGGGTATCTTCGCAAGCCCCGGCGTGGCACGTGCCTGGCGACATACTTCGAGGCCGTCCATCTCTGGCATGACGACGTCCAGCACAACAACATCCGGCTGGAAACGGTGCATCCCCGAGAGGGCCTCCGAACCGGTGTGAACACTTATCACCTGATGACCCTCTCGCTTTAGTGCGCGTTCGATTGTCCTGGTAAGGTCTCGATTGTCATCGGCAACCAGAATGCGTGCCATCCCTCTTAAGCCTCTGCACCGTCGGTGACTTGTTCGATGACTCTGTGTGGCCGGCTCTCCGCATTCTGTGGGACAGCCTCGTCCCGCCTCTTCCTGTTGGGCACGGCCACGGTGTCCCGCAAAGGGGTCAATCGATCGACAAGGGCCTCCAGTCGCCGGCCAGCTCGTTCTATCGCCACCGCCGACTGGTAGTTGGGGTCGTGCGCCGGGTAGTGCAACTGCAGCAACTGAGCCTCTGCAATGATAACCGAGATAAGGTTGTGGAACTCATGCGCCGTGACAGAAACTGAGCCGTTCTGGGCTCCGTTCGTTCTGATTTGCTCAAGCATTGTGGAACAGTCCTTCTCTCCTGCACCTACATACGAAAGACGGAAGGCGCACACCGATCCGGAGCTCCTGGCCTTCCGTCTGTTTCGGGGTAGTCTTGGTTGACACTGGCGTCTCCCTCCGGCAACGAATGGGCTTCCCTTGTGGGCCTGAAGTGTGAGCAGGCCACACGGCGGTCGTGCAAGGGCGCCGGTCCGGTCTTGCCGGCAAGCGGGCATGGGGGCGCTGGTCAACTCGTCTATAAATGTGACGTATCGTCAACCAGGAGGTTACGCGTGCAACGTGAAAAACTGGCGTACGAGAGCGGAAACGGTGGGGCTTTCAGACAATGCTTCGTGCTTGTAAGAGTGGATTCAAACGTTCGAATAGCGTGAACGACTGAAGTTGCTGCTCCGAATTCGGATCGCTGTTTGTGAAGATCCAGGGAATAATGCGGCGTATTCTGGGACAATACTTCACGGCGAATTCGCGTGTTTTTCATGTTTGCCTGGCCACAATTCACCCTACTTGGTATATTATATGCCTTGGAAATCGGTGCGAGGCGACTCAGCCCGTCGCTCACTTGCCGTTACAGCGAGGTGGTGGTGACATCAGGGGAGATTCATTGCTGTGATGCGCGGCATGACAATCAGGTGTAGGACTGAGAGGATTTAGGACTCTTGCAGCTATGAATCACAGTGTAAGCCAACAGACAATCAGACCGGGAACACAACCCTTTGCTGTAAGCCTACCGCAGCTCCAAATTAAGCACCTGTGGATGCTGGCCCCGGTAGCTATTGTTACCTGGATGGGCTTCATGCATCCGTTGCGCAAGCTGGATTTCTGGTGGCATCTCAAAGTGGGAGAGATCATCTTCACCTCACGGAGTATCCCGCATACTGATCTGTTCTCTTTTACACGGGCTGGCCAACCTTTCACATACCAAAACTGGCTGGGCGAAGTCCTGTACTACCTGGTATATCGGGTTGGCGGTTTACCGCTGCTGATCTTTTTCAATACGGCACTACTCTTGATGGCACTGGTCCCCATCTACGATCTGTGTCTCAAGGGCAACCGCCGGCTTCGCGTGGCCATTCTGAGTAGTCTTGTGGCCGCTTTCGTCCTGGGGCTATACAGTAACATGCGGCCGCAAACATACTCGTTCGTTTTCTTCGCCGTGTTCTACTGGATTCTGTGGACGTACCGGGATGGTAGCCGCGACAGGCTGTGGGCACTCCCCTTGCTGATGATTGTGTGGGTGAATTTGCACGGGGCGTTCGTGTTAGGGATCGGGATGATAGGAGTCGTGTTGCTGGCTGAAGTAATTCGGCGGTTGCTGGGAGGCGCGGAAGGAGATACCCTGCCTCCAAGAAGACTTCTGAAGCTGGCCGTTGCCCTCGGGTTAACGCTGGCCGCCACGGTCGTGAATCCAGAGAGCTATCGGGTATTTGCCTATGTCCGTCAACTACAGATCGACCCCGCTTCCCAGGTATTTGTGACAGAATGGCAGGTGCCTGACGTAAAGCGGATGAGCGACGTGTTAATCTTTTTCGGGCCATTCTTCCTGGTCATGCTGAGCTTGCTCTATGCTCGTCGTCGCCTTGACCTCACCGAATTGGGCTTATTCCTCACGTTTTCGGTTCTCGCATTGGCGGCGGTCCGCAGTGGCATCTGGTTTGCACTCATCGCTGCCCCGATCCTGGCGCGACACGACGTTGTGCTCGATGCGCCGGACCCGCTTACAAAGATGCGTAACTGGCCGTTCGTGGATCGGTTTACCCGCCACCTGGAAGGCCGGCATGAGCGGGCACCTGCAACGCACCCCTGGCTCAACTGGGCAATTCTGGCCTGGATAGTAGGGTTCACCCTCATACTCTCACCCTGGATTCGGCCGAGCCTTGCAATAGACCGCCTGAACCGACAACTGGTGGAAGAAAGCACACCTGTTGGGGCCATGGACTACATTGCAGCCCACCCGCTTCACGGCAACATCTTCCATGTCCAGGGCTACGGCGACTATCTGATATGGCGACTGTGGCCACAGCAGAGGTCGTTCATTGATGGCCGGGTGCATCTGTACAATGAGTCGTTTGTGCGAGACTACATCCTGACTTTCCACGACGACAACTGGGAATCGCGCATTGCCAAGTATGACATCAAGTATCTGCTGTTGCCAAAGGACGATAGCCGGGCTGAGTCCATGATCCAGGACGCACGGCGATCTGAGCACTGGGTGTTGCTCTACGAGGATGAGCATTCTGTCTTGTTTGAGAGGCAGGCCCGGTGACGCGATGGGCTACCGCAATGAAACTTCACCGACTGAGCACTATCGTCCTTCTGATCGTCTTGGCCATAAGCCTGGGTGCCGCTACCAAGATCACGGCCGCCCCTCAGGTGACGACCAACACCGTCGTCACAGACGTTGCTGACGCACGTGGATCTGGAACCGTCCATGGAATCAGCCTCCAGGTGGCCTCTACAGCCACACTGACTTGCGATCCTGGTGTCAGTGTTGACCTCAACGGGATAACCATTTTCAAGGATAGCGTTAGCATCGGCTACATCGACAGCATGTCGTGCGGCAATGGCGGGCCCCAAGTCGATCAGACGCCGGTCGAACTGTCTGCGTCCGGGCCAAACGCTCTTCAGTTGCTGAGCGTTAGCGTACAGGCGCCAGGGACTCCAGTGGGCACAACATTCTGCTTTATTCATTTGCCCGCGAGCCAGAATCCCTGGGGTATCTCGTTCAATGTCGTCGATAACGGTGATGGGACCGCCAACGCGAGTTGTGAGCCCATCGGCACCGGAATCGGAACCTTTCAGTTGGACTTCTCGCCCTTGCCGACATCCACACCGACCAACACGCCGACGGTAACGGGCACACCGACAGCGACAGGCACGCCAACCAACACACCAACGGCCACAGACACGCCGGCACCCACCAGCACCCCAACTCACACGCCGACGGCGACAGGCACGCCGCCCCCCACCAGCACCTCAACCCACACGCCGACAGTAACGGATACACCGACGGCTACAAGCACGCCGGCACCGACCAGCACACCTACCAACACGCCGACAGCAACGGATACACCGACAACAACGGCCACAGCCACACCGACGAGTTCGCCCACTCACACGCCGACGGCGACAGGCACGCCGACAGCGACCAGCACCCCAACCCACACACCAACGGCCACAGACACGCCGGCCTCCACCAGCACCCCAACCCACACACCGACGGCAACGGGGACGGCGACATCTACGAGTTCGCCAACCCACACGCCGACGGTGACCAACACGCCGGCAGCGACCAGCACCCCAACCCACACGCCGACAGCGACCGGGACATCTACGTTGACCCCCACCCCAACCAACACGCCAGCGGCGACAGAAACGCCAACACCGACCAGTACACCCACCGCCACACCGGCCACAGCCATGATCAACGGCTCTGTGACTCTGCAAGGCCGGGTTGCGCCGCCTGACCAGGGTTGGAGTGTGCCCCTCACCCTGAACCTGACGGCCCAGGGTGGGTCAACGCCGGCCTACGTGTTCAATCCAACGACGGATGAGAATGGCGTGTTCACCGTTGCCGGCATCGCTCCCGGAACATACGATGCGGAGATCAAGAACGCCCACACCCTCCAGAACGTGAAGACCATCACCCTTGGGTCGGGCACCAACAACATCGACTTTGGTACACTGCGTGAGGGTGATGCCAACGACGATAATGTCGTCACACTGCTAGATTTCTCCATCCTTGCGACTACTTTCGCCAAGGGACAGGGTATGCCTGGTTACGATGACCGGGCCGACTTCAACGAGGATGACGTCGTAACTCTCCCCGATTTCTCATTGCTTGTAACCAACTTTGGGCAGGCCGGAGACGTGCTTCAGGGGGCGGCACTTCAGTTCAAGACGATGCACACACCGAAGTCCACGGACATCTCAGAGAGTGGTGTTCGGACACAAGCCGGCCAGGTTGTGCTGGCAATCGTTCCCCTGACAACCACAGTCAACGTGGGAGACACATTCGACGTTGCCGTTGAGGTCCAGGCCGGCACTCAACAGGTTGATAGCGTAGGTGCCTACCTGGACTTCAACCCGACCGTTCTACAGGTGAAGAGCATCACGCCCGGGCCTGTCACGCTGGCGGATCTACCCAATGTGTTCACCAACAACCGTGACAACGTGAATGGGCATGCCGATTTCGCCGCGGGTGTGGACTTCTTCAATCCCACATACCCATCGGGCACGTTCGTCCTGGCAACGATGACATTCACCGCGACAGCCGAGACGGCGGGCACAGCCATCGCCTTCCAGTTAGCAGACCCACTCCGTCAGAGCATCGCGACCTTTGCTGGCTCCTCTGTCCTGGACCACACAGAGGATGGCACCGTGACGACTTGCTACAACCTGGATGGTATTGGCGTCGTAGACACGGCAGACCTCCAGCTCGTTGCCAGCCGGTGGCACCTGCCGGCTGCGAACCCCGATTACGATGTCCGGTACGATGTGGTCTACGATGGCACTATCGACATCCGGGACATCATGGCCGTTGTAGCCCACTGGGGCCAGGGATGCCCGTAAGAGCCCGTCCGGGCTGGATTTGACAGCTTCGTAGGACTCTGGTATCCTCATAATCGGTGACATCGACTTCATTGCTACGCAGGTGTGACAGGAAAGGGCGCAAGGCAATGCCGCTGCAACGGTTTGTCACCTTCATCTTGCTGATCAGCCTGGCCATAATCTGGGGCCCGGGCATCGCTGTCACCGATGCGGCACACCTGGCAGCCGGCACTCAATCCGAACACCTCGTCACCCAGCAGCCTCACACGCCCCTGTCTGAATTGCCACCGGTCTACCACCCCGGTCCCGTGACAGCATTCCGGTCTTCGGCCAACCCTCAGAACGACAGCCTGACACAAGCCGGCCAGGTTGTGCTGGCAATCGTCCCTCAGACAACCACAGTCAACGTGGGAGACACATTCGACGTTGCCGTTGAGGTCCAGGCCGGCACTCAACAGGTTGATAGCGTAGGTGCCTACCTGGACTTCAACCCGACCGTTCTACAGGTGAAGAGCATCACGCCCGGGCCTGTCACGCTGGCGGATCTACCCAATGTGTTCACCAACAACCGTGACAACGTGAATGGGCATGCCGATTTCGCCGCGGGTGTGGACTTCTTCAATCCCACATACCCATCGGGCACGTTCGTCCTGGCAACGATGACATTCACCGCGACAGCCGAGACGGCGGGCACAGCCATCGCCTTCCAGTTAGCAGACCCACTCCGTCAGAGCATCGCGACCTTTGCTGGCTCCTCTGTCCTGGACCACACAGAGGATGGCACCGTCATCGTGCAGGGACCGACGGCCACGCCCACCCAGACGCCCACATCGACGCCCACCAGTACGCCTACCAGCACAGCAAGCCCCACGTCAACCAGCACGCCAAGTACAACGCCAACACCGACGGCCAGCGGTACACCGACGAGCACAGGCACACCGACCAACACGCCCACAAACACGCTGACGCCGACGCAAACCAACACACCAACGATCACACCAACGCCAACGGCCAGCAGCACGCCTACGAGCACGAGCACACCTACCAACACACCCACAAACACGCTGACGCCGACGCAAACCAACACACCCACAGTCACGCCAACGCCAACGGCCAGCAGCACGCCGACATCTACGGGCACGCCTACCAACACACCAACGATCACTCAAACGCCCACCCCAAGCAACACCCCAACCGTGACGCCTACGCCGACGATCACACCGACGCCGGCGAACCCACATCCATGGATTACCTCGCTCATTCCCAGCTCGAAGACGCGCGGTGGCAGCACCTTCCAGCTCATCGTCAACGGCGCTAATTTCGTGGCGACGTCCGTGGTGCGATGGAACGGTGCTGACCGGGCAACCACTTTTCTCCACAGCGGGGAACTCGTCGCGGTCATCCCTTCCGCAGACATTGCAACCGCGGGCAACGCCATCGTGACAGTGTTTAATCCTCCGCCCGGCGGTGGCACGTCCAACGCCCGGACTTTCACAATCCAGGATCGAACACCGACGCCCACGCCCACGCCGACCAGTACACCGACGGCCACACCAACCAACACGCCGACATCAACAGCAACGGGCACGCCGGCCCCCACATCCACGGCGACGGCCACGCCCACCAACACGCCGACGGCGACCCATACCGCAACTCACCTGCCCACGGCCACGGCCACGCCCACAACAACCAGCACACCCACGCCCACCGATACGCCAACCAGCGTGCCGACAGCGACTGCCACGGCCACACCGAGTGCGACACCGACTCGTACTACGACCCCGACGGTGCAACCCAGTACGTGTCAAATCAGTGGCACTGTCAGCCTGCAGGGCCGAACGAACCAGGAGGGCATCACGATTCAGATCGACGGTACGCCCATGGCCACAACCGCCGGCGATGGGGGGTTCACTATCGAAAACGTGAGCGCCGGCCCCCACACCGTGACAGCCAGCCATGCCGGCTACCTGCCTGGCAAGAACGACTCGGTGCAGTGTGAGGCCGGCCACACAACCGAGATGCCAGACATGATGCTCCTGGGAGGCGATGCCGACAATAACGGGGAGATCAATCTCTTCGATCTGGTCATCGTGGCTGCTGTGTACCGCTCATGCGCCGGCGACCCGAACTTTGATCCCCGGGCGGACATCAACGAAACGGGCTGCGTAGACATCTTCGATCTGGTGCTCGTTGCTACCAACTACCGGACTATGGGCCCCGCCGCTTGGTCAGCAATGTCAGCCACCGCCTCCGGTGCGTCCGCTTTCAGCCGCAATCTTGCGGAAGGGTTGGCCTGGAACCAGCCGTCCAAAGAAGGGCTGTGCGAGGTCGAGAGATGGACCGCGCAGGTCTCCGGCGTGCGAAAAATGTACGGTGTAGACATCACCCTCACGTTTGACCCGAAAGTCATCCGGGTGATCGACACGCAGCCCATGCGCCCTGGCGTCCAGGTCATGCCTGGTTCGCTGTTTGAAGGCCGGCCCTATCTCGTCGCCGACAATCGCGTGACCGTAGACGAAAAGACAGGCATCGGCACCATCACATTCGCCGCCACGCTGCTGGCGCCCGCCCAAGCGATCAGCGGTAGTGGCGCCGTGGTCACCATCCTCTTCGAGCCGCTGGTGGCGCCGGCCAACCCCAGGTCCGCCTTCGCCATCCAGGATGCGCACATCGCAGATCGGCAAGGTCATCCCCTGACGGTGAAATGGCAAGGAAACACGATCCATCAAATCTTCCCAATCCATCTGCCTGGCGCGGCGTAAGCGTCTGGCAAAGCTGCGCCTCAAACTTACAAGAGATCAGCAACTCCTCACGGATGGAAAAGAACACGGAAAAGGGCAAGAAAATCAAGAACACACATGTCATTCTGAACGGAGCGTAGCGGAGTGAAGAATCCCTGATAGGGTAGTCAAAGCTCCTATTTCTTTGGGAAAAAGACGACCTGGTTATCAATTTGAGTGTTATCCAGCCACGCCAGAGGTAATTGCAGCCTTCCAGGGATTCTTCGGCTTCGCCTCAGAATGACATGATTGGGCTTCGCCGCAGACCTATCCTGAGCCTGTCGAAGGGATGACATCATTGTTCACGTTTTACGCTTCACGTTTCACGCATCGCGCCAGTTGACCTCTCGCGCATTTCGTGGTAAAAGTGTTACACTATGATGCTATCCACGGTGCTCAACGAGCAACAGACGGAAATATGGCGGGCGGAGAGGCGGCAGATCGAGCAATTGCTGGAGCTGCTCGCCGGCTGGGATGCCAGCCGCGATGACCTGGCACGGCTTCGCGATACCCTGGCGCAGTTGGACGAGCTGTTCCTGCTGGTCGTCGTCGGCGAGTTCAACAGCGGCAAGTCGGCTCTGATCAATGCCCTGCTGGGCGAATCCTATCTGGCCGAGGGCGTGACCCCCACAACCAGCCAGATCCATGTCCTCAAGTACGGCGAGCGCGGGCCGGCTGAACTGTCGGAAGACGACATCTGGGTAATTCACTATCCGGCTGAGTTTCTGCGCGAGATCAACATGGTGGACACGCCCGGAACGAATGCCGTCTTGCGCCAACACGAGGCTATCGCCCGCGACTTTGTGCCCCGCAGTGACCTGGTGGTGTTCGTCACGTCGGCTGACCGGCCGTTCACCGAGAGTGAGCGGGCGTTTCTGGAGCACATCCGCGACTGGGGCAAGAAAGTCGTTGTGGTCATCAACAAGATCGACATTCTGGAGACCGGAACGGCTGTCGAAGAGGTGACCGACTTCGTTGCCGACAACGCACACCAGTTGCTCGGGACGACGCCGGAGATTTTCCCGCTGTCCTCCAGACTGGCGCTGCGCGCCCGGCGGAACGGCGAACTGGACGAGAATGCCTGGCAGCAGAGTGGCTTTCCCGCTTTCCAACGGTACGTCCTGGATACCTTGAACCAGGCTGGTCGGGTCAGGCTCAAGCTGCTCAACCCGCTGGGCGTCGGGCTAAAGATGGCCCGCGACTACGATGCACTGGCCAACGAACGACTCCAGGTGCTGCAGGGTGATCTGGAAGCTTTGAACGTCGTCGAACAGCATACAGCGCTCTACCGGGAGGACATGGCGTCCGAGTTTGGCCGGCATCTGGCCAAGATTGACACGCTGTTGTACCAGATGCGCCTGCGCGGCGAGGAGTTCTTCGACGACCGCCTGCGCCTGCGCAGCGTGATGGACATGCTCAACAGCCGGCGGCTGCGCGAGGACTTCGAGCAAAACGTGGTGGCCAACACGCCCGAGCTCATCGAACAGCAGGTTCAGGAAGTCATCGATTGGATGGTGGAGCGGGAGCTGCGCCAGTGGCGCTTCATCGCCGATCAATTGGGGCGCCGGCAGGAGGCCGGCGCGCTACACGACGCCGCGCGGGAGGCATCCGGCGGCTTCTCCTACAACCGCCGGCAGTTGCTCGACAGCATTGGCGGACAGGCGGAGCGAGTGGTAGCGCGGTACGACAGAACAGCCGAGGCCCGTCGATTGGCCGAGACGGTTCAGGACTCGGTGGCGATGGTCGGCCTGGTGGAGGCGGGGGCAGTGGGTCTGGGGTTGCTGCTGAAGGCGCTCCTGGTTGGCGCTGCCGCCGATGTGTCGGGTGTGTTGGCGGCTGGCGTGTTGGGTGCGCTGGGCTTGACGATCATCCCCTATCGCCGCCGGCAAGCCAAGCAAGAGCTCAAAACCAAGACCGAGGACCTGCGGGATCAACTCCACCAGGTGTTGACTGACGCCTTCGAGCGGGAAATGGAGCGTGCAACCGACCGGTTGCAAGAAGCTTTGGCTCCCTACAGCCGCTTTGTCCGATCGGAACATCAACAGCTTGAGTCGGTTCGAACCGCGTTGAGCGATGTTTCAACCGAACTGCGCCGGCTCCAGGCCCGCGTCGAAAACCTGGCCGGGGGATAGGCAATTCACTTCACGAACAGTCCAATTGCCAGCAGAAGACTGATCACCGTACCCGGAAGGGCGATGGAACCAATGAGCCACCAGGACTGCACCCAGCATACGATCATGCATCTCGTCGAGACGCTGATCCATCCTGTCGAGACGCCGGTCCATCTCACCGAAACGGCGATCGATTCGACTCTCGACACGCTGCTCCATCTTGTCGAAGCGATTCCCAAAGTGGCGGCTCATCTGCTCAAACCGCACCTCGAAGTGACGATCCATCTCGATGAAGCGATCGTCGATGCGCTGGAGGTGAGCGATCACCTGGTGGTACTCGTCGCGGGGAACGGCCTGCTCGCGCAGCCGCTCGTCTACCAACGTGATCAGTTCGTCTACCCCCTCATCCCCCAATGCCTCCCGCAGACGGGGAACAGCTTGAGCTGCCACGGGGCTCTGCTCCTTCCTGATGGACAGTGATTCGCCCTCCCGATAACCCGATTATGCTGCTACTCTCCACAGAAGCCAAACAACAGGGTGGAGAGTGCTGCCATGACCGGCCATCAACTCGCCGCTCGCCTTGTCCTGTCCCGCATAACTCTGAAAACCTCTGAGCCGTTATAGTTGTTGAATTTGACCCTGGCACGATATTGTTCACGTATCTGCTCAATAACCTGGGGTAGGGGCGGGCCTTGCGCCTGCCCAGCGGGGCGACCGCAAGGGTTCGCCCCTACGTTTTGAGAAGATACTTGTTCACCTTCTGTCCAAGAGAGGAACTTGATGAAGCGACAACCGTCAAACCCCACGGTCTGGATGAGCACCATGCTCACCCTGGTCGTGCTCACTGCCGGCTCGATCATCCTGAGCCATGTCGGAGGGCCGGCCCTGGCATCTACACCTGAACACTTCTCGCCGACCGCCGCAGACCCCGAAGTTCGCGGCCAGCTCCTGGTGAAACTGCGCAACACCGCCGGCCAGGACGTCGCACAGAATTGGCTGGACAAAAGCCCCTACCCCGTGGTGTCGAGCCTGGAGGCTCTCGACGTCTACGTCCTGAGCGTCCCCTCCGAGTCCCAGGACGACATCATGAAGGACCTGAGCACCGATCCGGCCGTCGAGTTTGTCGAGCCCAACCGCCGGGTCCTGCATCAGGACGAAACCGACGACGGCCTGATCCCGCTGACAAAAGCCGATACGTCGTTGCTGCTGGCACAGCCGAACGACCCGCTGTTCTCGCCCTATCAGTGGAGCCTGAACAACACGGGGCAGACCATCTGCTACGGCTCGGGGAGCACGTCTCTCGTTTGCTACAGCAATCTAACCGCCGACGCCGACATCGATGCACCCGAGGCGTGGGACATCACCACGGGCGCAATGGTGCGCATCGCGGTCTTGAGCACCGGCGTTGAACTGGATCACCCGGACCTGGCCGGCAAGATCGCAGACGGCGGCTACGACTTCGTCAACGACGATGACGACCCATCGGACGACAACTGGCGTGGAACGTTCCAGGCCGGCATCGCGGCGGCGATGACGAATAACGGCCGGGACGTGGCTGGTGTCTCCTGGGGAGCCGAAATCCTGCCCATCAAGGTGCTCGACAGCGCGGGCGATGGGACCTGGGCCACGGTTGCAAGTGGCATCATCCGCGCGGCCGACCTGGGTGTGCCCATCATCTACATCGGCACCGCCGGCTCCTCGTATTCCCAGACACTGGCCAACGCGATTTCCTACGCTCAATCCAAAGGGGCGTTGATCATCGCTCCCGGGCATCTGCCGTATCCGGCCTCGTATGACGGTGTCATCGGCGTATCGGCCACCAACTTCTAC
Organism: uncultured Anaerolineales bacterium; assembly: GCA_964532665.1. Lineage (GTDB taxonomy): Bacteria > Chloroflexota > Anaerolineae > Epilineales > JAANWY01 > CAZHMV01. The sequence goes on from CAZHMV010000030.1 coordinate 39,581, forward strand.
GATCACCACACCAAGTGGACCGGCTCGGGAGACTACATTGATGTGGCAGCGCCCGGATCGCTCATTGCCAGCACCGTGTGGCGTGGGGCAGACGCCGATGGGCGGGCGGTCAGCTCCAACACGCCGGCAGCAGCGGCTCATGTTGCCGGCGTGGCAGCTCTGGTGCTGTCGGTCCACCCGGAGTACAGCGCCGGCCAAATCGCAGACGCTATCATCAGCTCGGCCGACGATCTGGGGGAGCCAGGCTGGGATCCCGAGTTTGGCTACGGACGTATCAATGCCTATCGGGCGCTGACCGGCGCAGCGCCCGCAGCGACGGTATCCCCGGGTCCGCCGCCGGCCCCAACGGCCACGCTGCCGGGGCCTTCTACAACGCCACCCCCGCCGCCGGCCGGCGGGTCCACCATCTCGATCATCCCCTACGGCTCCTCCGTAGGCTGGGTTCGGCAGGCGGATCAGCAGTCCAATCACTTCGGCGATGACGATATGTACACTGGCGTCAGCAACGGGCACGTGTATCATGGCGCGGTTCAATTTGACCTGTCACAGGTGCCAGTTCAAGCGCGAATCACCGCTGCCGGCATCGCCTTAACAGGCCAGACCTGGGTTCCGTCCGACGTGCAGGGCGACGGATACTGGCGGCTGGACATGCTGTCGCCCGAGATCGACGGCGGCTGGGCCGGCCACACCTTTGCAGACATCCGAAATGCGCAGGCAATCGCCAGCATCGCCGAGCCGCTGCCGGCCTCTGCCCTGGGGCCAGGTCGTGTGAACACGCTTGATTTCGACGACAACGCACTTCGGTTGTTGGAAGATCGACTTCAGAGTACGCGGCGTGTTTCCTTCCGGCTCAGCGGGCCAGAGGACCCCGCCGGCACGAATCTGTTCAGTTGGGATTCCGGCTATGGTGCCGAAAGTACCGGCGATCCCCCGGTGCTACGCGTCACCTACACGCTGAATGGCAGCCGGCCATCCCCCACTCCGCCACCAGGACCCACACTGACTCCGACGACGTGCACCGGGACCTGGATTCAGGGGGGGGAAGTTGTGCTTGGATGCCTGGGCAGCAATGGCCGGATTCTGGGGCATGCCTTCTTCGACCGCAACGAGGACGGCATGCAGGAACTTTCGGCTGACGAATACGGGATTTCCGGTGCTGTGCTGGTACTTCGGAATGCCGCCGGCGACATCGTCGGTACTGCGACGACCAATGGACAGGGCTATTTCGAGTTCCTCGGGCTGAGTGCTGATGACTACACGCTGGAGGAGATCAACCCCGAGGATTACCCGGGGGACACGACCCCTAACTTGATCAGTATCTCGCCCGGCGATTTTGTCTCCTGTTGTACAGTCTCGACAGCATTTGGGGATGACAAGGCCTCATCGCCGGCCCCGCCCCCGGCGCCAACACCAACCCCCACAGCGACCTGGACACCGGTGGAGACCCCGCCACCGCCTTCGGCCTCCGGTCAGCCCGGACCTGGACGGCGCATCCAGTTGCCGGCCATCGATAATATGACGCCGGACGAAACGTGGATTCAGGTTCAGAACCTGGGCAGCCGGCCGTCCAAGGTCATTCTGTTCACCTGGGGCGACTACTCTGGCACCTGTCCCCCCCAGGCACCGGGCCCGCTCAAGGTGGAATGCTCGGGCTTGCTGGTCGGTGGCTCCGCGTGGACCTTCCGCGAAACCCAACTTCCATCGGCGGCTCGCTCTGCCATTGCGTATTCCGTCCCCGCCGACACGGCCGACGATGCCTGCGAGGATGCATTTGACACCGCCGGCCTTCACGGTGCCTGGCGGATCTGGGAGAACCGATGGCGGGCCGGCTTCTACGGCGTCGGTGAGCGCCTCGCTGTGTCTGTGAACCGCCGGCTGGGGCAGGACAATGGTGTCACCGTTTCCAGTGCCTACACCGGCATTTCCGAGAACATGGAAGGGGTTTACGATCCCGTTTTCGGCGGGTTCATGTATTACGTCCCGGTTCTGTACAACAATCTGGACGGGTGGAACAGCAAAATCATCGTGCAGAATTCGGGCAACGAATGTACGAGCCTGGAGATCTGGTACAAGACGCAGGACGATTGCCTGAGGTCGCAGATCTACAGTGTAGATGTGTTAACGCCTGGCGAGTCAGTTCGATTGACGCCCGACGGGCTGCCGCCTGGCCGGCGCGGGTCGGCCTGGCTTCGCTCCAGCCAACCTCTGGGGATCGTGGTCGATCAGCAGGGGAATGACATGCTGCTGACGTCGCGGGGCATGCCGGCTGATTCGTTCAGCGCCGGATTCAGCGCCGGCTCGCTGGTCAACTACGCACCGCTGATCTACCGCGAGTACAATGGCTGGCTCACCCGCATCCACGTCCAGAACCTTTCGAGCACCGTGAATGCCAAGGTGAAGGTCTACTTCCTGGACGAGGGCGGCGACATCATTCAGACGGTGCTGGACTGGATCTGTCCGCGCGGTTCGCAGACGTACGAACTGGAGACGATCAACAATCTGCCCGGGCGCTACGTCGGGGCAATCCGCGTTGAAAGCCAGAACTGGTGGACGCCGGGCGATCCGCCTGTGGACGCACCGAACATCGTGTCGGTGGTCAACCTGATCAACCCCTTCGACGGCCAGGCGCTGAGCTATAATGCCTTTACCCAGCAGGAAGCCCAGGGAGCGCGGACGTTGGCGTTGCCCTTGTTGCTAAAAGACAATGGCGACTTCGGGCCGGGCGGCGTCCGCTGGAACACAGAGATCGCGGTGCAGAACATCAACCTGAATCCGGGGACCACGAATTTCCGCATCGACATCTACGATCAGAACGGTCTGGTGGAGTCGTTCTGTCAGTTTGTGAACGAGCGGCAGGTAGACTACATCGATCTGGCCAAGATAGGCACGTTGCCGACAGGCTTCTCCGGCTCGGCGGTGATTGAGGCAACGTGCAGCACCCAGGCCGGCGGTGCCTCCATCGTGGCAGTCGCTGTCGAGCACGCCACTGGTGCTGGTGATTTCACCAAAGGATTCGAGGGTTCCCGCCTGGATGGCTCGCATTATGCCCCACCGGGCGTGCCGATTTGTCCTGGCTGCCCATAACCCTATTGGCTGAAGGGACGGGTAGGGGCGAGGCAAGTCGGATCGAGGTAGACATACCTGGAACCGTCAATCCGACTTGCCTCGCCCCTGCACCTCTTGGATGTGCCCCTGCTCAAGCTCGCGAAGGCGGCCAGATGATGATCTGGCCGCCTTCGCTTTCATGACAGTCCAGCCAAGCACAGCAGGCTGAGTAGCTACAGCGTCTCTACGGAACAGAGAGGCCTGATCCCAAATCACACAGTTACTATTCAGCCACCCTCCCGCAGGTTGCGATGCGCGATGGTTTTGCACCCGAAAAACGGCCTTGAAGCAGCGATTCTCGGCCAGAAAGGCTCCAAACCTGCGGGAGGGTGAGTAGCTACATCACACATCACGTTTCCGGCAGATCAACAAGCCGGGCCACGAGCCACTCCAGCGGCCGCTTGAACGACGTCGTGATGGGTTCCTCCGGGTCTTCGGGGCGCACCCAGATGGTGTAGGTCCCGGCCCGCCGGCCGGCCCACACATCGGTGAACAACTGGTCCCCCACCATGGCGACCTGCCAGGCGGGCAGGTCCAGCATCTCCACGCCGGCCCGCACCCCCCGGCGCAACGGCTTGCGGGCGCGGTAGATGCAGGGCATGTTCAACTTGTCGGCCACCGGCAAGGCCCGCCGCCGGCTGGCGTTTGTCACCATGGCCAGCCTGAATCCACGCGCCTCGGCCGCAGCCAGCCATTCAACTACATCCGGCTCAACAACCTGGCCATAGTGTGCCAGCAACGTGTTGTCCAGATCGAACAGGAAGCCCCGGATGCCGGCCTGCCCCATCCGGTCCAGAGGGATCTCGCTGACTGAGTTCACGACCATGTCGGGAACGAAACGAGAGAATATGCTTGAGTTCATTGATGTGTCCATGCAACTGGTTCTGTCAGCAAACAGTAGCTTTCAATGTAGCTGCGTGAAACGTGAGGACTCCCGGATGAAAGTCATCACGTTTCACGCATCACGTTTCACGTTCCGGCCGGCGCTACTGCCGGCACACCCCCCTCACCAACCAGCGGCACCTTCTCCCGCGTCAGCTCCCGCGCCTCGCGGTGGGCCTCGGCGTACAGCGTGATGGGGAAGCGGCCGTGCAGCGGGCTGACGCGAGCACCCAGCGCGCTGGCCTGGTAGACAAGGACCGCGATGGGCCGGCCAATGCTGCTGATGCCGACCGCCCGCCGCAGCACGACCAGGCCCCGGCTGTCCCACCCGCCGAAGACGCCGTTCCAGAAGCAGTACCAGGGCAGGCTGGGCAGGATGGCGATGAAGAACAGCACCAGGCTCGTCAGCAGGTCCTCACGCCAGATTGCCACGCCGATGGCTCGCAATGTCACGTAGTTCACCAGGCCAGCCAGCACCGGTGCCGCCACCGTCTGCCACCAGAAGATGCTTGGGCGCAGGATGAGCCGGGCGTTGGCCAGCCAGGCCAGAACATCTTTCGTCGGCAGCGCGATCAGGTACGCCAGGATCAGGCCCCACAACTGGAAACGCTGGAGCAACACCAGCATGAGCACCACGCGCAGCGCCTGCTCGATGAACAGCATCAACGCCGACAGCCACGGCTTGCCGACCCCTTGCTGGAGCTGATCGGCGAACCAGGCTGGGAACTGAAAGGTCCCCCAGATGATCAGAACCCCCACAATCTGAGCGGCCCGCACCCACTCGTCGCCCAGGGAGCCCAGGATGAACCGATCCGACACGGCCAGCAGCGCGCCGGCAATGAACCCGCTGAACCAGCCACCGTACTTGAAGCCCTGGGCCACGTAGTAGCGGGTGAGGGCTTCACGCCCGTGGCTGAACGCTTCAGAAATGCCCGGCATCAACCCCTGGTACAGCGCCGCCACAGCGCTGAAGGCCACAATCAGCCCGAAGGCCACGTTCCAGTTGCCCTGGATTTCCGTGTAGTTCAGCAGGTAACGCTCCATCAGCAGCACCTGAACCGACCAGCCAATTGCACCGAGAACCCCGCCAAGCGTGATCATCGAGCCGAAGCGCAGCGCCTGGCTGATGGTCTGGCGGTCGAAGTGCGCCATGAACAGCACGCGCGCGTTGTAACCCAGCCGGCGATACAGCAGTAGCCCCACCGCGAAGATGCTCAGCTCTGTCAGGTACAGCCCGATGCCCAGGCCGAAACCGCCGCCCAGCGCCGGCCCGAAGATGGGATGGCCGGCGAACAACCGCCGCGCCGCCAGCACCGCCAGCGCTTGCAAGACGATGAGAATCAGCCCGATGGAGCCGGGTCCGGTCCCGCCCGGGGCCGGCTGTGCCAGGATATTGAGAATCTGGTCGTAGTCCAGCCGCTGGAAGGCCCGAAAGACGTACTGGAACATCCGCAGAAAGCCGGGGAACTGGATCAGCGCGTGGAGTACGATGAACCAGGTCAAATACGCGTACGCCGTTCGGGGCACGACGTAGGCTGCCAGCACTGCCACCAGCCCAAGCTGGATGGTGCCGGTGATGGCCTGCCACCAGATGTAGAGCTGAATGAACTTCAGCCCCTCGCGCGGTCGGTCCACCCGCAACTCGGAGAAATACTTGATGAACGCCACGCTGGTCCCCATGTCGAACAGGATCCAGAAGGTGTTGAAGAAGTTGATGACCAGGGACCAGGCCCCCAGTGCCTGCGCCGAGGGGAGCAGGAAACGGGGTAGAATCACCGTGCTGTAGATCATGAAGGGGATGAACAGGATCAACCCCATGGCCAGCAGCACCAGGAAGCCGGCCAGCGGCCGATGGAAACCCACGTCCTCCCACGTGGTGTCACCCCCCGGCGTGCGGTCTGGCATAGCGACCACCAGTCGATCCAGCGCCTTGGGATGCTTCAGGCTGTGGCGGCGGACGCCCAGGAAGAGAACGACGGTTGTCCCCAGCATCAGCGACACCAGCACCAGCAGCACCAGGCGGTCGCCGGCGTGGGGCACGGGAGCGGCCGGATAGTCGGCGAAGTCAACGGGGAGCTGGCCGGCAGCGCGCGCGGCCAGGTTGTAGACCAGGTAGTTGAAGTACGGCCACTCCTGGATTTGCGGGTTCACACCAGCCGAGATCCAGGGCGTCAGCAGGTAGATGGTTCCCTGTCCAAGGGCGATCCTGGCCAGCAGCGGCTCCCCAGTTGCATAGGTTTGGACCAATACCTGGAAGCCGACGCCATCGAGGGTGGATCGCTCTCGAATCTGGGGCGCTGACCGCCAGTTGACCTGGCTCAAGAGCGGTTCCAGCGGCTCTTTACGCCCAGTTTGCCCGCGAAGTCGTTCCAGCCATGACGGTGCTGGCGGCCCCACAGTCTGCAAAGTCTGAGCGTCATCTTGCGTGTGCGTCGTAGTGGGCCGGCCCAATAGCGTTGCCAGGTCCGCACCCGACAGGTCGGGGCCGGCGATGAGGAGGAGGCCGGCGCCACCTCGTACAGCGTCGGCGATCTGGGCCACGGGTGCGCCGTCCAGATGGCTTCCGTTCAGGATAATCACCTGGGCAGCATCGAGATCTTCAGTTAGCACCAACGACGGGACAAGTTTCAGCGCCCGCTCGACTGCACCCGAGGGACCGATGTAGTGGACAGTGATCGGTGGTTCGTCGGCGTGGGCGATGGCTGGCGTCATAAGGAGGAGCAGGAGGAGAATGGAAAGGGGAGAATGGAAAACGGAAGACAGAGCACGGAGAGTGGAAGTCCAACTTCCAAACCCTCTTGCCCAATCCCCAATATCCAATCTCCAATCTCTATCGCTCATGGCCGGCGGCGTTTCCGCAAACAACACTGCTTGTACTTCTTGCCGCTGCCGCAGGGGCAGGGGTCGTTGCGCCCAACGCCCTCGTAGGCCGTCGCTTCGGGCACGGGTGGCGGCGTCATGCGGCGTTTTACAGGGGCATCGGCCAGCTCTGGGATCAGTTGATAGGCCAGATCAACAATGGAACCATCGGAGCCGGCGACAAATGGCAGGTGCAGTGCCTCCCAAAATGCCTCCAACACCTGGGGACTGACTTCGGATTGGCGCTCCCGCCATTCCGCCGTCCTGGCCCATTCAAGCGCCTTGGGAAAATGCTCCCGCATACCGTGGGCATCCCCGATTTCGTCCAGCAGCATCAGCCCCCGCTCTATGGCTTCTTCTGCCAGGTCGGCCATCCCGATGTCGGGCAGGCTCAAGCCTAACTGATTGTATGTCCAGACATCGGCCGGGTCCTGCCGCAGAATCACAGTCCAGACCTCGAGCCCGCGGTCGAGCTGGTCATCTCGCATGAGGAACCTGGCGTAGTCTCGCAAGAACTCATCAGCACTTTCGCCCCCATTGTGCACGATGTTGTGAGCCAGACCGCGCCGCAGGTAGTCAAAGCCCAACGCATATTCCTCTTGCCACGAGTACTCCTGAGCCACCTGGTAGTAGATTTCCTCGTACCGCAGGGTGATGCCGGCCTCGGGCCGCTCCAGAATCCGTTCATGGATGTCCCAGGCCAGGTCTGTTTCGCCGATGTCGAAGTATCTCTCGATCAGAATCGCCAGCGCCCAATCGCTCAGGGTGTCCAGGTCCAGGTCCGCCAGTTTCTCAGCCGGCAAGACCGCGATGCGATCACCCTCAATCGTGTCCTGGGCGATGGCGACGATCTCCCACGGCTCGCGATTGGGGGCCGTTTTCGACAGGTCACGGCCCTGGCGGTAATCGACCTGGGCCTGGTGAATAAGGCCGGCTGTGATGTCTGCGTAGCGACTCATTGCGTGCATCGTGATGTGGACTCCGTTCTATCAGCGGGCTTGTGTGTCGCGGCGATTGTACTACAGGGCAGGGCCGGCGTGCAAAGGACGTGACGGAGCGGCGAAGCTGTACCTCACGGGTTTTCCACACGGATGGAAAGAAACACGGATAGAAACAGAGGAGGCTAAATTCTATCCGTG
>CAZHMV010000031.1:0-46724 GCA_964532665.1 uncultured Anaerolineales bacterium
TAGCTCAGTTGGTAGAGCATCAGCTTCCCAAGCTGAGGGTCGCGGGTTCGAATCCCGTCGCCCGCTTATTTCGGGGCGTGGCGCAGTCCGGTAGCGCGCATCGTTCGGGACGATGAGGTCCCCGGTTCAAATCCGGGCGCCCCGACCATGATAATTGTCAATTGTCAATTGCTAACGGCATGTACATGAAGAACCACTCACAATTGATAATTAGCATTGTCAATTGTCAACGGCATGTACATGAAGAACCACTCACAATTGACAATTGACAATTAACAATTGACAATTGAGAATTAACCAGGCCCACGTAGCTCAGTCGGTAGAGCACTCGCATGGTAAGTGAGCGGTCGGCGGTTCGAGTCCGCCCGTGGGCTCTCTAGTCACACGTCCAAATCACGGTGACATGCGGGATTGTATGCTTTGCAGCCCTGTAGCCCAATCGGCAGAGGCACACGACTCAAACTCGTGCAAGTGTCGGTTCGAATCCGACCAGGGCTATGCCGGCCCACGATGTGCTGGCCGGCAACATGGTGGTTTGACGGAAGAAAGACTTGGAGCCCGGGCCTGACGGTCCGGGCTCTCTTCGTTTGGGCTCATTCGCCCAGACACAGGTATGCAGGAAAGCTTGATTGGCGATGAACAGCGTCTTGGTGCTAAATGCAACATATGAGCCGCTGAACGTGGTATCGATTCGACGGGCTGTAGTCCTTCTGCTGAAGGAGAAGGCCGAGCTGGTCGAGGCGGCCGAGGCCCGCCTGCGCGCTGAGCGCATCGAGGTCCCGGTGCCGCTGGTGATCCGGTTGGTCACATACGTCAGGGTGCCGCGTCGGTTCAACCTGCCTGTATCTCGCCGGACCGTCCTGTCGCGGGATGATTACACCTGCCAGTACTGCGGCGCTCAGCCAGGCAAGAGGGAGCTGACCATCGACCACGTGTTGCCACGCTCACGCGGTGGCGACCATTCCTGGGAGAACGTCGCCACAGCCTGCGGCCCGTGCAACCGCCGCAAGGGCAACCGAACGCCGGCTGAGGCCGGCATGACCCTGCGCCGCAAGCCCTACCGACCGCGCTACATCGCCGTCGCTCTCCTCGGTCGTGCCGACGCACGCGAGGTGTGGGAGAAGTACCTCCCGCACGGCTGATAGACCGCCGGCGGGGTCAGGGGGACGGTGAAACCCTCATCGTCCCCCTTTTCAATTGGGGTCTGGAGCAGCGGAGCCTGTCCGGCTCCGTACCACAGGTGAACAAGATATGTTGACGCATACCTCCCAGCACGAAGCCCCGGCCGCCGTGTTGTTCGCCGTGTCTGATGCAACTGGCGAGACCGCTCGTCACACGCTGCAAGCTGCCCTGTCGCAGTTCCCCGGCGTCAGTGTTGAGATCAAGACGATCAGCGAAATACGGACGCTGGCCCAGGTCGAGACCGTGGTCGCGGAGGCTGCACAGGCGGGAGCGGCCATTGCCCATACGCTGGTGACAGACGAGATGCGCCGGCATGTCGATGAGTGCGCACGGCAGCACGGTGTCCGCACCATCGATCTGATGGGCCCGCTACTCACACATCTGCAGGAGATCCTGGGTCAGCCGCCGGTAGGCCGGCCAGGCCTGCTGGACAGCGAGTCGATCAAGCGGGCAGAGGCCATGAGCTTCACCGTCAAACACGACGATGGACAGCGGCCCCAGGATCTTCCCTTGGCCGAGATCGTGTTGGTCGGCGCATCACGAACCTCCAAGACCCCAATCAGCGTGTACCTCTCATATCATGGCTGGCGCGTTGCGAACGTCCCGATCACGCCCCAGTCTGCACCTCCGAGGGAACTTTTCGACATAGACCCACGGAAGGTGGTTGGACTGACGATCGAACCAACTCGTCTCCAGATGCTGCGTCGCGTGCGTGTCCGCCACCTCGGCGTGCGGCTGCCGGACTACACCGACCTGGCCAGTATCAGATTGGAACTCATGCACGTATTGGAGTTGTGTCACGAGAACGGTTGGCGGATCGTGAACGTCACCGACCGTTCAGTTGAGGAAGCCGCCGTGGAGATTACGAACCTGGTGGAGCAACGCTCCCGCTTTGCGTCGTACGGCTGAGACAGATTTGTGCAGGTTAACCAAAGCGGCCCGTGATGTAGTCCTCGGTTCGACGGTCCCTCGGATTGGTAAACACCTCTTCGCCCAAACCGTACTCGACCAGCTCACCTGACAGCAGAAAGGCTGCCGTGTCGCCGATGCGGGTGGCCTGCTGAATGCTGTGGGGCACGATGACGATGGTGTAGTCTTTCTTCAGTTCCTGGAGCGACTCCTCGACCTTGAGCGTTGAAATGGGATCGAGGCCGGAGGCCGGCTCATCCAGCAGGATGACCTCCGGCTCCAGGGCCAGGGTGCGTGCCAGGCAGAGCCGTTGCTGCTGCCCGCCGCTCAGCGCAAAGGCCGAGCTGTCCAGCCGATCCTTCACCTCATCCCACAGGGCAGCCTGGCGAAGCGTCCGTTCCACGATGGCCTCCAGCGCCACGGTATCGTTCAGGCCACCCAATCGCGGGCCATACGTGATGTTGTCCCGAATCGAACCCGGCAGCGGCGTTGGCAAAGCGAAGACCATCCCAACCCGGCGTCGCAACTGCACCACATCGACGCCGGGGGCATAGATGTCTTGTTCATCCAACAGCACGTGGCCGTTCATTCGCACGCCGTCGAGCAGGTCGTTGAGGCGATTCAGGGTACGCAGGAACGTCGATTTCCCGCTGTGGGCCGGCCCGAAAATCGCGAGAATCTCGCCCTGGTAGATGTCGAGCGTGATGTCATTCAACGCCCGGTGGCCGTTGTAGGACACACTGAGATCGATGGTCCTGATTTTCGGGTCAGCCCCGGATGGACTGGTCGGCTGTGCAGAGCCGGCCAGTTCAACATCTGCCTCGTTGATCTGCACGTCACCTGCCCGCAATGTAACTCTCAAGTTGCTGTATGAGCAATTCTTGTTCAGAGATCGTGGTCTTCACCACATCCCCGATGGAGATTATGCCAATCACGCGGTCGTCTACAACCACTGGCAGGTGTCGGATATGCTTATCCGTCATCTGCACCATGCATTCTCCGAGGGTGTTTTCGGGACGTACATAGACCACCTTTGACGTCATGATCTCGCTAACCGGGGTGGCCATGGATGACTTGCCTTTCAGAATAACCTTCCTGGCGTAGTCCCGTTCGGAGATGATGCCAACCAGCTTTTCCCCTTCGAGGACGACCAGGGCGCCCACATTCTTCTCTGCCATCAGCTTCAGGGCATCGTACACCGAGGAATCCGGCGCGATGGACCAGACATCATACCCTTTGGCTTCCAACAATTGCCTGACGCTCTTCATATCAACCTCCCACCTGAAATCTCATTCCTGAACAGAGCTACTTACCTGTTTCGCCAGCTCCCAACTACTACCACGGCCGGCGTGCCCGGAACCGCCGGCGGATCAGTGTCGCCACGAGCACAAGGGACAGAACAAAACCCAAGAGGACCAGGGCTGTTCCGTATTGGATGCCAACCGGCATACCCGGAACCTGAGTCGAGATCACGAACAAATGATACGGTAAGGCCATCGTCGGGTCAAACGCCGAATGTGGCAGGCGTGGCAAAAAGAAGGCCGCCACCGTGAACAGGATGGGGGCTGTTTCGCCGGCAGCGCGCCCCAGGCCCAGAATGACGCCCGTCAGGATCCCCGGCAGTGCGTGGGGCAACACCTGATGCCGGACCGTTTGCCATTGCGTCGCACCCAGGGACACGCTCACCGTGCGAAAGGCCTGGGGTACGGACGTGATGGCCTCCTCGGCCGTGCTGATAATGATCGGCAACGTCAGAATTGCCAGGGTCAGTGATCCGGCCAGGATGGAGGTCCCGAAGTGTAGGAAGAGGACGAACAGCCCCAGACCAAAGAGGCCGTACACCACCGAGGGAATGCCGGCCAGGTTGATGATGGCCAGCCGAATGATGCGCGTGAGCCAGGTTTCCCGCGCATATTCCGCCAGGTAAATCGCCGCACCAACACCGATGGGAATGGAGGCAACGGCCGTGCCAAGGACTAGCAGGACAGTGCCGACAATGGCCGGGAAGATGCCGCCGGCCTTCATCCCATCCGATGGCATCGCTGTCAGAAACGTCCAATCGATCACCCCGACGCCCTGCACCACAATGTATCCAATGACAAGCAATATGGGAACGACCACCACAATGGTAGCCAGCCCCAGAAGTACGAAAACGATGCGTTGCGCCGTCTCTGCTGACATATCGCCTCAGAATTCAGAGTTAGATGTACTACAATACCCGCTTCTCAACCCGCACCCCCTGGCGGAAGACGACCCACGAGGTGACGGCGTTGATGATGAATGTCATGATGAACAGAATCATGCCAATCGCGAACAGCATGTGGAAGTGGGTGCTTCCCTGGGCCACCTCCCCCATTTCGGCAGCGATGGTCGCCGTCATGGTGCGGATGGGGCGGAAGAACGCTGTCAGCTCCTTAGGGATGCGAGCAGCATTGCCGGTTACCATCATCACCGCCATGGTCTCGCCAATGGCACGCCCAATGCCCAACATTACAGCCGTGACAATGCCGGACCGGGCAGCCGGTACGACCACCCGCCAGATGGTTTGCCACTCGGTGGCACCCAGCGCCCGCGCCGCGTCCCGGTATTCCTTCGGCACAGCGTCCAACGCGTCTTCGGCGATGCTGATGATGGTCGGCAGGCTCATGTACCCCAGGATCAGAGAGCCGGTGAATGCCGTCAGGCCGGTGGGTGCGCCGGTGTAACGGCGGACGAGGGGCGAGATCACCAGAATGCCCAGGAATCCCAGCACCACCGAAGGGATGCCGGCTAACACCTCAATGGCCGGCTTCAACACGTCACGCACCTGTCTCGGTGCAACTTCGCCGATGTAGATCGCGCTGGCAATACCCAGCGGAACTGCAATGACGACAGCGCCGCCGGTCACGTACAGCGAGCCCAGGATCAGTGGGATTGTACCGTAGAAGCCAAAGGTGGGGTACCAGCGCCGGCCAAACAGGTTGGCAGGCGACACCTCGAAAAAGGCCGGCAGTCCCTGGCGCACCAGGAACAGGAAGATGAGCACAACGAAAATAATGGCGGATATGCCGGCCCCGCGTATGAGACCCTCGATCACGGTCTCGCGCAGCACCGGCATCTTCCTGGCAACACGCTGTTGAGATGTTGCACTCACTGTCATCTGATGCTCCTCATTTCAAAGGGACGAAACCCACTTGCCGCACCAACGCCTGTCCCTCGCCACTCAATATCCAGTTCAGGTACTCTTTGATGGCTCCGGTTGGTTCACCGTTGGTGTACATGTACAATGGGCGTGCAATCGGGTACAGGCCCTGGTTTACGGTTTCGATGCTCGGCTCCACGAAGGGCTTGCCAGGGGCCTCAGCCACAGCGATTGCCTTCTGTCTTGGTGTGACGTACCCGAGCCCATCGTAGCCGATGGTGTTGGGGTTCTGCTCGATCTCACGGCTGATGACCTCCGACGAGAGCAGGAGAAGGGTGTCGGGAGAGAACAGCGCGTTCTCATCGCCGGCTCCGACCTGGACCACATTCTCCAGGAAGAAAACGTAGGTGCCCGAATTGCTCTCCCGGCTCAGGAGAACAATGGGGCGATCCGCTCCGCCGATCTCCTTCCAGTTGGTGATCTTGCCGGTAAAGATGTCAGCGACCTGTTGGAACGTCAGTTGGTTAACGGGGTTCTCAGGGTTCACGACCACTGCGATGGCGTCTCGAGCCACGACATGCTCAACCGGGTTGATACCGCGCCCTTTCGCCCGCTCGATCTCCTCCGGCTTCATTTCCCGCGAGGCGTTGGCGATGTCTACCGTGCCATTGATGAGGGCGGCGATACCCGTGCCAGAGCCGCCGCCATTCACCGAGATGCGCACCTCGGGATGTTGCTTCATGTAGGTCTCGGCCCACAATTGGGCCACCTGCAAGAGGGTATCAGATCCCTTGTTCTCGATGGTCTGGGCGGCCTGCGCAGACGTGGTGCCCTCAGCCGGCCCGCCACACCCCACGATCAGGAAAGCGAGCAGTAGCACAGCAACAAATCTGTGGGCACGGGGCGACATTCGGATCAGGTTCGTCGTGTGCGCTTCAACGTGCAAGCAACGCACTAAAGTGCGTACTACGGTCCTGTATCCTGAGAACTGTACTCGCTTCGACATCGGGGTCATTATAATATCTTGTGCGCCCTCCGGTCAACTTTCGTTCCCTGCATGCGCCATTCGTATCTTGCTCAGGCGCTGGCGATATGCTATACTGTGCCGAGGGTGAGACTGAATCAGAATGGAACTCCAACGCCAGACCAGACACGTCAGAATTGGCCGGCCAGCGCCAGGTATCGAACCGCCGGCAGATGAACTGAAGATGGAGGTCATCGACTTTGACTTCTACTATGGTGATTTCCAGGCCCTGAAACACATCTCTGTGCCCATCTACGCCCGTCAGATCACGGCTCTGATCGGCCCCTCCGGCTGTGGAAAGTCCACCTTCCTGCGCAGCCTGAATCGCATGAACGATACCATCAAAGGCGCACGCGCCGAAGGAAAGATTCTCCTGGACGACAAGAACATCTACGATCCAGACGTCAACGTCGTAGAGCTGCGCCAGCGCGTCGGCATGGTGTTTCAGCGCCCGAACCCATTCCCCCAGTCGATCTACGACAACGTCGCTTTTGGCCCACGGGTGCTGAGCCTGGACAGGAACGTCAGTCTGGACGATCTGGTAGAGCGGTCGCTGCGTGAGGCTGCACTGTGGGACGAGGTGAAGGATCAATTGGGGCGCAACGCGCTAACTTTGGATGGTGGGCAGCAGCAACGGCTGTGCATCGCCCGCTGCATTGCCACGTCCCCGGAAGTGATCCTGATGGATGAACCCTGCTCTGCGCTGGATCCGGTCGCCACCCTCCAGATTGAAGACCTCATGCAGGCGCTGGCGGAGGAATTCACTATTGTCATCGTGACCCACAACATGCAGCAGGCCGCCCGGGTTAGCGATTGGACGGGGTTCTTCTGGCTGGGCGAACTGGTCGAGTTCGGAACAACCGAGCAGATCTTCACCCGACCACAAAGACGGCGCACCGAGGACTATATCACCGGGCGCTACGGATAGAGTGGGCGTAACTGCTCACCCTCCCGCAGGTTGCAACGAGCAGCGGGTTTGCCCCTCGAAGAGGAATTGAGAGCAGCGATGCTCGGCTAGAGAAGGTCTAAACCTGCGGGAGGGTGAGCAAGATACAAAAGGCCGAGCCAATCTGGCTCGGCCTTTTGTGGTGTGCGGGTTGTATGGCAACCAACGCGCGTGGCCACGGCTAAAGCTGGTAGCGTAGCAAAGCCCCGATGTTCCCAAGTTCCTCCAATCGTTTCTGATTGGAATCGCCGGCCACGAACACGACGTCGGAATCCTGATCGTACACCTGATCGATCATGTATGCCACTACATCGTCGAAGTATTCCAGTTCGCCTGAACAGTACGGGCATTGATCCTCCTCGTGGAGAATCAGGTGGCCGCAACTCGTACACCGATACCCCGGCTCTGCGAAGCCGTTGTTGACGAGCAGGGTCATGATCTGGCCCCTCTCCAGCGCGCGGATGGTCGCCTGCAGGCCGGCCGCACCCAAATTTTGCGCTCCAAGCTCGCTTTCCAGCCGCTCAATCAACGCCGCCTGAACTTCCCTCTCCGAAGCTTCCAGCGATTGAATCGACTGCTGTTGAATCTTCTTGACGTTGGCCAACATTTCCATGGGGAAGGTATCCACGACACGATCCCGCAGGTAGGGGTGCAAATACTCCTGGAATTGCGTGACCAGTTCCTCCGTGCCGCCGATGAGCAGCCGACGGAAGATGCCTTCCTGATGCAACTTGAACAGTTGGTCCGCCGTGCTCTTCAGGTGCTGAATCACCCGCTCATCGTGATGTCGCTGGAGCCGGGCCTGGGCCCACCCCCCCTGGTCGTGCCGGCCAGGCACCGGGCTGAAAACGTCTGTCAGTTCTTCAATCTCATTGGCATACAGCAGAAAAATACGCGACTTCCCTTTGCCGATCAACACCGTGCAAATCGGCTTGTACCGCTCTAACATCCGAAAGAGGGGTTTCACATACGGCGACTCTCCTATCTCGATATGGCGGCCAACTCGATTGGGAAATGTGTACGTTTTCCAAAGGTCGGCGCCGGAACTCGCAAACACCGCGACGCCGCGCGAACCTTGCATCCCCTGGTCCCGTACAAAGGCCCGAATGCGCTCCTGATCGCGGGATAGAGACTCGGCTTCCTCGGTCGTCAGCTTATTTTTCGCATCTTCCACTTGATTGAACAGATTCTTCAAACGAATCAAAGAACGATCTTGATCCGGAGTCCCGATGTCAATGTTAAGGTAGAGACTGATGACCGGGTACTTCTCACTCCGGTAGTGGCCGAGTTCTTCTACCTCTTGACGTGTCAGCATAGTAACCTCCTCACAATCGAAACCTGTAAGGTCCCGCCTCTCAGACCGGACGGGGCCACAACTATTATAGCGCAAAGCGGAGTGGAAGTCTAAGATCGACCGCCGGTCGCCGTCTCCTGACCGGGAGCGCCGCGCCGCTCTCCGATTTGCCGTGCCGAGGTCTCCTTTGACTAGAGAGGCCATGTCGGGTATAGTTGCAACATGGCGCCCTACTCAACCTTCCCGGGCCTGAGAATTTGGAGGAGTGAGAAATTAATCACCGTGCGCTGCCTGATCATTCTTTCAAACTTCGTCACTTCAAGGCGACTCCCTGGCATGTTGCTGCTCCTACTGACCCTCGCCGGCTGTACGGGTGTTCCAGCGCCCAGTCCGCCGGCCCCCATGGGAACCGCCGTGCCAGCCGTGACGCCGACCGCGCCACCTCCAGGCCCCACCCGGCCGCCGGAGGCAACGGTGACCCGGCCGCCGACCACGGCACCCGCACCAACTGGCGAGACTCCGGCCCCCAGCCCGACCGCCACCACATCGCCGGCCAACCTGCCACCCGCCCCCTTCGATCCCACTGCGTTCAGCCTCGGCCTGGATCTGGTGGCAGAGAGCCTGAACGCCCCGGTGTACGTCGCCCACGCCGGTGACGGCTCTGGCCGGCTCTTCGTCGTCGAAAAGCGCGGCACCATCCGTATCGTCACCAACGGACAGCTCAACCCCACCCCCTTCCTCGATATTCGATCCATCGTCGGCTCCCGGGCCAGCGAGCAAGGGCTGCTCAGCGTTGCCTTCCATCCCGACTACGCCTCCAATGGCTTCTTCTTCGTCAACTACACTGACACCAACGGCGATACCGTCGTCGCCCGCTACCGTGTCAGCGACGACCCTGACCTGGCCGACCCCGCCAGCGCCCGCACCATCCTCACCCTGGACCAGCCGGCTGCCAATCACAACGGCGGCCTGCTCCTCTTCGGCCCCGATGGCTACCTGTACATCGGCACCGGCGATGGCGGACGCGGCGGTGACCCCTGGGGCAACGCCCAGAATCCCCAGGTGCTTCTGGGCAAGATGTTGCGCCTGGGTGTGGACGGCCCCGGGCCCTACGCCATCCCGCCGGACAACCCCTTTGTGGGCGAGCCGGCGGTGCGGGACGAGATCTGGGCCGTGGGGCTGCGCAACCCCTGGCGCTACAGCTTCGACCGCGCCACCGGCGACCTGTACATCGCCGATGTGGGCCAGAACAAGTGGGAGGAAATCGACTTCCAGCCGGCGGACAGCTCGGGCGGTGAAAACTACGGCTGGAACCGCATGGAAGGCTTCCACTGCTTCTCGCCTGGCACCAACTGCGACCCGACCGGCCTGGTGCTGCCCATCGCGGAGTACGGCCACGGCCTGGGCTGCTCGGTGACGGGAGGCTACGTTTATCGGGGAGCGGCCTTCCCGCGCATGGTCGGCGTGTACTTCTACGGCGATTTCTGCAGCGGGCGTATCTGGGCGCTGTACCCCGACGGGGCCGGCGAGTGGACGCAGGCCGAACTGCTGCAGTCAGGGCTTGGAATCAGCTCGTTTGGGGAGGACGAGGCCGGCGAGTTGTACATCACCGACCTGCAGAGTGGCGGGCTGTACCGGCTGGTGGCCGGACGATAACCGCAGATTTGCAGGAAAACGCGAATTCAGATACTGTTTGCTGATTGCTGCAAGTGGGAGGATTCCATGCCTGAGATCACGTATCTGCAAGCCATTAGCGATGCCCTCTGGGAGGAGATGGAGCGCGACGAGAATGTGTTCCTGCTGGGCGAGGACATCGGCGTGTACGGTGGAGCCTTCAAGGTCACCAAGGGGTTCATTGACCACTTTGGACCGAAGCGGGTGCTGGACACGCCCATGGCCGAGACAGCCATCGTGGGGGCGGCCATCGGTGCGGCCCTCATGGGTATGCGTCCGGTGGCTGAGATGCAGTTCGCCGACTTCATTTCCTGCGCCTTTGACCAGTTGGTGAATTTTGCGGCCACTAACCACTACCGCTGGGGCGGCCCGGTGCCCATCGTGGTTCGAGCGCCGGCCGGGGGCGGGGTGCGGGCCGGCCCGTTCCACTCGCAGAACCCCGAAGCCTGGTTCGCCCACGTGCCCGGCCTCAAGGTCGTGGCCCCATCGACACCCTACGATGCCAAGGGGCTGCTGAAAGCTGCCATTCGGGACGACAACCCGGTGATCTTTTTCGAGAACAAGTACCTCTACCGGCACGTCAAGGGGCAGGTTCCCAAGGAGGATTACGTGGTCCCAATCGGTGTGGCCGACGTCAAGCGTGAGGGCGAAGACCTGACCGTGGTGACCTACGGCGCGATGGTCCAGGAATCGCTGGCGGCCGCTGAGACACTGACCGGCGAGGGCATCGACGTGGAAGTGGTGGATGTGCGGACGCTCAAACCGCTGGACAGGGAAACGATCCTGAACTCAGCCCGCAAGACGGGCAAGGTCGCCATCGTGCACGAGGCGTACCGATCGTACGGGGCCGGCGCGGAGCTGACCGCCCTCATCGCCGAAGAAGCTTTCGAGTGGCTGGACGCGCCGCTGGTCCGCATCACTGCCCCCGACACGCCGGTGCCCTACAGCCCGCCGCTGGAGGATGCCTTTCGGCCGGATGCAGGGCGAATTGCGGGGGCGCTGAGAAACCTGGCGGCGTACTGAGTCTTACGTCTTACGTCGTACGTCTTGCGCCAGTCCACACAAGACGTAAGACGCAAGACGCACTTGTCATTCATTACTTGCCACTTCAGAAAGGAGTAACCAACTCACATGTGGTGGGAAACCAAGGTTCAACGCACATTGCGCTGCCGCAACGAGCAGCGGCCCGGTGTACTGGGCGGGTTGCTCACGGCCATCGGTTCCGTGGGCGGCTCGATAGGCGAGATTCGGACGGTGCGGAGTGGTGCGCGAACAATTACCCGTGACATCACCATTTTCGCGGATGACCTGGAACACCTGGACACCATCCTCAAGGCGATTGCGCGCACGCCTGGCGTAGAAATCCAGGAGGTGCGCGATCACGTGCTGGACATGCACCGGGGGGGCAAAATCGCCGTGCGGAGCCGCTATCCCGTGAAGACCTTCGCCGATCTGCGGCGGGTGTACACGCCCGGCGTGGCCGAGGTCAGCCGGCGCATCCATGAACACCCCGAAGAGGCGCGGCTGTACACGGCGATTCCCCACCTGGTGGCCATTGTGACCGACGGCAGCGCCGTGTTAGGGTTGGGTGACATCGGCCCCCTGGCTGCCATGCCGGTGATGGAGGGCAAAGCCACGCTCATCGA
Source organism: uncultured Anaerolineales bacterium (assembly GCA_964532665.1). Taxonomy (GTDB): domain Bacteria; phylum Chloroflexota; class Anaerolineae; order Epilineales; family JAANWY01; genus CAZHMV01. The sequence continues at coordinate 11,797 of CAZHMV010000031.1, forward strand.
GACGCTGGTGGGCCTCTCGGCCGTGCCGATCTTGCTGGATACAGAGGATGTGGACGAGATCGTGGAGACGGTGGCGCACATCGCTCCCACCTTCGCCGCCATCCAGCTCGAGGACATCTCGGCGCCTCGGTGCTTCGAGATCGAAAGCCGGCTCATCGACCGGCTGGCCATGCCGGTGATGCACGACGACCAGCACGGTACCGCTGTTGTCGTGACGGCGGCGCTCATGAATGCCACGCGCCGCACCGAGCGTTCGCTGAACGAGGTGACCATCGGGCAGATTGGGCTGGGGGCCGCCGGCCTCTCCATTGCTCGCATGGTCATGGCATTGACAGGCCGGCCCGTGTTGGGCGCCGACCTTTCCGAGGATGCGTTGACGCGGTTGGAAGCCAGCGGCGGAGAGCCGTCAACCCTGGAGCAGATCATGCAGCGCGCCGACATCGTGGTCTCCACCACGGGCGTGCAGGGTCTCATCAAGCCGGAGATGGTGCAGCCGGGGCAGATCATCCTGGCCCTCTCGAACCCCGACCCGGAGATCGAACCGGAAGTGGCGATGGAGGCCGGCGCGTCTTTTGCTGCTGACGGAAAAGCGGTAAACAACGTTCTGGGCTTCCCCGGCATCCTGCGCGGTGCTGTGGACGCCGACGTGCCCCGCATCACCGACGAAATGTACCTGGCGGCGGCGAAGACCATCGCAGACCTGGCCGGCCCGGACCGCCTGGTGCCCGACCCCCTGGATCGCGCCGTTCACCAACAGGTGGCCGAGGCGGTGGTGCGCACGGCGTCAGAGCAGGGCCTGGCCCGCGCGGACCTGGAGAGCTATTTCGACGCGGAATAGCTCGCGACCACATCCAGGATCGCCGCGCCGTAGGCAGCCAGCCTCTTCGGTCCCATGCCCCGGACCGCTGCCAGTTCGTCGGGGGTTCCTGGTTTGAGCGCTGCTATGTGCTTGAGCGTCGCATCGTGGGCGACGACGTAGGGCGGCACCTCGGCCGCTCGTGCGGTCTCCAGTCGCCACTGGCGCAGCCGCTGGAACAAGGCTGCATCCACCGGTGCAGTTGGCTCATCCGCTGGAGGTTCCCGTAGCTCCGCTGGAGCACTTTCGGCAACCCGGCCCGGTGAAGCGACCAGCGTGTCCAGCTTCCTGGGATCCTGGATGGCCCTCCGGCCGTCGGCGCTCATCTCGACCACGACACCACCGTGATCGAGCTGGCGAGTCTGAAGCAGGCCGGCGTCGATCAGCCGGTCAATGAGCCGGCCGATGGCCGAGGCCGAGCGATGGGCCAGCGCAGCATACTCGCGCATCCCGGCCGTGCCGGCGGGCGCACCGGGCGACCCTTTCAGGATGAGGGAGAGGTTGCGCCGGCCGTACGACCACTTCAGGCTCCCTACGCAGCGCAGGATAGCCACCAGCTCCGCTCGTTCGTCGCCGTCTCTTTGGGCGATGCCGGCCGTGCGAAAGCCGAGACAATTGTCGCACGCTTCGCAATGCTCGATAGCGCGCCCGCCGAAGTAGGCGCTGATGTGGCCGTGCCGGCAGCGGCGCGTCTTGGCGTAGGCCACGATTTCCTCGATGCGCTGGCCCTGAACCGCGGCGTAGGTTTCCAGCAGACTGTCCACCCGCTGCGCAGCATCAGCCGGCGGTGGCAGTCGCTCGATGAGCAGATCGCGGCCGGCGGAATGGTAGTCGATCCGACCCTGGCTTTGCCAGCGCAGCAGTTGATACTCGATGTCGGTGGGATCGAGCCCCGTCTCCCGCGCAAGATCGACCACATCCCGAGGCACCTGTTGACCGGGCACCAGGCGCGCAGCTTCTGCGAAAGCCGCAAAGGTCGAGTCCTGGCCGAGAGTCGCGCGGAGGGTGATCATGGCGGTACGCGGTGCATCGAAGTGGCGGCGCAGGAGGCCGGCCTCTTCCAGCAGGCTGAGAGCGACGCGCACCGGCGTATCCTCGGCCTGCACGTCGCGCATCAGGTCGTCAGTGGCCATGCGGCCGATGGATGACTCGCCCAGCCGGCGATCCACGGCGTGGTAAACCTGGCGCAGAAAGTCCACCGGCATCTGATCCTGGCGTGCCCAACGAGTTAGATTGCCGCGATCGCTGGGTGCGTAGAATAGCACGCAGCGCGAGAGGAGCCCATCCCGCCCGGCACGGCCGGCTTCCTGGTAGTACGCTTCCAGGGAACGGGGCAGGTGGTAGTGCACGATGAACCGGATGTCCGATTTGTCGATGCCCATGCCAAAGGCCACGGTCGCCACGACGACGCGCATGTCGCCCTGCATGAACGCATCCTGGGCCGCCGCGCGGTCGCTGATCCCGGCATGGTAGTGGCCGGCGGCGATACCCCGGGCACGTAGCACGGCCGCCAACTCCTCGCACTTGGCCCGCGAATGGGCGTACACGATGCCGGCCCCCTCCGTCTCCTGGCACAGCCCGATGAGGTGCCCCAACTTGGCGTCTTCGTTAGGCGTGGCGATGGCTTCCAGCCGCAGGTTGGGTCGGTGCACGTCGGTGGATACCAGTTCCATCTCACCCAGCCGGCGCATGATATCGCCGCGCACGCGCGGGGGTGCCGTGGCGGTCATCGCCAGAAGCGGCGGATCGCCCAGGGCGCGTCGGGCTTCGGCCAGGAAGAGGTAATCGGGTCGAAAATCGTGGCCCCACATGGAGACACAGTGCGCCTCGTCGATGACGAAGCGGCTGAGGCCGGCCTGACGCAGCGCGTGCAGGAAAGGCGGCTGGCGCAGCCGCTCCGGTGCGGCATAGATGAGCCGGTAGTGCCCCCGTTCAGCCCGATCCAGCCGGCGGCGCAGCTCATCGCCGGCCAGAGTGCTGTTGATGGTTGTGGCGCGGCGACGGATTTCGGGCGGCAGCGAGTCCACCTGGTCCTTCATGAGCGCGATGAGAGGCGAGACGACGAGCGTGGTGCCTTCGGTGAGCAGGGCCGGCAGTTGGTAGCACAACGACTTTCCCCCACCGGTAGGCATCACGGCCAGCGTATCCTCACCGCGCAGCATGAGGGCCATCACCTCGGCCTGGCCAGGCAGGAGGGAGTCGAAGCCGAAGTGGTGGCTGACGGCAGATTCGATCTGTTCGCGTTCTTCAGGGGTGACGGAGATGGCTGGGGGGGTGGGTGGTTGGATGGCTGGATGGCTGGATGGCTCGGGGATGGCTGGATGGCTGGGGGGCTGGATGGCTGGGTGGCTGGATGGCTGGGTGGCTGGGGGTTCAGCGCCTAGCATGTCGGCCAGAGCTTCCTGGAGGTCGTGTAGCTCGGTCTGGTGACGGTGCTTGAGTTCGGCCTCGATGTCGTCGGCGCGGTTAGCTTCGCCGCTTTCGCGGTAGTAGTCGCGCAGCCAGCGCAGGCGAGGCACGTCCAGCGGGGTTTCTTCGTCGGCTGAGGCTTCCAGGCGCACGGCCCAGGCACTGGCAGAGACGTAGTCACCTTGCGCGTGATAGAAGCAAGCCAGCTTGTGGGCGTGGAGCCGGCTGTTGGGCCGTATCTCGTCGATCCGTCGGTACGCGCCCTCTGCCGCATCCAGGTTGCCCTGCGCCAGGTGGATGTCCCCCAGTAGACCCCATGCGAGCGGGCTGTCACGTTTCTCGGCCGCCAGTTGCCTGGCGATGACCAGGGCTGCCCCGTGATCACCGCGGGCCAGATGCACCCGTGCTTCCAGAATCCGGGAGGTCAGGCTCTGCTTGCGCTCGTGGCGCGCCCTCATCACCTCCAACGCTTTATCAGGTCGATCCAGGGCGAGGAGGGCTCTGGCACGAGCATCGTACAGGGAGACCAGGTTGGGCCGGTCACGCTGAAGAGGATCGAGGCAGGCCAGGGCAGCGTCGTAGTGTTCCCAGCGGATGAGGAAGTTGACCAGCCGGCTGCGCAGGTTAGCCGGCAGGGAGGGGGTTTGGGCTGGGGAAATGTTTAGGGTGGTGAGAGTTTCCATTTGGTTTGGTCTTTCTTGTTAGATGGCTGGATGGTTAGATGGCTAGTTGGCTGGATGGCTAGGTGACTGGTCCCACGACTGGGCCAGGTCTCCCGGCGGCCGCCCGCCGGCTGGGCCAGGAGACCTCCGCCGAACGAGGGAACAACTGACTGACCACTGACCACTGTGCACTGATTACTGATGACTGATCACTGATCACGGGTTGTTGTAGTCAATCTCCATCTCGTAGTCCGGGACGACGTGCACGCCGACGACCAGCAGCCATACCTTCCCCTCATAAGTGCGGCTGAGGCCGAGGGCCAGGTAGATGTCGTCGGCGTTGAGACGGGCTTTGAGTGTTGGTTCGTCGAACTCCAGTTGGCCGCCAGCCTCGCCCAGCCAAGCGCGGCCAAGGGCACGCCACTTCATATCCGTCACCGGTACGCCGCGCGGAGAGCTTGCCCGCGGGTGGCGGATGTCGCCGACGACGAAGCCCAGGCGGGCCTGGTATTTGCCGGAATAGGCGTCAAGCTCGAAGCGCGCCCACAGGCGGTCCGGCTTCACCAGGCATAACGAGCGGGTCTCGTGGATCAGGATGTCTTCGGGCCTCTGATCCAGGTGCTCGGCAAAGAAGCGGGCGCGACGCTCGCCTTCCAGCCGGCGTCGCAACTGCGGCCGGCGGTAGACGAAGTCTGTCACCCAGTCTTCGGTGTGCGGCGGGTCGGGACGCGGTTTCCTAAGATTCAGCGACACCACGTCGGAGCACTGGACGACCCGGCCGTCGGCGTCGGTCATGTCGCCCAGGAGCAATGTGCCGTGCTCTTTCACCGGCCGCACCCATTTGAGACCGCTGACCGGATCGGGCTCGGTGGTGAAGCCGGCGGTGCAGATGCCGCTGAGCATCTTGGTCATGGCCAGGATGAGGACGTCTTGTTGGGACATGGTAAGGCTCCCCCTTAATTGTCAATTGTCGATGGTTAATGGTCAATGGTCGATGGTCAATGGTTAATGGTCAATTGTCAATGTTTGTGGCGGCGCCGGGCGGTTGTGATGCTGGCGTTGATGATTCTGGACAGTTCGCTGGCCTCCTGGACGAGGGGATGCAGCCTAGATTCCGGCAACATTTCGCTCCTGGCAATGATGAGCCAGATTCTGGATTCGTTGAGTTCTTTCAGACACAGTTTGAGCTTGTGGATGAAGTCGTTGGTGCTCTCAGCCCCGCGAGCCTCCGCATAGTGAGCCGCCGGCGAGGTGCCAGAGCGCAACAACTGTCCAGCGACGTGTCGGCCGGCCACTGTGTTGGGTAATTCATTGCAGACCTTAATGATCCTTACAGCAAAGTCAATCAACCGCTCCTCAATGTCATCCCCTGTTGCCATCGCTCTCCCCCTCATTGATCATTGACAATTAACAATTGACAATTGACCATTGACAATTACTTACAGATGCACTACCTCTAGCCCCGGCACATGTTTCTGCCAGTATTCGGCCACCAGCCGGCGGTGACACTTCTCGGCCGTTGGCTCGGAGCAGAGCAGGCAGGGGCGCTGGTAGCGGGCGAAGATTTCGGCAACCACGCGTTCCATCTTCCGCTCGACCATCAATGGGCCGAAGCGGCGCTCGTAGGCCGGCCAGTCCTTGTCGGCACGGTAGGTGTCGAGGATTTCCGGCGTTGGGGCCAGCTCTGGCCGGTGCTCGTAGGCGATGCCGAAACCCTCGCGCAACAGGAAGTCGAGGTCGTCCTTCTTGGTGTAGCCGGCGAGTTGCGAGGTGTTGCGCAGCCGGATGTCGATGACGGCGTCTACGCCGGCTTCGCGCAACAGGCCAATGAATTCCGGCAGTGGTTTCTTACGAAAGCCAATGGTGTAGATTGTGGGCATGATACGTCCCCCCTTTCAGTCATCAGAACAACGAGAGTTGTTCTGGCTCTTTGATGGCTTCGACCGTGCGACCGTCGGGAAGGATGTGAACGACGCGGGTCTCACGGTCGAGGAGGGTGGGAGTGATGAGGAGCGTGCGGTGACAGTGGCGGTAGTCGCCTTCGCTGCACATTATCGCCGCCGCTGCTGCATGGCCGGCCAGTTCCAGAAGTTGCTCGATGCCGGCCTGGTAGTCCGCGCGCTTGCGCATGCGGTCGTAGTCGGGTCGGGCGTCCTCTCCGTCGTAGAGCGACTGATCCTGTGGGCGGCCTCCCAGCATGTCCCCCAGCCAGACGTAGCGCAGGCCGGCGGCTTCAATCGCCTCGGCCAGGGCTTCGCGGTTGAACTGGGGCACCCAGCGGCTGTACGGCTGGCTGCGCACATCCACCAGGGCATCGATGCCGTGCTGCTTGAGGAGCGCGACGAAGTCGTCGATCGCGTGATCGCTGTGGCCGATGGAAAAAACGGTTAGCTTAGCCATGCAAGATCAACTGGGCAGTGGTTGTGCTACTGGTAACAGGGGGTGTGGGGTATGATACTCGAAACAGCCATATTCGTCAACATGGACAGCGCACAACAAAGTGCGAGGGCGCCGGCATCCGCCGGCGCGGACTGTGGCGCTGCAGCCGCGTTCGACAGCAAATGAACGCCAGCGAGATGTTTACAGCGCCACCATCTCCTTGGCGATCAACGCTTCGGCTGATTCGCTATCCAGCGGCCTGAACAAATAGTATCCCTGTCCCCATTCGCACCCCAGTTTCCCAAGTTGAGCCAGTTGGTCGGCTGTTTCTATGCCCTCGGCGACCGTCTCCATGCCTAGATCGTGGGCTAGCGCTATGATGGTCGGGACGAGGTACGAGTTGTCGCTATTACCGTTCATCGTGCTGATGAAGCTGTGGTCGACCTTTATCGCGTCAATGGGGAGCTGGTGCAGGTAGCTCAATGATGAGTAGCCCGTCCCGAAGTCGTCCATCTGCACCTGAATGCCCATGGCTTTGAGTTCTGAGAGGACAGCGTTCGCGATTTCCGCATCGTCCATGATCGCGCTTTCCGTGACCTCCAGCACAAGGCTTCGGGCATCAAGACCCGTCTCTGCCAGAATCTGTTCGACCTGCGCTGGCAGATCGGGCTGCGTGACCTGTTTGCTGGACAAGTTTACACTGATCGTCAAAGGCGGGCCGGCGGGATATTTGGTCTGCCACTGATGCATCTGTCGGCATGCCTCCCGCAACACCCATAGACCGATGGGGAGGATCAGTTCGGTCTCTTCTGCCACCGGGATGAACTCGGCCGGAGCGATGAGGCCGCGCTCCGGATGCTGCCAGCGCAGGAGAGCTTCGAGGCCGGCAATTCTGCCTGTTGCCAGTGACACGATTGGCTGATAGTAGAGCCGAAACTCGTGGCGATCGAAGGCGCGCCGCAGGCCCGTCTCCAAATCCATCCGCGCGAGTGCAGTAGCACGCATGGCCGCGTCGAAGACCACATACCGCGCTCTGCCAAGCGCTTTGGCCCGATACATCGCGATGTCGGTGTCACGCAGGATGTCGTCTGCTCTTTCATAACCCGTCTCACTCAGAACGATACCTATGCTTGCAGTTATGAACGCCTCATGTCCATTCAGGTCGGACGGCAACGCCAGTACCTCCAGCACGCGCTCGGCAACGCGGGTTGCGCTACCGGCGTCTTCTATGTCATCAAGCAGTATCACGAACTCGTCGCCCCCCAGACGTGCTGCCGTGTCCACGGTGCGCAGGCAAGTCTTCAGCCTACGGGCGACAGTGATAAGTAGTTGGTCTCCAAGGGTGTGCCCCAAGCTATCATTGACCAGCTTGAAGCGATCGAGATCCAGGAAGAGCACAGCAAAGAGATGGTCTTGACTGCGCTTTGCCCGCTCGACCGCCAGGCTCAGGCGGTCCATAAACAGAGCGCGGTTAGGCAGCCCCGTCAGTGCATCGTGAAACGCATCATGGATCAACTGCTCCTCGGCCCGCTTTCGATCAGTGATGTCGGTCTGCGAGCCGGCCATGCGGTACGCCACGCCATCGGCGTCCCGAACCGCGAGCCCTCGACAGAGCACCCAGCGGTAGGTCCCATCCTTGTGTTGCACGCGATGTTCGCTTCCGAAGTGGGGGTTGAGCCCTTCGAGGTGTGCGGAGATATCCAGGTTGACCTGTTCGAGGTCTTCGGGGTGCACCCGCCTGAACCATTCATCTGGGCTGTTTCCAACCTCGCTCTCTTCGTAGCCAAGCATCGCTTTCCAGCGCGGGGAGAAGTAAATCTGGTTAGATCTGAGGTCCCAGTCCCAGAGCCCATCGTTGGCCCCCCGCGCGGCGAGCGCATAGCGCTCTTCGCTCTCGCGCAGCTCGGTGGTACGCTGTGCAACCCGTTGTTCCAGTGTCTCGTTTAGCTCACGCAGCGCCTCCTCGGCCCGTTTGCGCTCAACCACCTCGGTCACCAGTGCCGCCGTTCGCGCCGCCAACTGATCGTTGCGCTCGCGCAAACGGCCAGCCATCTCATTAAATGCCGCCGCTACCTGCCCGATTTCGTCCCGCCGGGCGATATCGATGCGATGACCCAGGTCACCTTCTCCGATGCGCTCCACGCCGGCCCGTAGCGTCTCTATTGGTCGGAAGATCTGTTCCCCGAGGAGGTGACTGGTTACCAACATGACTACAACGCCGAAGAGGAGCATCCCAACGCTGAGTAGCAGCAAAGCTGTCCGGCTGACAGCGTAAGCCTCCGCTTCCGAGAGTTCTGTGATCACACCCCAGCCGGTTCCGGACACCGGTGCCACGGTGCCCACCACCCGCTTGCCCTCAAGATTGACGTATGCGCCGCTCCATGGGTGGTCAGGTGACCGCGCCAGTACGTCCAGGTCGGGTTGCTCCGTAACATGGAGCTTCGCCAGAACCACCTCCGGCCGGCTATGTGCTACAATTCGACCGTCCCGGTTGACAACATACGCCTGACCGGTTTTTCCAAACCGGATGGCTGCAACTAGGTCCCAAAGCACGGTCATGCGCAAACGGGCTGCCACGACGCCCCCATCCGGCGCCGGGAGCGCTACGATCAGATAAGGCTCACCACTGGACGAAACCTGGATGTTGCCAAGGTACAACTCGCCGGCTGAAGCCCGAAGGAACCAGTTTGATTGTGGAATCGTAAACAGATTCGCCAGCAGCGGTACATCTTGAGAGACATTGGCGAAAACATGGCCCCTTGCGTCCAGACGAACGATCTCCAGCAAGCCCGGGTCTTGGCGAAGCAGGTCGCGCATCACCTGCGGCTCTGCTGTCAGGTACTCTCTGTCCAGCAAGCTCACCAAGGTCAGAGAATGCTCTATGTGATGGATGAACGCCGCCACCGTTTCGACCGCATTACGGGTCGCTTCCCTCTGCCGGCCTCGCCACGCCCCCTGTTCGACGAGAAAGGCAAAACGGTACACACTCGCCCCGATGGTGAACAGTGTGACCAGCAACACCACCGCCAGCAAGGCCAGCAGACGCCACCGCAAACTCTGCTTGCGGCTCGGACGGCGCAGCGTCCGACTGGCCGGCTTCTTCTCTCTGGGGGCTATCTGCACTTCCTACTCTCCTGCACCCAAGAACTGCTTCCACATGTCAGTGCGCAACTTGTCCCCCTCCGGGCTAAGCGGCAAATAGACCTCAGCGTTTGCCAGATCCTCGTCAGGGGGAAAGATTGCCGGATCGTTCAGAATCTCTGGATCAATGAAGGGGCGGGCCGCCTCGTTGGGAGTGGCGTAGTAGTTCTGGTTCACAATCTGTGCGCTGATCTCCGGTCGCAGTAGGAAGTTCAGGAAAACTTCTGCGGTGTACTTCCGGGGGCTGTTAGCCGGGATGACGAAGTTATCGCCCCACAACAAGATCCCCTCTTCAGGTAAGACGTAGGTGATGGCTTCGTTTTGTTCCCGACCATATAACACGTCTTCAGACCAACCCACCAGAATGACGGCTTCACCGCTCAAGAGCATGGGCACTGCATCCTCGGCGTACTCACCGACAAAGTGGACGTCCCGCCTGATTTCGAGTAGGTGATCCAGCGCTCTTTCCAGTTCGCCGGGATCCTCCGAGTTGATCGAGTACCCCAGGGACTTGAGCGACACGGCAATCGGTTCAGTAGGATCATCAGGCCGCAGCGCAATCCTGCCGGCATAGCGTGGGTCCCACAGATCGGCCCACCTGGTGACCGGCCCTTCTACTAAGTCGCTACGCACGACGAGTCCAGTGGTACCCCAGTTGAAGGGTATTGAGTGTTTGTTGCCTGGATCGTAGGCCAAATCGCGGAAGTTGGCTGAGATATTATCAAAGTTGGGCACATTGCGGTAGTCGATCTCGGCTAGCAGGCCATCCGCCACGAACGCCGGGATGAAATCGTTGTCGATGACAACCACATCATACACTTCACCGGCGTCCATGTTTGCCTTGGCCTCATCCTGGGACTCGTAGGTCAGGTAGGTGACTTTAACACCGTACTCTTCGGTGAAGGCGTCCAGGACAGACTGGGGCATATCTTCCTCCCAGTCGTAGAATATCAGTTCTTTGGCGAGTGATGGTGTGGTGGGCGTGGGCAGCGGGGGTGGTCCTGCGTTACAGCCGCCCAAGCTGAGGAACGCACCAATAAACGTGATTGTTGCGAGGACCCGGAACCACATAGCGTTCTCCTTTAGACTTAACTGAGTAGTAAATGACAGATTCGAACGGGGACTCAACCCGGGAGTTCTCAGATGGGCTTTCCTACATTATATCACGATCCATATGCCCCAGGTAATCCAGTACGTGAAAGTGCCGTAAAAGACACACAAGCCCTTTGTTGCTTACCGTATCGTCCCTGCAGATGGGCTAACAAGAAAGCGCTGCTGCTTCTCCGAGCCACAAGGTACCGACAGTGTGCTTCTTACCGGACGAGGTAGTCATCGACGTATGATCTCAATCTGCGCCGGCTCGTTCACCACGATCTCCGGCGTGCCTTTGTACTCGCTGATCTCCCCCTGCACCCGGACGTATTGGTTGAGGAACATCTGCTCCGGCGGTTGCGGGAACTTGCCGGCATCGTCGGCGAAGATGACCACGGTGAACGTGCCCTGGTACTCCTCGGCAAAGTTGAGGAAGATGACCTTTCCCGAGTTGTAGGTACGAACGATGGTCCCCTCGACGGCGGCGTACTCCCCGATGTGCTGGCCGGCCTCCTGCCACGAGTAGATCGTGGGGCCGGCCGGCGTCGGCGACGGCGGGACGGTGGGCGTCAGATAGGGCGTGTAGGTGGGGTACGGCGTGTATGTCGGGTTGGGCGTCTGAGTGATGATCTTGACCTGGACCTGGACCTGGATCGGGACCGGCGTCTGGGTGGGGTATGGGGTGTAGGTCGGCGCCGGGGTGAGGGTTGGGAACGGAGTGTATGTGGGATAGGGTGTTGGTGATGGTACGACGGTGGCGGAAGGGGCCGGCGTGGCAGGTGAGCCGCAGCCGGCCAGGGCGAGGCCGGCGAGGATCATCACGGCTAGAGCTATTGCCACAACATGCCGGCGGCTATTCGGGATATGATCGCTGTGGAATTGCATGTTTCCCCCCTGCATATTCTGAAGAGTTCGTTGTGCCTGGCGATTGAAATCGCGGCAACCTTTGCGAAGCCTGCCTTTCGGCAGGCTCGGGATAGGCCTTCGTAGACGGTGTTATCCCCCTTACTGTCCCCCCTGCTCCCCCGCTTCCACGCCCGCCTCGCTGCCAGGGCTGTAGAGAAAGACCAGGTACAGTACCACGAGAGCAACCGCCGTGACGGCAACATGACGGAGCGTCAGCGCGAAGTTGGGCAGCAGCGCCGGCAATGTCCCCGTGATGATCAACTGCGACAGGGCAAATGGCCAGGCCAGCCAGGCGCTCAGTGTCAGAAAAATCAACACCTCTTCCAGCACCGATGGCCGCCAGCCACTGTGTTCCTCAACGGTGTCCCAGTCAATCCGGCGCATGACCGGAATGGCTACCAGGTAGGACAGCAGGGGCAGTGTGCTCAGCATCCAGCGCAGAGTCGCCGGACTCCCTGTTTGCAAGAGCACATTCCCCGGGCGAGGGAGAACGGGTTGGAGCACCTGGCCCAGCAGGCCGAAGAGCTGCAAGACACCCTGTGCCAGCATGCTGGTCAGGGAAATGAGTAGAACCAGTGTAATCAGGCGGCTGGCATCCTTGAAGAACCGATCATACCGGCCGGCCACCCGTCGCAAGATGCTGCCGGCTGCCCACAGACCCAGCGCGTGCCCGATCACCGATTGAGCGATGCCGACCCACTGCTGCCCTACCCAGGCCCCAGATACCTGGGATCCGAACCGCGCCATGGCAACGACCTGCAGAGGCACCATGATGGGCCAGGTGAGGAACAGACCGAAGGCCAGGAACAGGAACAGGCGCTGCCAGAAGGTGCCACGCCAGCCTGTAGCCAGGTCCACGCCGGCCCAGTCAATGCGTCGGAAAAACCACCACGCCAGGGCGTAGCCGGCAACCAAGCCCGCCGAACTCCCGAGCATGGTCAACAGTGACAGGGCCGGCATCTGGTGCAAAGTACCCGGAACGCGCAGGCTATAGACCCAGAAGAGTGCATCATTGGAGACGAAACCGAAGGGCGCTGCCATGAGGCCGGTCAGGATCAGCCACAGAACCGCGCGGCTGCGCCGGCGTGTTCGCGCATCTGCATCGCGTATAGCAGCGCTCAGGTCCACACCAGGTGCTCGCACAATCAACCACGCCCCTAACCCGCCGAGCAAGAAGGCGACCGGTTGAGCAGCCCTCACAATCGCGCTTGCAGTTTTCATTCCGTCTCCTCTCAAACCTCCGTACACGCTATACGCTATCTTACCAAATTCTGGTGCGAAATGTCAATGTAATAACTCGCCGCCGTGATGTCATGTGGTGGTCAGCACATTCCATTGCGAGGCCCGAAGCGATATGGTATAATTCCACAACACCCATCCGATCATCCACGGAGGAGCAAGTCTGTGATCCGCGTACTGTTTGTTTGTCTTGGAAACATCTGTCGGTCGCCTATGGCCGAAGGCGTGTTTCATCACCTGGTGCAGCAGGCGGGCCTGGCCGACCGGTTCGAGATAGTGTCTGGTGGGACGGGGAGCTGGCACGTTGGCGAACGGCCGCACCGCGGTACACAGCGCGAGTTGCGAGCCCGGGGGATCGACCTGGGCGGCAAGCGTGCCCGCCAGGTGTCGTTTCGCGACCTGAAGGCGGCCGACTACGTGATTGCCATGGATCGGTCGAACCTGCGCAACTTGCAGCGCTACGACTCTCGTATCCAGCTCTATGGAAAGCTGCACCTGCTGCTCGACTTTGCAGAAGGCGTTGACACCCACGATGTGCCGGACCCCTACTACGAGGACAATTTCGACCGCGTGTACGAATTGGTCGAGGCCGGCTGTCGTGGGTTGCTCGACTATATCTGCGAGGAAGAAGGGTTTTGAGAGGCAGAGCAACCAATGAAATTCCCAACCCGAACCGTCAACCTCTTCCTTCTCTGGATCCTATTCTCCCTCCTGGCCATTGCTTACATTGGCCAGCACCCGTACCTGGGCTTGGGAATCGCCATCATCGGTGGCATCATCCTCGGCGTCATGTCATTCTTGTACTACGAACCCGAACCGCCGGCCAGTCACATCGAGGCGGAAGTGCAAGAAGACGTTGATGAAGGACCGACGCCTGAACATGAGCAGAGCGGGGATTAGAGATTAGTCAACATGCCCCTACGGGGCTCCATGAAGCATAAAAATTGACGATAACCCATTTTTAGAGTAGAGATTGGAGATTGGGGATTGAGCGTCGCGACTTACCCAATACCCAATCCCTAATCTCCAATCTCCCGATCTCCCCCTTGTTTGACCCCCGGAACGACCGATGCTACACTTGGGCTAACGGCGTGCATTAGTAACCATGCTCACCGCATCCATTGCATTCCGGCACTATCATTCGTCATAACACGTGGAGAAACGAAATGCCCTACAACATCGACTGGGAAGCTGCCGGCCAGGAAGCCGTGGAAATCTTGCAGCATCTCATCCAAATTGATACCACCAACCCGCCGGGCAATGAGAGGTCGGCGGCCGACTACATCCAGGGCCTGCTGGCCCGGGATGGAATCGGCTGCGAAATCCTGGAATCGGCACCTGGCCGGGCCAACTTGATTGCGCGGCTCAAGGGTGACGGTTCCACCGGCCCGCTGCTTCTGTTGGGCCACACCGATGTCGTCTACGCCGATCCCGACGAGTGGACCTACCCGCCTTTCGGCGGCGAGATTCATGACGGCTACATTTGGGGCCGGGGTGCGCTAGACATGAAGGACCTGGTCACAATGGAATTGATGACCTTCCTGCTGATCAAGCGTCACAGCATCCCCCTCAAGCGTGACCTCATCTTTCTGGCTGTCGCCGATGAAGAGAACATGGGGCATTTCGGTGCTCAATGGATGCTGGAGCATCACCGCGATAAGATCGACGCGGAGTACGTGATCAACGAGGGTGGTCGCGGTCTGCGGTTGAATGGCCGGGAGTTCTACATGGTCTCGACGGCCGAGAAGGGGTACGGCGACCTGCGGCTGACGGTGCGCGGTTCCGCCGGCCACTCCGCCATGCCGCGAGGCAAGAATCCGGTCGTGGAGATCAGCCGTGCTCTGGCGGCGCTCGACGACTATCAGCCGCCGTATCGACTCACGCGCCCGGTTCAGGAGATGTTTGACCGGACGCGTGACGTCTTCCCTGTGCCGGCTGGGATCAACGATACAAACCTGCAGGAAGTGCTGACCCCCCTATTTGACATGCTCCCCGACGAGGTGGGCCGCATGGTGCAGTTCGCCGTGCGTGACGTGTTCTCGCCCACCATGGTCAACGCCGGCATCAAGGAAAACGTGATTCCCAATCAGGCCACGGCGAATGTTAACACCCGCACCCTGCCCGGTGTCTCACTTGAGGAACTCCTGGCCACCGTCCGGCGTGTGATCGGATCGGATATCGAGATCGATGTCAAGGAATTTCACCCGGGGACGGAGACATCCTCGGACACGCCGCTGTTTGAAGTGATTGAATCTGTAATGAGTGAGGTATCGCCTGGCTGTGTGGTTTCGCCCTATCTGCTGCCGGCCACGACAGATTCGCGTTTCTTCCGTAACCATGGCATCAACGCCTACGGCTTTGATACCGTCGTTACGCCGCCGGCCCTCGCTAAAACCATTCATGGCAAGGACGAGCGCATCTCCGTCGAAAACCTCCATCGTGGAACCGAGCGCCTGTTCCGCGTGGTAGCCCGCTTCTGCGGACATGGGTAGAGCCTGATGAGTCGTCTGGGACGTTGGAGTTATCGCCTCACCCGCCTGCTTAGCCTATCGACGATCCTCATCGTCGCCGGCTTCGTGCTGCTTGCGCTGGGCGGTCTGACCTTCTATCGGCAGTACCGGCCGGTTGAGCCACCGCCCGAACTGGCTCAAGAGCCGACGGCGTTGCCTCCGACGGCGCTTCCACCATCGCCCACGCCGTCGCCGTATCCGACGTACACGCCGTACCCTACCTACACGCCCTACCCGGAGCAGCCGACGCCAACGCCTACCCCGACGCCGCTCCGCCCGCCGGCCGATCAGCCGCCGACGCGGATTGTGATCCCCTCCATCGACGTAGACTCGCCCATCGTAGAAGTCGGCTGGAGCGTCATCGAGGGCGAGGACGGCAAGTTCAAGAGCGTGTGGGACACGGCCGACTACGCTGTCGGCTACCACAAAACGTCGGGGCTGCCCGGCAACATCGGCAACATCGTGCTCTCGGGCCACAACAATATCAAGGGCGAGGTTTTCAAGGACCTCTCCAACGTGAAACCTGGGGACATGATCTACCTGTACGACGCCGGCTACGAGTATCAGTACAAAGTTGAAAACGCCTTCATCGTGAAAGAGGTAGGCGCGTCAGAGGAGCAGCGGCGCAAGAATGCTCAGTGGATCGCTCCCACGTCGGATGAACGATTGACACTGGTCTCGTGCTGGCCGCACTGGACCAACACGCATCGCGTCATCGTCATCGCCAAGCCGTACATCCCACCGACGCCCACGCCGGGAGCGCCCGAATACCGGTAGGAAGACCCCTGGTGCAATTGCCGGACGATAGAAATCGGGGATAGATTTTGCTTCATTCTGCACAAATCCTTACTCGAGTTGTGTGTTATGATAGCATAGATTGGTTGCAGATGCAATTGTACGGGTCCTGGTGGTAAAGAAGAGCCGCAAGCGAGAGTCGCGGATACGCAGAAAAACGCGGATCGGCTCTATGGCCGATCCGCGTTTTTCTGCGTATCCGCGGTTCCTCTACCGCACAATCAATGGCAAGAACACTCGCAACAGCCTGGGCGGACGGAACGTGTTGCCGCCGATAGCCTCGCCGCCAACCCACTGAGTGATCTTCACCTGCGGCTCACCCTCCGCGCCATCAGCCCACGGGACGATCCACAGCGCCGACTCACTCCCACCAGGTGGTATGACGTCAACTGTAACCGAGGTTTCTTCATCCGGCTGGAGAGGTATGCGATCGATGCTGGCCTCGGCCTGGCCGCCAGCCTGAACTGGGATGTGGATGGCCTGTTGCGCCGGAATCACCTCACCCCCCGCAACGGTGCCCCCATTGTCCTGCCAGCGGTCGAACATGCCCGGATCGTCAATGCTGATGACCACAGAGCCACCAGGCGGCAAGTTCTCGGCCGCGATGGTTACATCCGTCGGGTTCGACTGGCTGTTGGGATTGTTGACGTGGATAGTATTATCATCCCACTGCGGCGTTTCCTCGATCACCTGCACGTTCTTCTGGCAGACGTTGTTGTCGAAGGGGACCCAGCCGGGGAACCGCAGCGGGTCCTGGAAGGCGTCGATTTGTGCCAGGAAGCATACGTGTCCGTCGATGGTTGGGTTCCAGGGGATTTCCACTACGGTTGTAGCGCCGGCGGCCAGGCTGGGTATGGTGGCTACCCCAATCTCCGGGCCCCAGCCGTCGGGCCAGCGAATGGAGGTAGCGCCCGGCGCGACGTATGCGCGTACCTTGATGTTGGTCACAGCGACGTTGCCGGTATTGCGGACCCGCACATAGACGTAGTTGGTCTGCCCGAAGGTCGGGTTCTGGTGAATAGGCACCCGATCCGGCGCTTTCCGCACCCAGACATCGGGGCTTTCCCACAAGACCGAGCTGATCAGGTTCGAGGGTACTGAGCCATCATCCAATGTGTGATCCTTGCAGAACACCTCCGGTTGCGGCTCCTGTTCATTGACCACTGTCACTTCCGGGATGGGGAAGGTGAGGCTGGCGGGATGGCCGTTGGAATCGGTGTAGGTGGCTGTAGCCGACTCGTTAGTGGGCCACGTACCTGGGTTCGCCGTCATCCGAACACGGTACGACCAGCGCCTCGTCTCCAGGCCCAGCACCGGAATCTTCCATGTCAACACCCGGCCATCGGGGCTTACGTCGGGCACGGGCGACCCGGCGAAGGAGTTTGGCACCAGCGTTACGTACGGCGACAGAACGTCCACGATGGTGATGTTGGTGGCCGGCGCGCCGGCAATGGCGCCGGCGATCTGCTGGTAGATGGACTCCAGATCGCTGCTGCTGGGCGCGAAGAAGTAGTCGCTCGCCGACGACGCCAGGTTTTGCATCAGCGCGGCATCGATCTGGTCGCCCAGGCCGATGGTGAAGATGCGGGTGCCGGCTGCCTTGGCCGCGTCAGCGGCTGCGCCAGCGGCCCCACTTGGATCAGGACCGACATTTGGGACGCCGTCAGATAGCAGGATGATTACGGGGACGTTGCCAGGCTTGTGGCGCGGGCCGGTGAGCTCCGCCTGGGCCTTGTCGATGGCGTCGGCGATGTTGGTGTTGCCGCCCTCTACCAGGGCGTCGATGGCAGCACGGACGGTGCCGGCCGACGATGTCAGAACCTGATTCAGAATGGCTGTGTCGGAGAAGGAGACCACGCCCACCTGATCCTGGCTGAGGTCCATGCGGTCCACGAAAAGCTTGGCAGCCGTCTTGGCATCAGCCAGCGGTTGGCCCGCCATGGAGCCAGAGCGGTCGATGACCAGCATCACATCGGCGCTCGTACGGTGGGGCAGACAGGCACCATCCAGGCCCGTCAGGCTCAGCATGACCGTCACCTCGCCATTCGGCTTGACCACACTGGGGCTGGCCGTCTTGTCCCTTGTAACACGACAGGGGGGCGACGGCGAGCAGATGTTGAGATGGATGCCGTCCAGCTTGAGGGTGTGTTCCCACGTGACGGTGGTTTTCCAGTAGTCGAACTGGAGGAGGACCGTGCGCCCGGCGACGGCTGCAATCTCGCCCGGCGTAAGGTTGTAGGTCGAGTCCGGCGGCAGACCTCCTGCCAGCGGATCAAAGTCCCACAGCCGCACCAATTCGAGACCCGTTGCCGCATCATACAGGGAAGCGCGGAAGCGATCGGTCCCGCTGCGCGGACCCGTGCCGACAGCCGAGGCTGCCGAAAGCTCGATCAGGAAGGTGATGTCCGTCGGATCTGGCGGAACAGCGACTGACTGCCACAACACCTGATGCACCTGTTGGCCCAGCGGACCCTCAAACACGGCTGAGTATTGTCCCTCAAGGGCCTGGCCGAAGCTCACGACGCTTTGCCCGGTGGAACTCAGTTGTCCCCAACTGCGGTCGCCGGCCTCGAAGTCCGGGTTGCGGACGTAGTTGGGACCGGTGCAGGCCGGCGGCACGGGCGTGCGGGTCGCCGTGGGAGTGGGCGTGACCGTCGGCGTGCGTGTGCGCGTCGGGGTTGGTGTCCGCGTGCGGGTGGGGGTAGGCGTGCGGGTAGGCGTTGGCGTCGGTGTATGTGTAACTGGGACCACTGGTGTCGTGGTTGGGCAGCTTTGACTCACGTGGAACGTGGTGACCCAGATGTCCTGTTGAGTGTTGCTGCACGTATCGAAAACGATGACCTGTACCGTGTAGGTGCCGTCAGGGATACCCGGAGGCAGGGTCAACTGCACCAGCCGGCCATCGTTCTGGTTGCCCTGAACGGTGTAGGTCTGAATGTCGCTGGCCACAGTGACGTTGTTGGGATCAAGGATCTTTGTCTCGACGCGGACCTCCTGGCTGACCAGGGTGGTGTCCACTTCATGGAACACGCCGACCGTTTGACCAGGCTGATAGCAGCCGCCCGGCCGATCAATCTGCGCACTGCGGATAGAGGCTGCGCCGCTGCCTCCGCCGAGTACGAGCTGGCCCCAGTCGATCTGCACGCACCAACAGCCATCGTAACCGTCGATGCGCACTTCAACCAGGTTGTTCCCCTGGCGAACCCAAGAGGGATTGATGTTGAAGACGGAGGTGCTCCAGACCTGGTCGGCGCCGGTCAAGGTGCCCACGAAGTGGCCGTTGAAGTAGACTTCGTCCCGCTCAACTGGCCGGCCAGGATCGCCAGGATCCCCCTCCTCGTCTACGTCCCAGACCGACAGGCTGAGTTGAGCCGTCGAGAAGCTGGGCAGCGTCGGCACGACGATGTTGAATTCGATAGGCGCCAGTGGGTTCGTCCGATCGGGGCAACTGGCCTTGTCGCGCTCATTGAATATGCACTCCGAGTTACCCGGATACATGTCATTGTCCGGCGTCCCGGTGTGGGAGTTGTTCTCGTTGTCCTCGCTGGTGATGTATACCTGGGTCGCCGCACCCGGGCACTCTGCGCCCGACACCGACGCTCGAAGGACAATGTTGTCCAGCCACGGGCCGGCGTGATCAGCGTCGGAATTGCTGTCACTGGTGAAAACGAACGCAATCCACACCTGAGACTGGCCGGTGACGTTACCCAGTGTAGGGACGCTCTTCAGGTCGAAGGTGATTGTTTCCCAGTCATTGGACCCACTTCGCTGGAACCCATGGAAATTGGTTCCGTTTGTCGATGCCAGCCACTTGATGTAGTCGTGGTCAGTTTCAGAATCGAGGTTCAGGTCGAATACCAACTGGGCGTCTGAGGCCGTGCTAAGGTCAAACGGACCGTAGACCATCCACGACCATAGGTTGTTGGGATAAGGTTGCCAGCATGTGTACATCGCACTGGCGCCGGCTGCATGGGGAACTGCATCGGCGTCGCCAGAGGCGCCGAAATCGAAACAGGTCGTTGCGTTCCAGTAATACTCCCCGTTCGTTGCCCCATCGCCGTCGAATACCGACCAACCGGAACCGGGCCACGCCCCCTGGAAGTCTTCGGTCATGATGTTCGTCCAACCTTGCGCTGCAAGAGGGACTCCGATCGGCGTTGTCTGGGGGAGCAGATTGGGATTCTCCAGGCGATCCTCCGCAGGTTCGAACTGCGGAGCAGGCGGCTGCCAGGAATCCACGAGGGGGGGAGGGTCAGGCCGTTGAGCCAGTACTGAATGGAGCAGAACCAGCACCAACCCGAACACCAGGGGCAATGCGGCCAACAGTTTGCGCTTCATGATGCTCCTCCTATCGTCTTGGTGAGTAGGCTTCAGGGAATGACAAGGATCATCACACAATCATCTACTCCCGGCAACTGCCGATAGATTCTCAGTCGGGGACAGGCCGCGGGCGTTGACACTGGAGCCGGGGTGTATCGGTGTCCGGTCGGTGATCTCGATGCGGAGGGGCAGTCGCCTGAGAGGGCATCAGCACCCACACGCAACTACGGCGGGGGTACCGGCGAAGTCTGCGGCCAGCGCGGGTACAGTGTCACACTCGCATCTGGTTAGCCTTCGCAACTTCGTGCGGGGAAGGGCACCAACCGTTCGTCTTCAAACCAGCTTCTTAAGGCACTGTCATCGGTGGCAGGCCGGAGCCGGCGCTCGATTCAAAAACCAGTATATCAGAAAACACTGTCCATGTCAATGCCTTGCCGATCGACCGCCAGACCTCTATGACCAATCCGCGGGTTCCTGCCAATCCGCGGTTCTCCACCTGCTTGCCGGCCACCCGACTTTCTGCTACCATTCCCACCACCATGAACCCCAGCACCCGTGTCTCCTGGCTGAAGCGCATGCGGTGGAAAGCAGACAGCCGTACCGGAGTCGTTGCCGGCGCAGCCGCCGCTCTTGGCACCACCGCCGGGCTGGCCGTCCTGTTCGCCATCGCCTTCCTGCTGCTGGGCAGCGTTGCCACCGTCTACGGAGCGTACGCCTACTTTGCTCAGGATCTGCCCCTGCCCGATGAGGTGGGCCGGCGCACTGAGCAGGCCTTCAAGACTACCAAGATCTACGACCGCACCGGCAAAACCATCCTGTTCGAAATTGTCGATCCGCAGGGCGGCAACCGTACTGTCGTGCCGCTGAAACAGATGCCCCAGCACCTGATCAACGCCACCATTGCGTTGGAAGACCAGAACTTCTACACCAACCCCGGCTTCAACGTACGCGGGCTGCTGCGCGCGGCCTACAACAACCTGCGAGGCCAGCCTATCCAGGGTGGCTCCTCCATCACCCAGCAGTTGGTCAAGAACGTCATCATTCCGCCTGAGGAGCGGGCCGAGGTCTCGTACCGGCGCAAGGTCAAGGAGTTGATCCTGGCGTGGGAGCTGAGCCGGCGCTACCCCGGACGCGAGGGCAAGGACCAGATTCTGGAGTGGTACCTGAACACCGTGTACTACGGCAACCTGGCCTACGGCGTCGAAGCCGCCGCCGAAACCTACTTCGGCAAGCATGTGCAGGACCTGAGCCTGGCCGAATCGGCCATGCTGGCCGCCATCCCCCAGTTTCCGGCCATCAACCCCCTGGCCCAGGACCGGGCCGATCGGCAGGAGGCTAAGCGCCGGCAGGAAGTCGTCCTGGACCAGATGTACCTCCAGGGCTACATCACCGCTGAAGAGGCTATACAAGCCAGGCAGCAAGCCCTGCACTACGCCCCCAGGCGGTTCGAGATCAAAGCGCCCCATTTCGTGATGTACGTTCGACAACTCCTGGAACAGCGCTACGGCACGGACCTGCTCTTTCGAGGTGGCCTGAAAGTAATAACCAGCATTGACCTGAACCTCCAGGCCCTGGCCGAGGAGGTGGCACGCGGCCATGTCAAGAAGCTCCAGGCCGAGAAACGCGACGTGTCCAACGCCGGCCTGGTCGCCATCGACCCGCGCACCGGCGAAATCCTGGCCATGCTTGGCAGTCTGGACTTCTTCGATCCCGAAATCGACGGCCAGGTCAACGTCACACTCGCCGCCAGGCAGCCGGGATCGTCGTTCAAGCCTTTCACCTACGCTACAGCCCTTGGGATTTCAGATTTCCCATCTCCAGTGGACGAATCCGAAATCCGAAATCCGAAATCCGAAATCCGAAATCCTTTTACGCCGGCCACGCTGCTCTGGGACATCCGCACCACCTTCCCTGACCCGCCCCACCCGCCGTATGCGCCGGAGAACTATGACCAGAAGGAGCATGGCCCGGTGCTGCTGCGCGCGGCCCTGGCTAATTCCTACAACATTCCGGCTGTCAGGCTGTTGAACCAGGTGGGCATCGCCAACGTGCTGAGAACGGCTCATCGCATGGGCATCAACACGCTGAACCGGGACGACCCTTCGACAGGCCCTGGTCCGGACCATGCTTCAGGACACCGCTACGGCCTGTCCCTCACATTGGGCGGTGGCGAGGTTCGGCTGCTGGACATGACCTACGCCTACAGCGTCTTCGCCAACAACGGACGCATGGTGGGCCGGCCCGTCCTCGCCGACGAGCGCAAGCCCGGCTACCGCACTCTGGACCCCGTCGCCATCCTGCGGGTGGAGGACAGTCGCGGCAACGTGCTGGACGACTACCAGCCGGCCACGGAACAGGTGATCGACGAACGCGTCGCCTACCTCATCACCGACATCCTGTCGGACATCGCCGCGCGGCGGCCGGCTTTCGGCACCTACAACATGCTGGAGCTAAGCCGGCCGGCGGCGGTCAAGACAGGCACCACCAACGACTGGCGCGATGCCTGGACCATCGGTTACACGCCCCAACTGGCAGTGGGTGTGTGGGTGGGCAACACCGACAACACGCCCATGGACCACGTGCCCGGCTCCCGGGGAGCAGCCCCCATCTGGCACGACTTTATGGAGCGTGCCCTGGCCCACGAGCCGATTCTGAAATTCGAGGAGCCGGCCGGCCTCATCCGCGTCGAGGTATGCGCCCTGTCTGGCCTCTTGCCGACCCGGTACTGCCCCCGGACCCGGACCGAGTTGTTCATCGCCGGCACCGAGCCGAAGCGATATGACAACATGCACCAGTTAGTGCGCATCTGCCGGCCATCGGGTAAGCTGGCCACGGTCTACTGTCCACCCGACCAGATCGAAGAGCGCGTCTACGAGATCTACCCGCCCGAGGCTATCGATTGGGTGCGCGCTAACCACATCCCCCAGCCGCCGACGGAATACGATACCAGCTATGGCCCCGCACCGGGCGTGGGCGACGTCGGAATCACTTCACCGGGGCCGTACGCCTACGTGCACGGCGACGTCACCATCGAGGGGCGTGCAGCGATGCCTAACTTCAGCCATTACGAGCTCCGCTACGGCGAAGGTCCCGACCCGCCGGCCTGGAGCTACGTCGGCCCGGATCGCGCGGAGCCGGTGGACGGGGGCGTGCTGGGCGTGTGGCAGGCCGGCTACTTCCAGGGCCTGTTCACCCTGCGCCTGACCGTGGTCGATACCGATGGCAACCAGCGGGTGGACACGATTCCGGTCATCGTGGATAACCGCCCGCCAACGGTGTCGCTGATCTACCCGTCAGATGACGCGCAGTTCCGCCTCGACGACGGCTCAATCACCATCGAGGCCGACGCTGAGGACAACTACGCCATCGACCGGGTCGAGTTCTTCGTCGATGGCCAGTCCATCGGTATCAGCCGCACATCGCCCTTTGCCACCACGTGGCGGCTGGCGGCGGGGAATGCCGGCGCGCATGTCCTGGAGGCCGTCGCGTACGACACCGCCGGCAACGAGGGGCGTAGCGAGGACCGACGGATATCAGTAACCAGTGATCAGTAACCAGTGATCACTGGTTACTGATCACTGCCGAGAGGAATTTGCACCTACCATGACCCAATCAGTCACAAGACCCTACATCCTGGTGACCAACGACGACGGCGTCGGAGCACCAGGGCTGTTGCCTCTGAAACGAGCGTTGGATCGGGTTGGCGAAACCGTTGTGTTCGCGCCTGATCACAACTGGTCGGCGGCCGGCCACACCAAGACGATGCACAAGCCACTGCGAGTCGCCTACGCCGAGCTGGAAGACGGCTCGCCGGCCTACACCAGCAACGGCGCTCCGTCGGACTGTGTGGCACTGGCATTGCTGGGTATCCTGGATCGCGAGCCCGACCTGGTCATCTCGGGCATCAACAACGGCGCCAACCTGGGCCACGACATCACCTACTCGGGGACCGTGGCTGCTGCAATGGAGGCGGTCATCTTCGGTGTGCCGGCTATCGCCGTGTCGCTGGATACGTACGAGCGGCCAGAACCGGCGGCCCTCGAAGCCGCAGCGTCCTTCGTCGCACGGCTGGCGTCAGCCGTGCTGGAACACGGCCTGCCCCCCGCCCACCTGCTGAACGTCAACGTGCCGCATCGGCCAGCAGGTGAGATTGCCGGCGTGGAGGTCACGCGGCTGGGCCGGCGCGTATACCAGGACGTGTTGGTGGAGCGCCAGGACCCCCGAGGCCGGCCCTACTACTGGATCGGCGGTGAAGCGCCGACGGGGATCAGCGAGGAAGGGACCGACATCGGGGCCTTGTTTCAAGGCAAGATCTCCGTGACTCCCATCCACCTGGACATGACCGCTTTTGACTTAGTGCCTGAACTCGAACAGTGGAGCCTGCGGTAGGGGCGAGAGTTGCCCCCACTTGACGTATCATTTCACCCAATCTATAATCGCCTGGAGGGTGATTCAGCGCAGCAGGCCGAACCTGCGTTCCTGCTCAGATCGCGTATCCGGTCACAAGCGTTGTTCGTTTTTACTAATTGAAGCCCATTCACGTGAACACACTCGATGTACGTCGAGTATGTCTCCAGGTATCTGATTCCCTGCCCAGGAGCAAGTGCATGCGCCAACGAATTCTCCCCGCTTTTCTACTGGTGCTAGCTGTCATTTTCAGTGCGAGCCTGATGGCCAGCGCTCAGGGCACAAAGGGTGACGAAGGCCTCGAACAGGCCGGCGAGCCGCCGGCCATCACCGTTGACAACGACTACATCCGCGTGTCAACTGACGACGACGGCCAGTTTGTCATCGGCACCACAGGGGGTGATCCGGCTATCCCCACTGACGACAACAAACGTCTCCTCTACGGTTATCCTGATGACATCTGGTCCTCATTCGCGACTGTGCGCATCATCGCAGATGGGGCAACAAACGATTACCGCCTTCTGGATCGCGTGCCGGCCGAAGGGCCTGTGCGACAGGGGAATGCGATTATCACCACCTGGCTGCTTGACCAGACCCGCGTCACGCAGCGGCTCGAACTGGCCTTCAACGTATACACCGGGCGGGACGATACCATTCGTATCCAGTACACGCTGACCAACACGGGCGACACAACCCAGACTGCCGGCGTTCGTTCGATGCTGGATATCGCCATCGGCCGGGTGGGCGCGGTAGTCGAGGGCGACGGCGCACCATATTTCGTGCCGGGTGCCGGCAACCTGACTACGGAGGCCGAGTTCACGGGCAACATCCCCGCCATCTGGAAAGCGTTTGAGTCGCTGGACTTCGACCCCGCCAGCACCAAAGGTCAGGGCATTCTCGTGGGACCCGGTGCCACGCCGCCGGACCGCCTCGTGCTGGCCCGCTGGGGGCGTTTCGAGCAGGGCGACGGTATCCGGTTTCATGCCTGGGACTATACCATCGACCCAGCGGCAGACCTGACACTCGACAGCGCTGTGGCCATGTACTGGAACCCGCAAGACCTGGCACCCGGTGCGTCGCGAACGGTGACTACGTTCTACGGATTGGCTGGTCCCGGCGGGGGTCAGGCATGGATCGATGCGCCGATCACACTCAGGTGTCCGGATCTCACGTTCTCTGCCACACACTGGATCGCTAACACGGGTAATGAGCCTTTCGTCAACGGGACTTCGACCATCACGCTACCGGAGGAGCTTCAGTTGATAGAAGGGCCGGCCGCCCAGTCGCTGGGTGACATTGTGCCTGGGGCTGCTCATTCGGCCACGTGGAGAATCGGGCCCCGAGCTGGCGTAGAAGGGACCTTCAGTTACAGTGTGACGAGCCGGTTCGACACCGGGACGGAGCCACTCACGACCACATCGAGCGTGCAGGTGCCCCACTGTGGAGTGACCGAGACGCCAACGCCAACCCCCATGGTCACGCCGGCCGCTCAGCCTACCCCCACGCCGCCGGCTGAGGTCCCGGAGGCCAGCACATTGCTCCTTCTTGCCAGTGGTCTGGGGGCATTGGCCGGCTACGCACAGCTCCGTCGCAGAGCACAACGTGGTGACCGATAAGTGACAGTCGAGGAGAAAACGCATGCTATCCGCCCCTCGATCGAGTCGGGCGTACCGCCCGCTTACATCGCTGCTGGCAGTGGGCGCTATCTGCGGGATCCTCTGGCTAGGATGGAGAATGGCCCGTCCCCCCAACGGTCTGATCGACCCGCTGACTGCGCACGCGACGGATGGTTCTCTCTGGACGACCGTCGGTGAGAACATTCCAATCCTGCGCCGGTCGGCGGATCAGGAGTGGCCGGCCGTGGCATACAATTCACAAGACAACGAGTATCTGGTTGTCTGGCAAGATCAGCGCAATATCGACACAACCCGCGTAGACATCTACGCCCGACGATTGGCCGCTGACGGGACAGCCATCGGGGACGAATTTGCCGTGACCCGCCAGGCGTTCAACCAGAACTTCCCCCACGTAGCCTACAATTCGACGCGCAACGAGTATCTGGTGGTGTGGTCCGACCAACGAGCCATACGCAGCACAGGTTCCGACGTGTACGGTCAACGGGTTGCTGCCGATGGGACCCTCGTGGGAAGCGACATTGCGATCTCAACGGCCCTTCGGCCTCAGTTGTACCCCAGAGTCGCATACAACCCGGATGCAGACGAATACCTGGTCGTCTGGCAGGATAGCCGAACCAGCGCCGCGACAAGTTCCGACATCCTGGGCCAGCGGGTCGCCGGCGATGGCTCACTACTCGGCACCAACATCGTCATTTCTGACAACTCCGAAGCCCAGAATCAACCGGATGTCGCCTACAGCCCAACGAGCCAGCGTTATCTGGTTGCGTGGGACGATGAACGGGCGGTGGATGTGACGGGGGTGGACGTCTACGCCCGACTGGTAACGACTGCAGGAGCACCAGATGGTGCAAGTTTCGCTCTATCCACCGCCTCGATCAGCCAGGAGAACGTCTCCGTCGGCTACAACGCGGCCCAGGGTGAGTTCCTGATCGTCTGGGAAGATTCACGAGACTTCGGCATTACCAGCACCGACATCTACGGTCAGCGGGTGAGTCCCACCGGCACCCTTCTCGGAGGGAATATCCCGGTGTCAACGGGTGCCAGCAAGGAGACTGAGCCGGCTCTGGTCTTCGGCTCTGTCCTGGACGGCTACCTGCTGGTCTGGCGGGATGATCGCAATGAACCTGGAACCGGTGGTGACATTTTCGGTCGGTCTCTGAACGGTGTTGGAGAGCAGGTGGGCAGCGATTTCCAGATCGCTGTCGAGATTGGCGCCCAGCGACGAACACAGGTGGCCTACGACACGCGGGCTGGGGAATTCCTGGCCGTATGGGAGGATTCACGCAATTTCTTTCTGGGTGGACGCGACATCTACGGTCAGCGTACCGGTGCGCGGGTGCAGCCAACTCCCACACCAACGAACACGGCTACGGCCACGAATACCCCTGCTGTGACGCCCACCGCGTCCGCTACGCCGACGGTTTTGCTGACACCCACTCCCACGGCGACATCCACACCCGCCGGCCCGACAAATACGCCGACGGCCACACCGATACGCCCAACGCCAACAAACACACCGTGCGCTTATCCTCCCTGCCCCGGTGGCCCCGGCACGTCGTACCTGCCGCTCGTCCGACGCGACCGCCTGCCATGCGGCTACAATCGTCCGGATGCCGATGAGCCGGCTAACAACCAGTGGGAGAGCGCCACGTCGTATGGTTACGGTCGCTGGGAAGACCGGACTTTCTGGGACCCCAGTGCACCGCCCGGCCAGGAAGGGAGCGACGTTGACTGGTACGAATGGGTTGTGGAATGGACGGGCACCCACTGGATTTGGCCCGAAAACATGAGCCACAACGTCGAGGTGTATGCTGAGGTCTTCATTGCCACAGGCGACCCACGGCGTCCGCTGGAACTGCTGGCCTACGGCAGAGGCCGGCAGGAAATCGAACTACAGGCCGGCAATACCTACTACCTGAAGATCAAGAATGTGGGGGCAAACCCGCCGGCGGTTGGTTGCTACGACCTGATCCTGGACCCATAGCAAAACAAGAGACCTTTAGGGTTTATCAAACCCTAAAGGTCTTTCCCCTTGACATCGCCCGTCACACGGGTACAATTGGGGTAATCGTTCCCGTTTTCCAGGCCAGGAACTGCCAGAAACACGACGTAACTATGGACAGGAAGCATCGACGTATCCTCAGCATCACAGCAGTGGTCACCCTCGTAGGCTTGGTCTTTGAGCCAACGCTGCGCTGGCTCGTCCAGTCATGGCTGGGCAATCCGTATTACTCACATGGGTTCCTGGTGCCGGTGATTGCCGGCTATCTCATCTGGCGGCAACGGGACGTGCCTGTCGAGCCGTGGGACGCCGGCCTGGCGGTCGTCGCGCTGGGCGTTGGCCTGCACATCGCCTCCGTGCCCTGGCGACTACATCTCCTGTCGGCGGCCGGCCTCATTGTGGTGATTGTTGGCCTGACACTCACATTCGTGGGACGTCGAGCCATGGAACGCTGGGCTTTTCCGTTGGCCTTTCTCGGCACAATGGTTCCCCTGCCATTTGTGGAACGATTCAGCCCGCCACTGCAAGCCTTTGTGGCTCGGTATGCCGCGCTGAGCGTTCGTCCTCTGGGCGTCGCTGCAACGACGATCGGCTCCCAGGTACGGTTGGCGTCAGCCGCCTTCACCGTCGGTGCACCGTGTAGCGGGTTGCGTTCTATTGTCGCATTGCTTACCCTCACCGTTCTCTTCGTCTATCTCGTTCGAGGCCCCTGGTGGGGTAAGACGGCACTTCTGGTTGCTGCACTCCCTATCGCCATCGTGGCCAACTTGATGCGCGTGTCATCGCTATTCTTTGTGGCGGCAAATCTGGGAACAGATGCCGGCCTGCGCTACTATCACACGCTGTCCAGCCCGACACTTTTCCTCCTGGCTGTCGGCATGCTGCTACTCACCGGTCGCAGCGTGCGATGTCATGCCATCCGGTCGGATATTTAGGCGGAAAGCGGAGGACGGAAGATGGAGAATGGAATATGGGATATGGAATATGGAGAGGGGAAATCGGAGGTTAGAAAGGAGAGCTTCGTTTTCCACCTTCCACTTTCCATCCTCCATCTTCCCTTTTCCCCCTTCCGTCTTCCGTCTTCCGTCTTCCGTTTCGGCCTGGTTATCAGCCTGTTGCTTGTCGCTTTGGGCGCTTCGTTCATGACGCATCAGATCATGCCTGGTTCGATGTCAGCCCAGACCAGGCCCGCTGCAACAGACGGACAAGATGGGGGGCAGGTGTACTTCACGGATACCGAGGGGTGGTATCGGATCACCGACAACGAGCGCGCTGTGGTCAGTCCCTACCGCCTCAACCTGGATCATTTGCCCGACAGTCTGCCCATGGATTTGGGGCTGTGGCATGGGAAGCCGTTGCCCCTTGGCCCTGAAGTGGCGCAGTGGTTTGACAATCCGGAGGTTGCGTTCCAGCGGGAATACCGCAACGCCCGTGGCGATCTCGTGTGGTTGAGTGTCTTCGGAAGTCGCGGACCTAAGAGCTTCCGGCTGTTCGAGCACACGCCGGCCACCTGCTATCCGTTGTCCGGCTGGGCGATGACGCAGGAAGACCTGGACGCGATATCGATTGGCAATGGCAAAATCTATGCTCAGCGCGGCTTCGCGGTGAACGGGCCCCATGAGCTGATCGTGCTATACCTGTATCTGTGGGACAATCCCGAGCGTGATCCGGCCGATGGTGTGGTGTCTATCCGCGTGAGTGCCCCGATTCTAACAGACGAGACCGAGACCCTACGCCTTCTTAAAGAGGATTTCCTCCCTCATCTCTTTACAGATGTCGTCCCCTGGCATCGGTTCTAGCTCCAAGGGGATGTATTTGTCGTGAATTGGCTGGACCTGTTTTTCCTGATCATCTTGCTCTGGGCCGTGCGGTCGAGCTGGGAGACGGGCTTGATCCAGGAAGCGTTCACGCTGGCCGGCCTGATCTTCGGCATTCTCATGGCCGGCCAACTGTACCGGCCCGTCGCACGCATACTGTTCGGGCCGGCGCCAAACAACCTGGCGAACGCAATCACGTTTCTGGCAGTTCTCCTGGCGGTCTGGTTCGGTATCACTTTCCTGGGCCGGCTGGTGCGTGAAACAGTGTACTGGATCATGCTTGGATGGCTGGATCGATTGGGAGGTCTGCTGTTCGGGATTCTGAAAGGCCTGGTCGTGATCGAGATATTCCTGATTGTGTTTGCCCGGTTTCCTGTTCTGAACACGGAGGAACTCATTCAGGGATCTCTTATTGCCTCGCGGGTTCAACAGTACGCGCCGGCGATCATGGCTCTGCTGCCATCTGAGTTCCGGCATCTCACCCGCATCGTCCGCTGAAGCTCCAACCATGAACATGAAACTATCTATCGTTCTCTCTACCCACGCGGCTCGATTCCAGGCGGCCACGTTCAAGGGCAATTTTGAGGCCAACGTCGCCAAAATCGCCGGTCTCGGCTACGACGGCGTTGAACTGGCCATCCGCGATCCCGGTCTGGTTGATGCCGGCGAACTGGAGCAGATCGTAACTCGACATAACATTGCAGTGCCGGCCATCGGCACTGGCCAGGCGTGGGGCGAGGAGGGGCTGTCTTTCACTGACCCCGATCCGGCCGTGCGCGCCGCCGCCATTGAGCGCGTGAAGAGCCACGTGCCCCTGGCTGCTCGCTTCAACGCCGTCATCATCATCGGCCTGCTGCGGGGAATCGTCAAGCCCGATGTCGATCACCGTCAGGCGATGGACTGGCTGGTGGAGGCGTTGCAGGCGTGCAGTGCTGAAGCGGGGCCGGCTGGCGTGCGTCTGGCTCTGGAGCCCATCAACCGCTACGAGACGACGCTCATCAACAACGTGGCCCAGGGGGTGGAACTCATCGAGCGGGTGGGGGCGGACAACTTCGGCTTGCTGCTGGATACTTTCCACATGAACATCGAGGAACCATCCGTCGAGGACAGCATCCGCCGCGCCGGCGACCGCATCTTCCACTTCCATGTGGCGGACTCCAACCGCTGGTATCCTGGCGCCGGCCACCTGGATTTTCGCCGGCTGTTAGACACCCTTTTCGAGACGGGCTACGCCGGCTTCGTCTCCGGTGAGTTTATGCCGGAGCCGGACGCCGACACAGCCGCCCGCAGGGCGATTGCCCATCTGCGGGCGATTTCGGAGCAGCAGTCGTCATGAACTGCGTTCACGATAAATGATGAAAACGCCAGATGGCTAGATGGCTCGTTGGCTTGCAGAGTGTCCAGCCATCCAGCCATCTAGCCAACCAGTCAACTGTTTTCGGGGTAGTAGCACATTTCAACAAGGAGGTATGGCAACCGTGATCAACACAAGAAACCGGCCAGATCGTCACAAGGAGACAATTCCTGTTGGTAAGAACGTCGCCTTCTGCCGCTGCTGGCAGTCCGACAAGTTCCCTTACTGTGATGGGACCCACCGCAAGGTGAACGCCGAAGGCGGTGATCATGTGGGACCGGTGGTGGTCACTGCCGGCGTGGAAGACGAACCGGATGTCAGTGACCAGTGACCAGTGATCAGTATCCAGTAATCAGTGGTCGGTGATGTCCGATCACTACTCCAAGAATGGGTTATCGTCAATTTTTATGCTTCATGGAGCCCCGTAGGGGCATGTTGACTGATTACTGATAACTGCTCTAAAAATGGGTTATCGTCAATTTTCATGCTTCATGGAGCCCCGCAGGGGCATGTTGACTGATCACTGATTACTGACCCGGAGGGACGTATGGGCAAGAATAATCTGCAAGAGTTGTTCAATCTCAAGGGCAAAGTCATCGCTGCCACGGGGGGTGGTGGCGTATTGGTGGGCGAGATGTCGCGCGGGTTGGCCCAGGCCGGCGCGCGCGTGGTGGTGTTGGACATCGTGGAGGAGGCCGCTCAGCGCGTGGCAGATGAGATTGTCGCGGCCGGCGGCGAGGCCATCGGTGTGAAGATGGACGTGTTGGATAAGGCCAGCACCGAGGCTGCCCTGGCAACAGTCCTCGACAGGTTCGGTGACGTGGACATCCTCATCAACGGTGCCGGCGGCAACAAGGCACAGGCCACCACCTCGCCCGATCTCTCGTTTTTCGATCTGCCGCAAGATGCGTTCCAGTGGGTGTTCAGCCTCAACTTCATCGGCACCCTCATTCCCAGCCAGGTCTTTGGCCGGCAGATGGCCGAACGGGGCGAAGGGGTCATTCTCAACGTCTCCTCCATGAACGCCTTCCGGCCGCTGACCCGAATTCCGGCCTATTCGGCGGCCAAGGCGGCGGTGAGCAATTTCACCCAGTGGCTGGCCGTGCATCTGGCTCAGGAGTACTCGCCCAACATCCGCGTCAACGCTATCGCCCCGGGCTTCTTCCTGACCCAGCAGAACCGCTTCCTGCTCATCGACGAGAAGACAGACGAACTGACGCCGCGCGGCAAGACCATCATCGACCACACGCCCATGGGGCGTTTCGGTGATCCAGCGGATCTGCTGGGGACGGTGCTGTGGCTCCTCTCGCCAGCCTCGGCCTTCGTGACAGGGATCGTTGTGCCGGTGGACGGGGGTTTTTCGGCGTTTAGTGGCGTGTGAGAGGTGCTTATGCTGATAGGCAAGGGCTATCCCGACAGACTTCTGACTGAGACCGAGGTCCGCGATCTGATGGCTGAGGCGCTGGCTCAGACCGACCTGGCCGGCAAGCGCGTGCTGATCATCATTCCCGACGGGACCCGCAGCGGCCCTATCGATCTGTTCTTCCGGCTCTTCCATGAGTTGTTGTGGGATCAGGTGGCGGTGCTGGATTACCTGATTGCCTTGGGAACCCACCAGCCGATGCCGGAGGAGGCGATCCATCGCCGGCTGGGCGTCAGCGCGGGGGAACTGGCGGGTCGGTATGCCGGCGTGCGGGTCTTTAACCACCACTGGGAGAGCCCGGACACGTTCCGCACCGTGGGGGTGATTTCCGCCGGCGAGATCGAGCAGTTGAGTGGTGGTCTGTTCTCCCAGGACGTCCACGTGAACCTTAACCAGATGATCTTCGACTATGATCAGATCATCATCTGCGGGCCGGTGTTTCCACACGAAGTAGTGGGCTTTTCCGGCGGTAACAAATACTTCTTCCCCGGCATCTCAGGTCAGGAGGTGATCGATTTCACCCACTGGCTGGGGGCGGTGATCACCAGTTACGAGATCATCGGTACGAAGTATACGCCGGTGCGCGCCGTGATCGACCGTGCGGCGTCGTTCATCGATGTGCTGAAGCTCTGTTTCTGCCCGGTAGTCAAGGGTGAGGGGCTGGCCGGCCTGTACATCGGCGAACCCGAGGAAGCCTGGTCGCACGCAGCCGACCTGTCGGCGCAGGTCCATATCATCTGGGAGGACAGACCGTACCGTCAGGTCCTCTCAGTGATGCCGGAGATGTACGACGACATCTGGACCGCCGCCAAAGGTATGTACAAGCTGGAGCCGGTGATCGCTGACGGCGGCGAGGTGATTATCTACGCTCCCCACATCACCGAAATCTCCTATACCCACGGTCACATCCTCGACGAGATTGGCTACCACGTGCGGGACTACTTCCTGAAGCAGTGGGATCGCTTCAAGGACTACCCGTGGGGCGTGCTGGCTCACTCCACGCACCTGCGGGGCATTGGCACCTACGAGAATGGCGTGGAGCGGCCGCGCATCCAGGTCACGCTGGCGACCGGGATTCCGCGCGAACGCTGCGAGCGCGTGAGCCTGGGCTATCGCGACCCGGACACGATCGATCCAGACGAGTGGGCCGGCCGCGAGGATGAGGGCGTTTTGCTGGTGCCCCATGCCGGCGAGATGCTGTATCGGCTGAGGCAGTGATCAGTCACCATCTCGTCGTCGAGATCATGTCGCCCAACGACCGATGGACGGACATTGTTGAGAAGCTGCGTGAGTATTTCGCCATCGGTGTCAAGCTGGTGTGGTTTGCCAATTCAGAGTCGCGCAGCATCTTCGCCTATCGTTCCCTGACCGACGTGCGTGAGTTCACCGCCGAAGATGATCTGACCGGCGACGATGTCCTACCAGAGTTCAAGGTCCGGGTCGCGGAGCTGTTCCGTGAGGGAGCGGGGCAGTGAATGATCACTGGTTGGGACATTGAGGAACACTGAAGCCTTGTGACCGCCCGCCACCGTGTTCGGAAGCAGGAACACCGGGCGGGTTCACGAAACGCGCGGCGGGGCCGCGGCGGGTGGTCGCAAGGCGTGTGTTTACGGACGAGCGGGTTCTGCCTGCCTCATCTCATGTAGCCGTTCGGCCAACCAGAGGTTGACCAGTGTTTCTGGCAGAAGACCACGTGCGGCGGCATAACTCTCAATGTCCATGTAGATATCTGGATCAAGCGTTATGCGCCGTCTACGTTTGGCCCTGACTTCAAATTCGACTTCGTGGGTCTGGTCCCAATAGTCGGCTAAGCTGTGCGTATCCCAGAAGTCGGCGATCTCGTCCACGGTACGAGCCTTTGAGATGCTTGTTACCTGTGTGTCACTTCTGCTCATAACGTCTCCGCTCCTTTTCGTCCATGTCTCGCGCGCTCAAGATTAACGCAGTGTTGGTTGCTTTGTGGATGAAGAACACAATCA
>CAZHMV010000032.1:0-45453 GCA_964532665.1 uncultured Anaerolineales bacterium
GCCCCTGGATGGTGCGCAGCAGCGTCGTCTTGCCCGAACCGTTTGGGCCAACAATCGCCACCATCTCCCCCCGATTGACGTGCAGGGTGAAATCACGCAGAACGTGCGCCTCTCCGTAGAAGACGTCGATGTGGTCAATTTCGAGAAATGGATCGGATTTCTGCATTCTATTCCCCCATGTATGCGTCCATGACTCGCGGATTGTCGAGCACGGCGCCTGGTGGTCCGTCCGCGATGACGTGACCCCGGTCCAGCACGATGAGCCGGTCAGCGATGTCGGCCAGGGCGTGCAACGCATGCTCGACGCCGAGAATGGTCAGGCCGTCGTCGCGCAGGCGAGCCAGCAGTGCGCGCAGCGCCACGCCGCCGGCCGGCGTCAACCCGGCGCCGATCTCATCCAGCAGCAGCAGGCGCGGTTGAGTGGCCAGGGCACGGGCCAGTTCCAATCGTTTCCGCTGCCCCATGCTGAGAGTGCCGCCCATCTCGCCGGCCTTATCCGCCAGGTCCACCGCATCCAGCAGCCGGTACGCCTCCTCGCGGGCCTCTGCCAGCGACATCTGCCGTCGGCTCCCGTAGACAGCCCCCACGGCCACATTGTCCAGCACGCTCAAGTGATCGAACGGCTTCACCGTCTGGAATGTGCGCGCCAGACCCAGGTGGCACCGCTCATGGGCCGGCAGACTCGTGATGTCGCGCCCGGCAAAGCACACAGTGCCGGCGGTGGGTGTTACCCGACCAGCGATGAGGTTGATCAGCGTTGTCTTCCCCGACCCGTTGGGTCCCAAAAGCCCGACGATCTCCTGCGCATCGATCTGAAGGTTCACACCGTCCACGGCCACCAGGCCGTCAAAGCATTTAGTGATATTGTGCACCTCAAGAAGGGGTGCGCTATTGCAGGTTGCGGAACGCGTGAAACGTGAAACCTGAAACGTGATGCCTTGGGCTTGAGGCGTGGCGCCTGGTGCCTGATCAGGCACCGACGATTTGAGGAAAAAGCCGCACGACATCAAGTTCGGCCTTGTGTCTCGCTCTTCCCGCCAGCCCATGTCATCCCTTCAACAGGCCTGTGTCATTCCGAACGGAGCGCCAGCGGAGTGAGGAATCCCTGAGACCGTACCTGGATAAGTGGGCTGCATTGGAAAAACGGTTCCTTATCTTCCACACCTCTGTTGACATATTCGCCAATGGACCTCGCCTTTTCTTGCACGGTTCCAGGGATTCCTCACTCCGCTGGCGCTCCGTTCGGAATGACATTATGCGCGGTGGTTGGTTGCCGAATGCATGCCTGGAACTTCATCCTGTCCGGCTGGCGGGCCGTTACCGGATCATTTCCTCGAACTTCATAAACGGGTTGCTGTCGTTCTCAAAAAGAGTGCGTTTCCAACGCACTTCGCAGTATCAGCCGCGACGTCCTGAGGCCCCTCCCGAGCACCGTCCCGAGCTTGTCGAGGGGCTTGTCGAAGGGGCGAATTCATTCGTCGGCGCGCCGGCCGGGCGAGTCGTCGCGTTATACCTCCTGGTATCCAATAACCACCCTGTCAGTCCCCTCGGCATGTACAGCACCACAAAGATCAGCGTCGCGCCGTACAGCACCAGGTGCCAGGTGGGGAAAAACGACTGAAACACAAGCGCGTCCACCAGATACAGCAGCAGGCCGCCGATCAGCGGGCCGGCCAGGCTCGCCAGGCCACCGAACAGAGACATGACCAGGGGCAGGCTGGAGACCGACACACTGAAGGCCAGGTTGGGCTCCAGATAGTGCAACAGATGGGCGTACAGAGCGCCGCCGCCCCCGGTCACGGCCGCGCTGATCAGCAAAGCCATCATCTTGATTCGCATGGGATCGATGCCAATCGCGCCAGCGGCTTCCTCGCTCTCCCGAACAGCCGTGAAGGCCAGTCCCAGCGAACCACGAATCACCCGATGAACGATCAACAGCGTCACAACCAGGAAGATCAGCGCAACGTAGTAGTTGGGGAGCCGGCTGGCCTGAAAATCCACGCGCAGCCCCCCCAGATTGAAGGTCGGGAAGGCCGGGATCCCCACCAGTCCCTGGGCACCGTAAGTCAGGCTGTCCCAGTTCAGCACCAGGGCCTTCGCTACCTCGGCCGCGGCAAAGGTCGCCAGCGCAAAGTACAGGCCATGAAACCGGAAACAGACCAGGCCGACGACCACGGCAAACAGCACAGCGGTGACTATCCCCAGGAGGAGACCCACCCAGGGTGACACCCCAAGACGCAGCACGCTCAGCGCCGAAGCATAAGCGCCCAGTCCGAAGAAGGCCGCATGCCCCAGCGAAATCTGGCCGGCCCGGGCCAACAAGAACCAACTGATCGCCAGCCCGGCGAACAGGTAGCCAAAAGTCAGGGTCAAAAGGTAGAAGCGATTGAACCCCAGCGCCGCCGGTAGTACAACCGATGCCACCACGACCACAACCCCGCACCCACTCCAGATCGCGTTTCGGGAGGCTAAATCCGAAATCCGAAATCCGAAATCTGAAATCACGTCGCCAGCCCTCTGATCAGCCCCCGGGGGCGGGCTGCCATGAGCGCCAGGAGCACAACGAAAAACACCGGCTCGCGCCACTGGGCTCCCAATGCCAGCACCGTGGCTGCTTCCAGCAGCCCCAACAGCACCCCGCCGATGAGTAGCCCCCGCACCTGCCCCACACCCCCAAAGATGGTGAGAATGATGGCGATCACCGTGGCCGGCCGGCCCGCCGCCGGATGCACGTAGTTCATGGCGGCAAACAAGGGTCCGGCCATGCCGGCCAGAGCCGCCCCCAGAGTGAAGGCCCAGGTGTCCACGCGATTCACGTCGATGCCCATCAGCATCGCCCCATCCCGATCCAGGGTCGTGGCACGCATCACCTGACCTATGTATGTGCGGTTCAGGAACCAGTGCAGTGCTCCGATGGTTGCCAGGGACAGCACCGCAATCACCAGCCGGCCGTACCCGACAGCGATGCTCCCCAC
This sequence comes from uncultured Anaerolineales bacterium, assembly GCA_964532665.1. Lineage (GTDB taxonomy): Bacteria > Chloroflexota > Anaerolineae > Epilineales > JAANWY01 > CAZHMV01. The sequence continues at coordinate 2,976 of CAZHMV010000032.1, forward strand.
CACCAGGCTGCTGCCCAGCCGGCCGCTGCTCATCAGTTGGTAGTCCGCGGAAAAAACGCCTATCATTATGTTTTGAAGTAGAATGGACAACCCGAAAGTCACCACCAGCCCATTCAGGCCACGTGGTTCACCCATCCGGCCAATGACGCGGTAGGTGAGCCAACCGACGGCGGCTGCCAGTAGTGTGGCCGGCGGGATACCCAGCAACGGGTTCACCCCGTACGCCGACCACAGCCAATAGCCCACGTAGGAGCCGATAACCACGAACTCGCCATGGGCCATGTTGAACACGCGCACCACACCCAGCACCATCGCAAACCCGACGGCAATCAGGGCGTAGAAGCAGCCGATCAGCGCCCCGTTGACGAGACTCTGAACCACGGAAGCCATGGTAACAGGGAACTCGGGGGAACTGGGGGAAACTCGGGGGAACTATGATCGCCGAAGGTCTCTGACCGAGGTAAAAAGGGCTCGGTCAGGAGACCTTCGCCCATCGTAGGGGGATCAGGGGAACTCGGAGGAACTCGGGGGAACTCAAGCCCACCGAGTTCCACCGAGTTCCACCGAGTTCCCTTTAGTTCCTCATGAGTTCCTCTGAGTTCCCTTTAGTTCCCCGTGGTTCCCCTTTCGTCCCACGCCGGCATCGGGAACACGGCCTTGCCCGTTGCCTGCGCCGGCGGCCAGATCACGACGCTGCCGTCGCCCTGAATCTGCACGACGGCGATCTTGTAATGCATCGACTCACCGCTCTCGTCGAATTGTATGCGCTCCAGCGGCGTTGGGATGTCGATGCTGGCCAGCGCATCCCGGATGTTCCGGGAGGTGATCGGCTGGCCGGCATCCGCCACGTTCCGGATGGCCGTCAGCAATGCCAGGCCGGCACTGTAGCCGTGCTGTGTCAGCCCGCCGGCCTCTTTGCCGGTCGCTTCCTTGAATCCCTGGGCAAATCTCTGGGAGATTTCCTCCGCCCCCGGCGTCACCAGACCCAACGCCGGGTTCCAGATGGCCGTGCTGGACGTGTAGTTGGCCGCCTCGCCCAGCTTGAAAACCGGTGCCCGCAGGCTGGCACCAAACATGGCAATGAACCCACCGATGTTAATGTTCTGCTCCTTCAACTGGCGAATCATGAGCACGTTGTCCCCCGTGAATCCCAGGGAGATCAGCACCTGCGCATCCGCATCGCGGACTTTGGTCAGGAGTGGTGTGAAATCGGAGAGGCCAGGCGTGAATTTTTCCATCACCGATACTTTCACGCCTTCGGCTTCGAGCAGTTCCTGCAGTCGCTGGGCGGTCTGGGTGGCTCCGGGTGTTACCGAGTGCAAAATGGCTACGTTATTAGCTCCGAAGACTTCCGTGACAGCGCCGGCGGCCGCCTGGGCAAAGCCTTCCAGGTTGGCCAACCGGAAAAAGTATTTGTACCCCCGCTGCACCAGACGCTTGTCCAGAGAGGCCGTGGCCAGGTAGGGCACCTGGTTCGTCTCGGCCACCTCGCTGACCGGTCCGACGAGGGTGTCCACATAGCCACCAATGAGGGCGACAGCGCCCTCCCGAGTGATGAGTTCTTCCGCTGCGGCCGACGCCTGCTCGGGCTTGCTCTCGTCATCGCGGGTGACCAGCCTGACCTGCCGGCCATCGATTCCACCCTGTTTATTCACTTCGTCGATGGCGTACTGGATGCCGGCATGCACCGGCAGGCCTTGGGTTGATATGACGCCGGTCATGGCATTGATCTCGCCGACCACGATGGGTTCGCTTTCGGCTGGTGGGGATGTCGGCGATGCTGCCTGGCTCGGAGATGCCGGCGTAGCAGGAGCACATCCGACAACAATCAGTAGAAGTACTACCAGAGCGAGAAATGTGTGGATGTTGCGAAGTCGTGTTAGCATGGGAACTCCTCCTGTCAATGATGGGACATCGTCAAAGCAGGCAGGTCGATCCTGAATGTTCGTTGGATCGACCTGCATAGCAGCACTGACAATGCCGGCCACACACCATGAATGGTTATACCCTTCACCTATTAGTGAAGTTTTGTACAATCGTTTGTTATTATAGCAATTCTTGCCGAAATTGGCAAATGGGGGTATTGACAGGCATGCAGGGAGACGCTATAATCCAGGTATGATCACACAGACAGACATGGCCGTGGCTGGTGAACTTCCGGGCGGTTCTGGTCGGCCTGGTGAGTTGATCTCCCTGCAGAGGTATCCCCAGGGTCACGTCTTTTTCCGGCCTGGTGAGCCGGCCACCACCCTGTACCTGATTCACAGGGGGCGCGTCCAACTGTACCACAACTTTGATGAAACCCGGCGCATCGTGACCGACTATCTGGGCCCTGGTTCTTTCTTCGGTTGGGTGATGTTATGCGGCCGGCCTCACTACCTGACGGCCGAGGCAGTGACCCCGGTCGAGGTCAGTGCCATCACCGAGAGCGACATCAACGAATTGCAGAATGCCATGCCCGAGTTAGTAGGCCGGCTGGCCCTGGACTTGATCAAGCAACTGGAGCATATCCAGCGGGTCTACATGCGCACCCCCCTCACGACCCCCGCCCGATTGGCCGGCCTGCTCCTGCTCCTGATGGACGAACAGACTGATGAAGTGGCCGGCTTCAGCCACCAGGACCTGGCGGAGATGCTGGGAACACACCGCGAATTCGTCACCCAGACTCTGGCCAGCTTCCGCGACAAAGGGGTTGTGGACACTGGTTATAAGCGCATCTACATCCTGGATACCGGGCGGCTGCGATCCATGTCCGATGGCTGAGGGTTCGCAGAGTTATTGATTGGTGCTTTGTACTAGGTGGACAGGAACTCGCGAATGTGGCGTGCCAGGGCTTCGGGCTGATCTTCGGGTAGGAAGTGGCCGGCCTCGTCGATCACCACCAGCCGCGCATCGGCCAGCGCATTGGCCAGCCGGCGACCGTACTCAACCTTCTGGAACACGTCGCTGTCCCCCCACAGGATGAGCACCGGCTTGTCGATGGCCTCGATCTCGCCGGCAATGTCCAGCGTGTCGCGGTTGTCCAGCGCGCGAGCCGCCCGCAGGTAGGCCATCCGCCCCGCCAGGTCGCGGAACGGATCGGCGTAGAGATCGACGACCTCGTCTGTGATCTTGTCGGTCTGCACCATCCCCTGCTCCAGGCCCTTGCGGAAGCCCCTGGCGATGTCCAGTCGCTGCATGATCTCGTCCCACACCGGCTCCTTCAGCCGGGCAATCCCCGGTTCTGGCCACGAGTCGTACGCAATCGAATCTACCAGCACGAGTTTCCGGGCACGGTCAGGATTGCGTACGGTGAAGACCTGCACCACGCCTCCACCGATGTCATGACCCACCAGGTGCGCCGCATCGATGCCGACAGCATCCATGAAATCGGCCAGGTAGTCGGCCTGGGCGGCCACCGACAGATCCCCATCCTCCGGTTTGACGGATGCCCCGTAGCCGATCATGTCCGGCGCGTAGACGGCGAAGTCGTCCGCCAGGTTGGCCATGACGTTGCGCCACAGCCCTGAGTTGGTCGGAATCCCGTGGATCAGGATCACGGGGTCGCCGGCGCCGGCCTGCCGGTAGGCCATGGTGCCGGCCCGCGTCTCAACAGTCAAATTCGCTCCCATTCTCCAAACCTCCCTTACATGTTCGTAGTCAGGCACGGAGCGTAGCGGAGTGCCGTTTGACGCCACTCCGCTGCGCTCCGTGGCTCACTACATGCCGCTCATGTCGATCTGCGGAGCGGGCGACCCTCGAACGCCTCCGCTCGCTCGATAAACCGGTCTGATAGCGGGACTGTCTGTTGGGTGTCGTAGTCGTAGGCCACCTGAACACTGCGCGCCGTTGCCACCAGACGCCGTGTCTCGCGTTCCTCGATGCGGTACTCCATCACAAAGCTTTTGTTGCCGATTTCCACCACCCGCACACCGACGTCGAGGGTCTCCCCGTAGTAGGCCGGCGACCGGTAAGTGCAGGTGATCTCAGCCAGGATGAGGTCCAGATCGGCCAGAGAAGCCGTCCCCCTCAGACTCATGCTATAACCAATGCGTGCTGTCTCCAAGTAGGTGATGAAAACCGCATTGTTCACGTGCCCCAGGGGGTCCAGATCACGGAACCGAACCTGGACAGGAATGACGTAGTTGAACTCCTCCTCCATAGAAGAACGCTCCTCTGTACCAGTGGGGGTTGATTGTGATCTATCGAAAGCCGTGGAAGGCATCATGCGGGGTATTATAGTCCGCTCTGCACGGGATGACAAGTAATGTTCTGTTTTGTCAAATTGACTTCCAGTTGCCGTTTGAGTATCCTTACCGTTAGAACATATGACCGAATTTGTATATGCGGGCGTAGGGGCGAGGCAAGGCGGAGAGCAGGTCCCTTTGCAGTCGAGTTCACAATCCGCCTTGCCTCGCCCCTGCCGAGAGGGCCTGTTTCATGGCAAAGCGTGTCCAGCCGCCGGCCAACCGGGCCGCAAGCCGGTTCAACATCGACCAACTGATTAGCTACCTCACACAACAACCCTTCTACCGGGACCAGATCGTCCACGTTGAGCGCATTTCGGCGCGCCAGGCGAGGTATGGCCGGCTACATCGGGGCCTTCCCCGGCCGCTGCAGGAAGCCCTGCATGGCATCGGTGTCCGGCGTTTCTACACCCACCAGGCGCAGGCGATCAACCTGGCTCGCGAAGGCCACAACGTGGTCGTCGCCACGTCCACTGCCAGTGGCAAGACCCTGGCCTACAACGTCCCGGTGCTGGAGGCCATCGTCAGCATTCCCCATGCGCGCGCCCTCTATCTTTTCCCCACCAAGGCACTGGCCCAGGACCAACTCCGTGCCTTGAGCGAACTTACGCAAGGGGGACTGCGCGGCGTTCGGTTTGCCACCTACGATGGCGACACGCCCAAAGCCAACCGTTCCAGAATTCGCAAGGGAGCTGCCATCGTCCTGACAAACCCCGATATGCTCCACGTCGGCATCTTGCCCAACCACAACCTGTGGTCCCATTTCTTTGCCAACCTGAAATACGTGGTCATCGACGAGGCCCACGTCTATCGCGGTGTGTTCGGGTCCCAGGTGGCGAATGTGCTGCGCCGGCTGCGCCGCGTCTGCCGGTTCTACGGCGCCGACCCTCAGTTCATCTGCTGTTCAGCTACCATCGCCAACCCGAAAGAGCACGTACAGCGGCTCACCGCTGCCCCGACGGTCGTGATCGACGACGATGGATCCCCCAGCGGCGAGAAGCTGTTCGTGCTGTGGAATCCGCCGTTCCTCGACGACGCGAAAACGAGCCGGCGCAGCGCCAACATGGAAGCCACCAATCTGTTCGTCGAGCTGGTCGAACACGGACTGCGCAACATCACCTTCGTCAAAGCCCGCAAGATCGCCGAACTGATTCTGATGTACGCCCGCGACCGGCTTGACAAAGAAGCGCCGGAGCTGAAATCGCTCATCCACTCCTATCGCGCCGGCTACCTGCCCCAGGAACGTCGCCGGATCGAGCGCGATCTGTTCCATGGCCGGCTGCTGGGGGTGACTGCCACTAACGCGCTAGAGCTGGGGGTTGACATCGGTAGCCTGGACGCGACTGTACAGGTGGGGTATCCGGGTACCATTGCCAGCACCTGGCAGCAGGCCGGGCGGGCCGGCCGGGGGGTCCGCGAGTCCCTGTCCATCCTCATCGGCCTGGACGGGCCGCTGGACCAGTACTTCATGCGCCATCCGGAGGAGTTGTTCGGGCGCTCCCACGAGCATGCCCTCATCGACCCGGACAATGGGTACATCCTGCAGAAGCATCTGCCGTGTGCCGCCTACGAGCTGCCCATCACCGCTCAGGACGAGCGCCTGTTCGGCCCCGGTTTCGTCGATGCGATGATCAACCTGGAACGAAACCGCGTGTTGGCGTATCGTCGGGACCGCTGGTACTACGGGGGGTTCGACTACCCGGCGCAGGACGTGAGCATTCGTGCCATCGGTGAGGGGCGATACCAACTGATCAACCAGGAGACCGGCCAGGGGATCGAGGAGATCGAAGCAGCGACGGCGTTCATGCGTGTGCACCCGGGGGCGATCTATCTGCACCAGGGTGAGTCGTACCTGGTGAAAGAGTTGGATCAGGCAAGCAGGATCGCACGGGCCAGGCCGGTGGACGTGAACTACTATACTGAACCTCGACAGATCAACGACGTCCGCATCGTGAGTAGCCCGGATCGTCGGGAAGCCGGCGCGACCACAGCCCACTTCGGCAAGGTGGCGGTGACGGAGCACGTTGTCGGCTACCGCAAGAAACAGCAGTTCACCGAGACGGTGCTGGGCGAGGAGTTCCTGGACCTGCCGCCGACCCACTTTGAGACGCAGGCTCTCTGGTGGGACATCCCGCCCCATGTTATAGAGGCCGTTCGCCAGCGAAAGCTCGATTTCCTGGGCGGAATTCACGCCGTCGAACACGCGGCCATCGGCATTCTGCCGCTGTTCGCCATGTGCGACCGCTGGGACCTGGGCGGCCTATCCACGCCGGCCCTTCGGCGGGCTCAGGACGCAGCCCACGCTGACACCCAGCGTCCCCAAATCTTCATCTACGACGGCTACCCTGGCGGCGTCGGCATCGCCGAGAAGGGGTACGAGCTGCTGACCGAGCTGTGGCAGGCAACGCTGGAGACGATCCAGGCGTGCCTGTGCGAGGCCGGCTGTCCCTCATGCATCCAGAGCCCCAGGTGCGGCAACAACAACCAGCCGCTGGACAAGCGGGCAGCGGTTGTAATCTTGCAAGGATTGTTGCAATCGCCCCCCGGATCGGGCAGGCGCGGTGGGAGGTGAGGTGGGTTCAACAGGTCATCACAGATTCTCTTCGGTCTCGTACGGCGCTGCGAGTTCCATGAGGAAATCGACTTCCTCGTCCACCAGCTCGATGGCCGGCGCCGGCTCCACATCGCGACCGCAGTAGGCGCGGTAGTTGCAGCGCCGGCACGGCCCAACATTCTCCACCTTTGGGAAGCCATCCGCCGGCAGCCCAACGATCTTGTCGATGAGTGCCTGTAACTCCCGCCGATTCTGCGCGTGAGCTTCCTCCGAGTATGGGAACTCGACGAAGCGTTCGGGTGCCTGGGCGTACCAGTAGAGCATGGTGATCTGGTCGGGCGGGATGGGTTGATCGTGGTTGTAGGAAGCGCCGGCTTCGGCCAGGACGAAGGGGTATACTCGCGTCTGCATGTGCCGGGCCAACTCGCCGTGGGCCGGCAACCGACCCGTTTTCCAATCGAGGATCGTGGCCTCGCCCGACGGTGACACGATGAGCAGATCGAAGCGTGCCACGAGCCACGAGCCCCCCATCGGGACGCTGAGGGCGGCCTCGGGCGAGCGTTCGCCGGCCGGCAGCCGGGGTAAGGCGTGCGTCTCAAAAGCCTCCCACCAGGTCGCCAACTGGCTATCGGGGTTCCCGGCGATCAGTTCGGCCGGATCGACACCGACGCACATCTGGTGCACCGCCTGGTGAAAATCGCGTCCCAGCACCATCAGTGCCTCAAGCTCTGCATCCGCTTCGCTGAAAGGCGCCGGCCAGATCAACCGGTCTACGTAACGTAGCTTGAATCGTCGCGGGCAGATCAGGAAGTCTGCGAGGCTGCGTTGGCTGAAGCGGAGATTGGAGATTGGAGAATGGAGAATGGAGAGTGGAGAATGGGGATTGGAGATTCTTTTCCCCCCATTCCCTCTTTCATCCATCAGCCGATCTTCCGCTTTCCATTGTCCACTTTCCATCTTCCATTCTCCAATCTCCATTCTCCGTTCTCACAAATCTCTCCAGTTCCTCCAACGCCATCGCCTTCCCGTGTCTCAAGCCCCTGCCATCCCGGCTCCAACTGAGGAAGAGGTAGCGGCGGGCGCGGGTGATACCTACGTAGAGGAGCCGCAGGCGCTCGGCGATGAGCTCCAGTTTGGCCGACTCGGAGGCGCTCCAGGCCGGTCTCTCGCCGGCGTGGCCCATGAGCCCGCGCAACTGGGTGCTGGCTTCCTCGACCGGGTTGCCCAGGCTCCCGTGGTAGCCGAGAACGACATCGTCCGGCGAGCCGGGGAAGTCGAAGGGCGTGATGGAGAGGATGTAGACCAGGTCCCATTCCAGACCCTTGGCCTTGTGCAGCGTCGTCAGGGTGATTTCGCCAGGGGCCGGCTCGAACCCCAGTTCCGCCTCGTCCAGGCCCGGCAGTTTCAACTCGCCCTCGGCGACGGCGTAAAGTTCGTCGGCCAGGCGGGGCAGGCGCCATTCGGGGTTGGCGTCGTGCAGCCGGCGTGTATGCACCGCAATCTGATGGGCGATGGCCAACTCGCCTGGCTTGTCGAAGCGTTGCTGAGCCAGGGTCATCACCAACTCGTCCACCGGCATGGTGACGGCCTTGAAGCCTTCTGCCAGCACCGTCTGCATCCGCTCCAGCGTGTGCTCCTCTCGCGGGGTCAGGCCTCCCGGAATCGGGGGCAAGGCATCCAGGATGGACTGGCCAGGTTCAGGGTACACCAGTCGCTCGGGCCGCTGCACGCTGTTCAATAGCGCCGTGATGCGGGCATGGCGCCGGCCCTGCGGTCGGATGCCGGCATAATCCACCAGCGCCTCGTACACCGCCACCAGATTTCGGCGTTGCAGCGGCTCCCCAAGGAAGCGGATCAGCGACGCCAGCGTGCGTGCCACGCCCCGGCTGGCCCCCGATGCCCGGAGCAGTTCCACGTAGGAGGCCTGCAAATCCTTCAGCCGATCCGACACCTGGTAGCCGAGCCAGTTGGTCGGCACCAGGATCGCCACGGTGTCTTCGGGGTGCTGGGCGGCGTAGCGGGCTGCCCGCTTCGCCACGTCGTCGAGCTCCGCGTCCAGATCGGCGTATCCGCGAATGACAACGCGGCTGGTGCGGTTGTCCGGGTTGGGCTGGGGGTCGCCGGCCGGCGTGGGCTCGATAGCCTGAGGCCGAAATGCACGCTCGCGCACTTCGGGCACCGGGTGCTTTTCGCTGGCCCATCGGACCAGGTGGTTGGCCAGATCGATGATGCGCCGGCTGCTGCGGCCCGAGTTCGGCAACTCGCGCCGGATGACGTCGTCCCGCGCCAGGAAACGCCGGAAGTAGTCCGGGTCGGATGCGGTGAAGGTGCCCATGATGGCCTGGTTCGGGTCGCCGACGCGCACCCAGTTGCCCGCCGGGCCGGCAATGCGCGACAACATCTCCTCCTGGAGGGGCGTGCTGTCCTGGGCTTCGTCTTCGAGCACGAAGGGCCAGCGCTGCCGCAGCCGGTCGGCCACATCGGGGTACTCGGCCAGCACCGTCGCAGCGCGGCTGACCAGGTCGTCGAAGTCCAGCAGGCCGGACGTCTGCAACTGAGCCGCGTAGAGTTCGTAGATGCCGACGGCCATGTCCAGCAGGAAGAACTGGTCGGCTTCCTCGGGCGCCAGCGCAGCCAGCAGGCCTCGGATCTCGGACGGTCGGTGCCGAAAGTTCTTGGCCAGCCGGATGACACCCCGCGCCACCTCCTGGGCGATCTCGCGGCTCTGGCGTTGCGCCGATGGGTCGTCCATGCCGGCCACCAGGGTCTGCCAGCGGTCTGGATTGGTTTCGATCCACAGCCGGGTGGCGGTTTCGAGCATGCGGGTCGCCTGTCGCTCATCGGCTACCTGGAAGTCCTGGGCCACGCCGGCCAGGGCCGGCTGCATCCGCACGATCTCGTAGCCCAGGCTGTGCAGCGTCCGCACCTCGTAGCCGGCGTTGGGCAAGCCCCGATCCCGCAGCCGCTGCCCGACCTGCTGCTTCAGGTTGTCCACCGCCGACCGCTGGTACGTGACCATCAGCACCGCACTGTCCAGCGCTTCCAGTTGCGTCGCAATCAGCTCCGCTGCCAGAACCGACAGGATGAAGGTCTTGCCGCTGCCGGGCACGGCAGACACCGCCATGAGGCCGGCGTGGTATTTCAAGATCTCTTGCTGAGCAGGTCGCAGTGTAGGTGTCATGATCGGGTCCGTGAAACGCGAAACGTGAAACGTGATGACTACAGGGCAGGGATTGGGATGTTTTGGAGTAGCTCGTTCAATTCGTCGCGGTCAACAGGTTCCAGGTCAATCTGGTATAGAAGGTATTCCTCGCGGAGGATGCGTCCGCGCTGTTGCGGCACCATGGTCAGCAGCAGGCGGATGATCTGGGTGAGAAAGCGTATGCGATGCATTGCGACTCTTTCTCCCAATACATGCCGGCCTTTGTAGTACCAATCCCGGCTTTCACGGGCTGACCCCAACGCATACTCATAGAACTGAGCTCGACCTTTTCCTGTGCCACGCGAATAACCTTCGGCAATGTTCGTGCTGATCGAGCCCAGCGCCCGGTAGAGTTGGTCCGCCAGGCCAACGGTCCGTTTATCTTGCATTAGTTTCGTCACATCATACCAGCCGATGTCCGCTGCAAACAGTGCTAAACGGTAAGCCTCCATCTTCCATAAAGAATCACCAGTAATCTCCTCTGGCACATTTTCCAACCATTCTTTGTAGTTCACCGCGTTCTCCGTTCACGTTTCACGTTTCACTTGTATTCTCGTCATCACCCGCAACAACGGACTACTCTCCTGCGGGCTCCCTGAACTCTCCATATCACTGGTACAGATAAAGACGCCGTCGCGGCAGCGATGGCAGAGGCCCTGCACGATACGGGCAAGGATGTCGTTGCGTGTCTGGTAGTCGATGGCTTCGGCCCAGGCAGCGCCGGCCGGCCATCGATGTGAAAGCACGAAAGGATTGCTGAGGACCTGGTGCGGCGGACGCCACCAGTCGATGGAGCCGGCGTCCATCCAGAACTGGTAACGAGCGTGATGGCCACTCAGCAGGTAGGTGTGGATGGGGGCCAGGAGCACGGCGTTTTCGGCTGTCTCTTCGATCAGGTACTGGGCGGAGACGACGCCTTGTTGCACCATCAGCCAGTAGTGCCGGCCCGCTGGCGGTTCCACACCGATGGCCGGCGCCTCCCTGCGGAAATGCTGCGCACTGGCGATGAGCCGGGCCAGAACGTCGGTGGAGCCGGGAGGCAGGTTCTTCAGCCGGCCCGGCCCGCGCACCACAGCCTCAAACAGCCGACGCAGGAAGTGGTCCAGCGGTTCGTGGTCCGCCTGCTGGCAGTAGGCGGCCAGCCAGGTCTGGAGTTGTGCGTATCGCTCCAGGGGGCCGACACCGATGCGATCCGCTGCGTCGGGGGCGATCTCGTCAGCCGGGCGCAACTCACCCCACCCTTCGTCGTACGCCTCACGAACCAACAGCCGTGCACGGATGAAATCCAGGTCGTCGATGAGCAGGTGCAGGCTCTCGGTCACGTCGAAGGAGGCCGGCTGGATGCCCCACTCGGGATGAGCCAGGGCGGCCAGCGTGAGCGCGGCGCGGACGATGGGCTCGTCGCGTAGCAGTTGGTAGCGGCGCACCACGCGCATGGGCAGCCCCGCTTCGGCCAGGGTCTCGCGCAGGGTGAAACGCAGCACGCCATCGACGTAGGGCGCGATGACGGCGATGCCGTCGGGGACCGTATCCCCGCGCACCAGCCGGCCAATCTCCTGGGCCACGGCCTGGATCATCTGTGAGCGGTATGGCCGGCCGATGAGTTGCAGTGGCGGCAGTGCTTCGTCGCGTATCTTGGGCCGGCCCGACACGGAAGTCAGGTAGCCGGCCACAACCCGGCCCAACTCCAGCATGGGGGGGCTGGAGGTAAAGGAGTCGCTGAGCCGCATCTGCCGGCCCGTCCTGGACATGACCTTCTGAGCACCCTGGAGATCGGCGCCCAGCAGGTAGCGGTAGCCACCCCCTTCGTCTTGGGCCAGCAGAGCCGAATCGGTGACCGGCATCAGCTTGCAGATCAACTCATGCGCCGTGGGCACCATCTCCTCCAGATTGTCGATGATGAGATGACGATAGCGCTCAGTGAAATAGCGCCAGAACTGCGGATTGCGAATGAGTTGTTGGTGGAAGACTTCGGTGGTCAGCGAAATGTCCAGGACGCCGCGCCGGAGGCATTCAGCGCGGAATTTGTCGGCGCAGGTCTGGGCCTGGTCGAAATACACCAGGCGGTCCACATCGCCGGGCCAGCCACCTTTCAGACGCTCGCCGATCTCGCTGTACGGGTAGCCGTTGACAGCGGCGCGGTTCAGGTTGTCCAGCAGTTGCGAGACCAGGCGCGCCGGCCGCAGGGACAGTCCTTCGAAGAAGCCGGCGTTTACCAGCGGCTCGACGATCCGGTGCATGAGGTATTGGGCCAGCTCGAACGTGATGAAGGCCGGCGGGCGCTCCGGGTGCTCGAAGCCGGCATCGCGGGCCACCAGTGGCCAGAACAACGTGACAAAGCGGCGTGCCAGGCTGAAGTAGGTGAAGATTTCGACGTCGCTGTGAGGTTCTCGCACGACCTGATCCAGCAGGTCGCGAAATCGTTCCCGCGTCTGTCGGTCCGGAACCAGCACCAGGATCGAGTAGCCTGGCACGCTTTGCTCCAGCAGGTAAGCGGTCCGGTGGATAAGCGTGGTGGTCTTTCCGGTGCCGGCCGGCCCGATGAGGGCACGGTGATCCGCCTGAGTCACAGGCCATTCCACAGCCGCCCGCTGCTCGTTAGTCAGCCGAATGTGGTTGATCTCCATGCAGTGAGTATACCATATACGTTCCTCTTTTCAAATGCTCTCCGAGATGCTACAATAGTATGGGCAGCCAACGCCAACGAAACAGACAAGGAGGAGCAAACTCATGCAAGAAGCTATCCTGGACTGGCCCGTCACCTATCATCCAATCGATGAGTTGCAAAGGCATATCGCTGGTTCAGATCGCTCGATAGCTGCGTGTCCGTGGTTCAGGCCTGTCGAACTCGCCCTGGCACTTCTGGATGAGACCGAACTCGACCCCGCACAACGTGAATTGCTCTCACGGCTGACGAGCGCTTTCGAGGCCGGCGGACATACCGTCCAAACGGAACCCACCCGTGACTCAGACCTGATCCTGGCATTCCACAGGATTCCGGCGGGGGAAGGCTCGCTCTGGGAGCGGATTCACGAAGTAGAACCGCCTGTGGTGGTAGCTGTGCGAGATCGCTATGGTCTCGAGGGGCTACATCCCAACCTGGTCGTGGCCGTGACCGTGACAGAGGACATTCGTGCCCTGCCGCATGTCGAGTTGGAGGATCTGGCACGGATGGCGATGGCCAGGATTGGAGCCTTTAAGATGCTGTTTGTCAAGGTCGATGCAGCATCCTGGGCTCCCGAGTACTATGTCCTGTCAACCATCGAGGGCGGTCACCCGACGGTCTTCAGGTCCAACCCCAATTGCTTCGAGGAGTTGCGAGACCGGCTGGTCACCCACGCCTGCGCCAACGAGGCCGGCGGCTACGAGCCCGTGAAAGACGCGATCCCGTACGAGGCATGGAAAAGCTGCCGTACCGTTGACTACATCGTGAATGCGGGCCGGCGGCTGGGCGAGATGGACCATCTGGACGCGCCGTGGGATGCAGGGCGTGTCGTTGGTGAGGAGCGAACGCGGTTGATCCGGTTTCTGCTGGGCTGGCAACGCCAGGCGGCCGGCGCTATCATTGCATTCGCGCCGGACCTGGAAGTGGCTCAAGGCTATCGCCCGGCACAGTTCACGGGAACACCGATTGTCACCTGCACCGGTCGCCACGACGTGGACAAGCGCAACCTGCAACGTGACGAAGACCTGGTGGCCGTGTCTATGCGGGACGGCATGCTGTACGCTTTCGGGATAGAGGGCCGGCGACTCAAAGGCCCATCCATTGAGGGCGACGAGTTGGTGGGCGGGATCATGGCCTCGTTACCTGTTCGCCTGTCAGACCATCCTGAAGGTTACGTCTTCGACCCTGATGGCGACATTGTCGTCCCCCGCATCTGGGGTATTGTGCACACCCATCGCGGCGTAGAAGAGGTCCGCCCGATCAGAGTGAACGGCCGTGATGTGAATGTTGTCGAGCATATCCGACCGAACGTGGAACAGTTTCCCTATGCGGTGGGGTGTGGGAAGGACATCATGTTCGAGATCAGCCGCGATGGCATGGCGAGGGCAGGGGCGGCAAGCGATTTCAACTCGCCGGCGGTGGTTGGCATGTTCGACGTGGCCAACCACGGCACCAACTTCTTCCTGTACTGCGCACCCCGCCCTGGCACCCACATCATTCCCAGGGACCCGTTCGAGAACTTCCTCAACCTGATTGACCCCGGCGTGTACGGTGCGATCAGGCTCACCAAGGAAGTGCCTCAGATTTGACGGTCACAATACGTGCGTCAGCACTCAGTAGCCAGTGATCAGTAATCAGTGTTCAGTGTTCAGTAGCCAGTAACCAGAGACTCAGTAGATCCAATTTTGCTGGGCCTGGATTGTCCAATCCAGGCCCAGACGGGGATCTGACGATCCCCTCGGAACGAAATCTGGATGTACTGAGACTGATTACTGATCACTGATTACTGTTTACTGATCTTGGTGAACCTGCTCGAACGCTCTCCACTCAGCCTGCGTGTTCCTGGGTCGCCAACGTGGGCCGTTTCTGGTGTCCTGGATTTCGTAACCCATCTCGGCCACCCGGTTACGTAGCCGGTCAGCTTCCTCCCAGTTGTGGGCATCTCGGGCCTTCTCCCGTTCCACGATCAAGACGCTTACCTCTGCCGGCAGGCCTGGCGGAGGTTCTGCCGTGGCTTTCAGCGCCTCTGCCGGGATACCTTCGTCTGCAACTGGTGGGATGTGCATGTCCCCCAGTAGTTCCATGGAGAAGGTCGCGCCGGCCGGGAAGGTCTTCTCGTTGCCGCCTGCGCGGATCGTGACCGTGCTTTTTCCAATCACCTCGCACGTCGAGGCGTTAAAGTCGAAAATAATGGCCGTGTGTTCATCCAGACCGACCAGCGTGGCCGTGTCGGGCAGCATCTTTTCCAATTGAGCGATGCGCTCTTGCCCCATGTAGCAGCAACTGGTATCCAGTTTATCGCCGCCGTCGGTGTTGTTCCAGTGAGACACGATGACCAGTTCCAGGCCGTACTCGCCGAAGAAGTCCAGGCCGTCGATCCAGTGGAGGTCGTGGCCGGCCTTGTAAATCTCATACACCGGCAATGTGTGAGCGCCGGCAGCAATACTGGCAGCACTGGCCAGTGAAAGGATGGCTCCACGCCGCTGGGCTGCCAGAATGTAACGCCAGGCCAGTGTGTCCTTCAGGTGGCGCACGGCATAGGTGGGGCTGCCCGGTCCCAGGAAGATATAGTTGGCCTGAAGAATTGGTGAGACGATGTCCGGATCGTCGGGGCTGAACGCCGTGCCTTTCTTGCGAGCCGGCACCACCATTACCTGGGGCTGGAAGTTCCGCAGCCGGTGTCGGATGAAATCGGCCACTTCCCCGGCAACGATTTGTGAGTTGGGTTGGAAGCCGGCCGGCGTCTCCAGGATGGCGACGTGAATCGGTTGCAGCAGCGTCTCGAACAGCCGGGCGTGAACTTTCCGCCCGCTGGGTGATATTTCGCCCGACCCGAATAGCACCACCTGGCCAGGTTTCGCCTGGGAGATTCCATCCCTGGATTTTGTGCGCTTCTCTCCCACTGCAACAACTCCTTCACTTCGACAGATACAGTGCCGGCCTCGTCCCTCTATTCTTCTGTCAACCATCGAAAAGAAAGTTGGCGCGAATAACTCTTGGGTTGACCGGGTAGCAGGCCAATCGCATTGGCCGTCGCTGGCTCGTAGCCGGGAATTTGATCTGGGGGCTGACGTGGTCGATGAAACCGAATCAGCTATTCGGCCGGCAGGATACCATAGTGGGTGCGACCGGCCAGGATCCTCAAGATGGTTTGCGGATCGCTCTTCCCAACCCGCCGGTGGAGTTCCTTGGGGGTCATGGGGCGGTTACCACTGGCCAACAGTGTCCTGAAAATGGCTGCAGTGAGGGGGGTGTTGGGCTCCACATATTCGGGTTGCTGGCTGCAATGGGACAGTAGACGGGCCCACAGCTCGTTCAGGCGTCGCACCTCGGCGGTCTGCGGGTCCACGTAGTCTACAGCCTCAATGCTTTCATCCGTGGGCGATGATTTTTCCTGACAGGCTGGACACAGTGCGCTGTGAAGGTATACACGAAAGTCGCGGCCAACATGTTGCCACCAGGCTGGGTCGATGTGAAATTTGGTTTCAACCGTGGGACGTCGCACTCGACGAGTAATCATGCCGCCCCCTCCCGCTGATAGCTCAATGCCCAGAGAGGTTCACTGATGGCGCCCACGTTGATGAACCGCCCATCATCGGTGAGAGATCGGTTCAGGGCAAACTTGCGAGTCTCTGACGGGACGTCTTCTGGAAGTTCAATCTCCTCAAGCAGCCGTTCTGTGGGCAGTGCCTCGCCGGCAACTACGATCATTGCTTCGGCAATGTTCCGATAGCCCACATGAACCTCTGGGAGCAGACCCTTGAGAATCCATTGATCACCATAGCGCACAAACTCTTGATTCTCGGCCAATGTCTCCAGCAGATGTTCACGGACGATGTCACCAAATTGATTCTGAAGATCATCGACAGAGATCGCTTTGTCTTCAATGTTCAGGATGTGGGGCTGCGGAAACTCACTGGCAAATTCTCGCACGCCGTTGCCATCCAGCCTGACCTGGATCACTTTGAACTCCCCGTATTCCGGGTTGTGCCCGTCACGGACACCGACGACCTCGCCGGCAACAGCGTCGCCCAGGGCAATAAAGATCAACCTCTGACCAACCTGGTAGGTTTCCTTTGGCTGATAGACGGTACCCTCCGACTGGGCCTGTGCCTGACGGGCTCGCTGGGCTTGCCGGGTCTGCCGCTCAATGACGTAGCGCACCAGGTCATCCGTCGTTCGAGGAACTTCGTCTTCGATGAACTTTTCGTAGAGAAACTCCAGGTCTTCGTCCGATACCTCGAATTCCTCCTGCCAGAACTCAACTGTCTCGATCGGTTGCATAATAAGCGCGTTCCGCCTCCTGTTTGACTACATGAACAAGGCCAGCTTCCGACGAGGCATCAAGAGGATAGGCGAAATCCCTTCGTCCGAGCTGGCCGCAAGTGTCCGGGGGATGCTGACCAAACTTTGGCACATCGCCACTATTATAGCATGCTTGAGTATATTTGTCCAAGTTCTATGCCTTGTCTACACCCAACAAGCCGCTGATGTCGAAGAGGAGGTCACGGGGTTCGTGACAGACTTCGCACTCTGTCTCGATCAGATCGTAGCGGCCGTCCTGATATGCCAGCAGGCTCTGGCGTTTCAACTGGTATGCACCGCCACAGTCGCAGCGCTGCCGGCTGATGATCTCGTACTCCTGGGCTACGCTGTCAACCTCAATCGCGTCAGCGAGGCTGTAAGCTGAGCCCTGTCGAAGATTGGACAAAGGACGATTGCCCTTCTCAATCGAATCCATCGATTCGCCCTTCGTCAGGACCCTCCCCAAAGCCCACGCCGCGCTCATCAGACTGTCGTCCTGAGTCTGTTGAAGGGAGCTCAAGCTCCCGCAGTTCCAGAATTCGGTCGAGTCGGAACGAACGCTCTGCCTGGCGGAGATGACAGTATGCTACCAGATACCGCACCCCCCACCGTTCATCAATGCGGATGGGGCTCACCTGGCGATCACTGACGTGGCCTTGACGGGACTGGTAGCGCAATTGTACCGGCCGGCCACGCGTGATTGCGTCTTTCAGTTCGGGCGGAACTGGCTCGGTGATCACGGCGTCCTGATGCCGGCCCTGCTCCACATCTATCAATTCGCCCAGCGTTTGGACTCCCTTGTTGCGCAGATCGTCGGCCAACCACCACAAGAGGTTCTTTACAGCCAATGCGTCCCCCAGGGCCCGGTGCTGTTGTGGGTGTGGCAGTCCAAGCCGGCGAGTCAGCGCATCCAGGCTATTGCTGGGAAAACGGTACGCTCGACGGGCAATCGTCAGGGTGTCAACCGTCAGGTTATTAAGATGGGCCTGCCAGGCCAGCCGTAGTTCGTGGTTTACGAATCCCAGATCGAAGGGGACGTTGTGCGCAACGAGCACGGCACCGTCCAGCAGATGGAGAATGTCATCCACCAATTCGTGAAAGCGTGGTGCATCAGCCACCATGCTGTCGGAGATGTGGTTGACTGCTTGCGCGCCGGCCCCGATGCGCCGGCCCGGGTTCACCAACGAGCTGAAGCGCTGTGTCTCCCGTCGCCCGACGGTGCGAACCACAGCGATCTCGCACACCCGATGTCCCCGCTCTGGTTCGAGCCCGGTCGTCTCGACGTCCAGGAATGCGAAGGGCGCATGTTCCAGATCAAGTTGCTTGTAGGCGTCGCTCATAGTGGGGCACGGCTGTTTGACTCAACGAACTGGCGTGTCGGCTGATTTTCGGCCCTAATTGTAGTCCGGGTGCCGGCTAAAGGCAAGTTGGGAAGGTTCGAAGATTGAAGGTTGGCGGCGGCGAGCGGGGGGGCGCAGCCTGTCAGAAATAGCGGAGTTCCTCGCCACTGACGGGATTGAGGCGCAGGGAGCCAATGCGCAGGCTGGCGATCTGGACTGCGTCGCGCGCCGGCGTGAGGACGGTCATCTCGTGTGTGCTCACCAGCCAGCGAACGAAAGTGCTCTTCCCACTGTCGGTCTGGCCGATAACGACGATGGTGCCGGCCATCTGTTCGAGGTCAAGTTGTTTCCACTGAGGTGGAACTTCGAGAGAGACCATGTTCAGCCATAAATGTCCGAATCGCATCGGCCAGCTCTGCGGGTCGGTGGAGCGGGACATCGTGGATAGAGTCCAGCCAGAGAACTTGAACGTTGCGGAGACCCTGCACCGCTCGGGCGACACCCCGTTCTTTGATTGCCAGCCACTCGCCGGCCTGATTGTAGAGGGCTGGGGGCCGTGCCGGCACGATCAGCACCGGACAACACACCCGAGGATACAGATCGGAGGGCTTCTGCTCCCACAGAGCGCGCACCACCTGCATGTGCCTGTCGAGGCTCAAGCGGGGGTGAATGTGGTCCTGGTCATCGATCTCGAAATTCGCCAGCAGGATGGGTTCGACTTCGGAGCCCCAGACCGGGGCCAGCCAGTCGGCGGCTTTCTCCACCAGTTCCTCGCGCGGCGTGCCGGCCAGGTCCGGGGGTGTCAGCCGCTCCCGAGCCGTCTCCCAGGTCATGCCGGGTTCGGCCCTCATTTCCAGAAACCCGCCATCCACCAGCACCAGGCCGGCCGGCTCGTCGGGGTGCGTCGCACCGTAGTGCAGAGCCACATTCCCGCCCCATGAATGTCCGACCACAATGGGATGATCCAGAGCCAGGGCCTGGACGAAGGACACCAGATCTCCCACGATGCTTGGAAAGTCGTAGCCCGTGTCGGGCTTGTCCGTCTCGCCGTGCCCTCGCTGGTCCAGTGCCACGACACGAAAGTCCCCCGCAAGCTGGGGAGCCATCAGGTCCCAGATGCGGCCGGTCGAGGCCAGGCCGTGTAGCAGAACCAGGGGCCGGCCACTGCCACCCCAGTCGCGATAGTGGAACCGCAAGCCGTGAAGCGTCACATATCTGTCGTCGGGTTCCGGTTTGCGTTCCATATACAGCCCAATCTCCAATCTCTAATACCCTACTTTCCACTAGTCCCAGGCAGCGCGATCTTCGGATCTTTCACTCCCCAGATAGCCGACCGGTTCGCCGGCCTCTGTGTACAGACCATCTCCCTTGATCAGCCACATCGGCTCATTGTCCAGATTGAGAACGGCGGTTCCCTTGATCTGTCCAACTTGCTCGCCGTCAAGGGTGTAGACGAGGTTCCCTTCGATGTAGCCAAAAAGCTCACCCTCAGTGTCGTAAATGCCTCGAGTGCCCATCGTGTACCCCCTTCCTCGCGGATGGAACAAAACACGGACAAAAACAGAGAAAGTCAGATTCTATCCGTGTTTCTTTCTATCCGTGAGGAAAACTTGCTCTGTTTGTTGAGAATTACCCCAATGATAGCACAGTTGCAACCACCTGCCGAACGTCACTATCGCCCGGACGATTGATACCTGCCAACAAGAAGGACCGGCATCCCTTTCATAGAACCTTCATACCATTTTAATAGAGCATTCGTATGGGCCTCACGGCGCAGGAGTAGAATACTTAAGGAGGCCGTCCGCGTCTCATAAGCCAGACCCCCTGTCTGAACCTGGCTGTCGATCGGGGGCCGCCGCTCCCCTGCTCAGAGTAGCGGTCGGCCGCCCCACGGTCGGCGGTCACAATGCAACGGAGGACGGTACTATGTTTAATGGAACGGTGGTAGCTAAGGCTGGTCTCAGTAGATCCAATCTTGCTCGACCTGGATTGCCAAATCCAGGCCAAAACGGGGATTTGTCAATCCCCTGGGAACGGAGTCTGGGGCTACTGAGTATGGCCATCGCGGTACTTGTGGTTGCCCTGCTTGCCGGCAACAGCCAGGCTGCGTATGGCGACAGTCCACCACTATATGAGTATTCTACTCTCGGAACAGCCAAAGGCCGGCCAGAATACGTACCCGGGCAACTCATCGTTGAGTTCGCACCCACCACCGGCCCGACACTCCAGAGCCAGGTGCTGGAGAGCTTTGGTCTGCACGTGATTGATCGGTTGGCTGCCACACCCTTCGTGTTGGTTGAATTGGAGCCAGATCAAAAGCCCATGGCAATCGCCCAGGACCTTCTCCAGCATCCGGCTGTTGCTTCTGCCGAGCCGAACTACTATCGCTACGCCCACTTCGCCCCGAACGATACATACTTCTCGTATCAGTGGCACTTCCCTCAGATACAGATGCAGCAGGCGTGGGACCAATCCACCGGAGCGGGCGCGACCGTGGCTGTGGTAGATACCGGCGTCGCGTACGAGACCTACGGCAGCTTCCAGCAGGCCCCAGACCTGGCCGGCACTACCTTTGTGCCGGGCTACGATTTCATCAACAACGACAGCCATCCCAACGATGACAACAGCCATGGCACCCACGTGGCCGGCACTATCGCTCAGACCACAAACAACAGCCAGGGCGTCGCCGGCATCGCCTTCGACGCCCGGATCATGCCGGTCAAGGTGTTAGATGCCAGCGGCACCGGATCCGCATGGCAGGTCGCGCAGGGTATCCAGTGGGCGACCGACCACGGAGCCAACGTCATTAACCTGAGCCTGGGTAGTTCGTCGGGTTCCAGTGTGGAGCACGACGCGGTCCAATATGCCTACGATCACGGTGTGACTGTGGTCGCGTCGGCGGGTAATGATGGCACAAGCCCCGTCGAGTATCCTGCCGCCTACGATGTGGTCATCTCCGTAGGCGCGGTGCGGTACGACGAGACGTTGTCGTACTATTCGAGCTATGGGTCTGCACTGGATCTCGTAGCACCCGGTGGAGACACGAGCGTTGATCAGAACGGCGACGGCTACGGCGATGGCGTCCTGCAGCAGACTTTCAACCCGAATACACAGGACCCAACCGACTTCCGGTACTACTTTTTCCAGGGCACCTCCATGGCGTCGCCCCACGTGACCGGCGCGGCCGCCCTGCTCATCGCCAGGGGGGTGGCAACGACACCCGACGAGGTTCGAACCGCTCTTGAGTCTACGGCTAAGGATCTGGGCGCTCCTGGATGGGACAACAGGTATGGCTATGGCCTGATTCAGGTCGCCGATGCGCTGGCCTGGAATGGTGGCTCTCCCGTCTCGCCGACCCCAACTCCCACCGGGCCGACGCCCACGTTTACACCAACCGCCATTGCCTCGGCGACACCGACGCCGGCGAGCGACTGGGAAGCCCGGGTGGTGCAACTCATCAATGGTGAACGAGCGGCCCAGGGGCTGTCGCCGCTGTCGGTTGACAGCCGGCTTGTGCAGGCCGCTCGCCGGCACAGCCAGGATATGGCGACCCACAACTTCTTCGATCACTATGGCTCCGACGGGTCCAGCCCCTTCGATCGGATTCACGATGCCGGCTACAGTTTCGTGACGGCCGGCGAGACGATTGCCGGCGGGTACACCTCACCTGAGTCAGCCGTGAATGGTTGGATGAATAGCCCTGGCCATCGCGCCATTCTGCTTGGCAACTACGATGATGTGGGGGTGGGGTATGTGTACAATGCCAGCTCGACCTATCGCCACTACTGGACGGCGGATTTCGCGATCCCCAGTGGCAGCAACCGCACACCCACCCCCAGCTTGACACCGACGAGTACGAGTCCACCCACGGCCACGCCGACCGCCACAGCCACTGCGACGCCGTCACCGACCGTGCCGGCGACGCCGGCCATCCCCCCGGATAGCTGCGGTGACCTGGATGGCAACGACACGGTTAATGCCGGCGATTTGCAGATAGCGGCCTCTCACTGGCGGAGCAGCTCAGTTGCCGATCTGAACCGAGATGGCGTCGTTGACATCCGCGATCTGATGATCATCGCGTCTGAGTGGGGAATGCAGTGTACGCGCAATTGAGATCACGCATCAGCCTGCGGTAGGGGCGAGGCGAGTCGGATGGATGGCGCAATGGTGAACGAACCTGTCTCCGACTTGCCTCGCCCCTACGAGCTCGTAGTGACTGCTTCAGTCGTTCAGGCCGCCAAAACGACTGAAGTCGTTACGACGAGCCAAAATCTTTTTCTGAAGAACTATATTTCTGTTGACCCAGCGCCACGGCAATCTCGGCAGCGACGCCGGCATTGTTCTCCAGCAACGCGATGTTAGTGCTGGTGGATGCGCCACCCGTCAGCTCGCCGAGGCGCGCCAGCAGGAAGGGAGTCAGGTCACGGCCGGCAATCCCCTGTGCGCCGGCTTCGTCTTGAGCCTGTGAAATCACCTCTCGGATGCGTTCGGCGGGAATCTCGGCGGAGGCCGGCACGGGCACACCCACCAGAACCGCGCCTGGTAGCCCCAACTGCCGATTGGCTTTCGCGATGGCGGCCACCTCCTGGGGAGTTTCGACGCGGGTAGTGACCGCCAGCCCGCTGCTACGGCTGTAGAATGCCGGGAACTCATCGGTGCCGTACCCAACCATGGGCACGCCGTGAGTTTCCAGCCACTCGATCGTTCGAGGCAGGTCCAGAATGGCCTTGGCGCCGGCGCTGACCACCACAATCGGCGTGCGGGCCAGCACCGGCAGATCGGCGGAGATGTCCAGGTTGTCGCCCGGGTGTACCCCGCCGATGCCGCCGGTGGCAAAGACGGCGATGCCGGCCTGGTGAGCTGCCCAGGCGGTGGCAGCAACAGTCGTCCCCCCATCCCAGCCGCGTGTGACGGCAACGGGGAGATCCCGCATGCTGATCTTGTGGGTGTCTGCACCCTCTGCCAGTCGCCGGATTTCATCCGCCCCGAGCCCGACCTTGATCTGGCCGGCCATCACGCCGACCGTGGCCGGCACAGCCTCGTGGGCGCGCACAATCTGCTCCAGCCGGCAAGCCACCTGATGGTTCGCGGGCCAGGCCATGCCGTGGGTAATCAGTGCCGATTCCAGCGCCACAACGGGCTGGCCGCCGGCCAGTGCCTCGGTGATGGGTGGTGCGATCACGAGACTGGGTGAGCTGGAGATTGCAGGTGTGATCACGTGGCTCCTTTCATGGGTCCCTGTAGTTTCTCTGGGTTGATAGTAGCAAACCTTGACCCGAAATGCAAGATTCCGCGTAGTTGCTCACCCTCCCGCAGGTTTAGGGCGGTTCCCGAACTTAAACTGTGCCAACTGTTCCCGCCGGATTGCCAAATCCGGCGGACCCGGCCTGGATTTGGCAATCCAGGCCGAGCGAAGTGAGGCAACTATTTTCCTGGAAACACCTGGACCCAATAGGGTAGTTGAGTGACGATCATCCATCGCTCGGATGGTTGACTTTCTACATAATCCAGTGTATGATTTGTCGTGGATTTTGGGAGTGGATGGGGCCCGGTGGCTTCCCCAGTCTTCAAAACTGGTGGCGCGACGCGCAGAGCGTGGCGCGGTGGGTTCGACTCCCATGCACTCCCGCCTGACAATCGCCGACTTCGCCACCTCCGATTGGGTGGCGATTTGCTTACGATGAGGGATAACGGTTGCCCCACGATCAATTGCCGAGCAACCTGTTCACGAGGGCCGTGGACCGGCCGGATCACGCCATCGATCTGGCGCGGGCGGCATTGCTCATCGCCCAGGATGAGTATTCCGACCTGGACGTGGATCGGTATCTGGCTGAATTGGATGGGATGGCGGAGACGGTGCAACCTCGCATCGAGGCCGTCGGACGCCCTGACAAAATTATCGAGATCCTCAACCGCTATCTGTTCAACGAATTGGGGATTGTTGGTAATCGGAATGACTACTACAATCCCCGCAACAGCTTCCTGAACGAGGTTCTGGATCGGCGGACCGGTATTCCTATCACGCTGTCGGTGGTTTATATCGAGATTGGCCGGCGGCTCAGTCTGCCCATCCATGGGGTCGGCCTGCCTGGGCACTTCATCGTGCGCTACGACGGGGCCGCCCCGGCCTTCATCGATCCCTTCAATGCCGGCGAGCGACTGACGGAAGACGATTGCCGTCAGCGATTGCGTGAAATCTTCGGAGCGCCGGTTGCACTCCGCCCGGAATGGCTGGCACCTGTGGGCAATCGACAGATTCTTACCCGAATGCTCTACAACTTGAAAGGTATCTATGTTCGCGATGAGGACTTTCGACGTGCCATTCCAGTGGTCGAGAAAATCCTCATCCTCAACCCCAATGCCCATCAGGAGCTTCGCGATCTGGGTTCGCTGCACGGAATGCTGCGTAGTTACGGTGAAGCCCTGATCTATCTTCAGCAGTACCTGGTTCATCGCCCGGACGCTCCCGATGCGGAGGCGGTGCAGAGCCACATGAAACGCCTGATGAGTCAGATTGCACGTTGGAATTAGTTGGCTATGGCTTATGTCCCAACGAAGTAACCGGCGACGACAAATGTCTCCAGACATCTCAGCAGACCTGCGGCCCTGCCCAACGGCATTGCTCAGCGATCTGGACGACGATGCTGTAAACGCATATCGTGCCGAGATAGCGGCCCGCCGGCCCGAAAGTGGTCTTGACCGGGCTGAAACGCCGCAACTTCTCAGACGAGTGGGGGCGGCCGTCGAATACCAGGGCAACCTGGTTCCAACCCTGACCGGCGTCCTCTTCTTCGCCCGGGAGCCTCAGCGCTTTTACCCCTCTTTGACGGTGACGTTTCTCCACCTGGCCGGCACCGAAATTGCCGGGCAGACACGCGACGCTCCGCTGTACCTGGACAATCGGGAGTTTCGCGGCCGGATCCCGGACATGATCGAGCAGGCGTGGGGCGTGCTGTACAGCAAAATGGCACGTCGGGGCGTGATCGAAGGGGTGCGTCGGGTGGAGGAGCCCCAATACCCCCCGGTGGCCGTACGCGAGGCGCTGGTCAACGCCATCGGCCATCGCGATTATGGCCGCACGGGGAGTTTCATCCAGGTGCGGCTTTTCCCGGATCGGCTGGAAGTGCAGAGCCCAGGCGGGTTGGCCGGCGGCCTGACTGTGGACAACCTGGTGTACGAACAGTACACTCGAAATCCGCACGTCATGCAGCTTCTCGAAGACTTCGGCTATGTGGAGCGGCGCGGCGTCGGTATTGACCAGATGGTGCATGCCATGCGCCAGGCGGACCTGCCCGCACCTGAGTTCGAAGATCGGGGGACGTCCTTCTGGGTGACGCTGCGTGGCGACCCTGCCCAGGCTCACCGGGCCATCCTGATCAAACTGGGGTTGAACGACCGTCAGATCGCTGCCATCGACGCGATGCGCGAACGTGGCCGGCTCACCAACCGCGAATACCAGGAACTATACGATGTCTCGGAGCGCACTGCGCTGTACGACCTCAAAGGGTTGGTCGATGCCGGCATTGCCCTGGCGGTGAGCAGTGGGCGTGGCCGGCACTACATCTTGCGCGACTGATTGCGGGATTTTGCGGGATTCTTGCGGGTTCTGGTTCGGAAAGGAGCATGATCGATGAGTGCGATGAAACAGTTAACCCAGGTGCAACATCCGCCGGCAGTTGAGACAGGCGAGCCGGCCTGGGACGTGGCGCGGCTGTTCCCCAACCAGGGCACCTGGTCGGTTGAAGAGTACCTGGCCCTGGAGACAAACCACCTGGTGGAGTTCTCTCACGGATACGTGGAGGTCCTTCCCATGCCGACAGAGTCACATCAGTTGATCGTTGCTTTCCTACACCACGCGCTGCTGGCATTCGTAACGGCCCGAAACCTGGGGCGTGTCCTCTTTGCTCCGTTTCGCATACGCCTGTGGCCGGGAAAGTTTCGGGAACCCGACGTGGTGTTCATGCTGGCCGAGCACGCCGAGCGGCGGGGGGAACAGTACTGGGAAGGGGCAGACCTGGTGATGGAGGTTGTCAGCAGAGAGTACCGCCACCATGATCTGGTCACAAAGCGGCGGGAGTACGTTCGGGCCGGCATCCCCGAGTACTGGATCGTGGACCCACAGGAAGAAAAGATCACCGTCCTGACGCTGGATAACGACCGCTACGCCGTCCACGGTGAATTTGGGCGAGGGGTAGAAGCAACGTCGATCCTGTTGGAGGGTTTTGCAGTAGCAGTAGACGAGGTACTGGACGCAGCGGAGCTTGGCTGAGTGGTTCACCGGGGCCAATGGATTGCGGGATTTTGCGGGTTTCTTGCGGTATTCTTGACCGCGCTATTGCCAGGTGGGTGCACACTGGCCGTTGGGCAGTGGTTCGTCCCCCCGACACCAGCGGCCACTTCAACGACAACGCCGACCGCCACGGTCACGCCCACCGCGACCGCCACACCGACGCCCACCGCGACCGCCACGGCAACGCCGTCCCCCACTGCCACACCGACACCCACGCCGCTGCTGCCACGACTCTCCCTCTCCCTGGTGCCGAATCCGGTTGTTCAGGGACACGTGGTGGTTGTTCGCGTCACGGCCAGCCGACCCGTCACCATCACCGGCTCTCTGGGCGATCAACCACTGCTCATGAGCAAGGCCGCAGCCGGCGAATACTGGGCGCTGGCCGGCATCCACGCGCTGGCCGAAGCCGGCTCGCGTGACGTACGCATCCGGGCCTTCGACGAATTGGGGCGTGAGGTCCGTGAGAACGGGACGCTGGAGGTGGTGGCCGGCGATTACCCAACGGAGAATATCGTGTTGTCACCGGAGATTGCGGCGCTTCTCGACCCCAGGCTGCTCAAGGCTGAACGGGAAAAGCTCCAGGCAATGTGGTCGCAGGTTACGCCTCGAAAGTTGTGGAGGGGCGCGTGGCAACGACCTGGTGGAACCGCGACCACATCGTCCTTTGGAGCCCGGCGCTCGTACAACGGTGGGCCAGTCACCGACTATCACGGCGGCCAGGATTTTCAGGCTGAGGCCGGTGCCCCGGTGGCAGCGCCGGCGTCCGGCGTCGTCGCTCTGGCCGAACCTCTGAAGGTTCGTGGAAACAGCGTGTGGATCGACCACGGTCTGGGCGTTTACAGCGGCTACTTTCACCTGTCCGAGATCGCGGTGAAGGTGGGGCAGAGAGTTAAACCAGGGGATCTCCTGGGGCGTGTCGGCAGCACTGGTTTATCGACGGGACCACACATTCATTGGGAAGTTCGGGTTCGCGGCATTGCTGTGGACCCGTTGGAATGGACTGAACGGGAGATCGGTCCGCAGCCTTTGCCCCGTGAACGACGGAGTTTGCGAAAATAATTCGGTAGTAGTAACCGCTAATGCAGAAAATGACAACGAATCGAGAGACAGTCGTAATCCTCGACTTTGGATCACAGACGGCCCAGTTGATTGCCCGCCGGGTGCGGGAGTGTCGGGTGTACAGCGAGTTGCTGCCGGCAGATGCGCCGTGGGAACGGGTGCGTGCGCTGAACCCGGCCGGCTTCATCCTATCGGGCGGGCCGGCCAGCGTCTATGAGCCGGGTGCGCCCGGGTTGCCGGGTTATGTGCTGGAAAGCGGCAAGCCGGTGCTCGGCATTTGCTACGGCATGCAACTGCTGACCCATCACCTGGGCGGTGTGGTGGCGCCAGCGGAGCGCCGCGAGTACGGTCTGGCGGAGTTGCATGTGGACGATCCCAACACCTTGTTCCGTGACCTGCCGCGCGATCTAACGGTGTGGATGAGCCATGGCGACCGCATCGAGCGACCGCCGGCTGGATTCCAGGGGTTGGCACACACAGACAACTCGCCCATCGCCGCCATGGGCGATCCGCGCCGGAAACTCTACGGCATCCAGTTCCACCCCGAAGTGGTTCACACGCCGCGGGGCCGCGACATGCTCCATAACTTCCTGCGGGATGCGTGTGGATTGCAGGGCACGTGGACGCCTGGCGCTTTCATCGCGGAGTCCGTCGCTGCCATCCGCCGGCAGGTGGGCAGTGGACGCGTCGTGCTGGGATTATCCGGCGGCGTCGATTCGTCGGTGACGGCGGCGTTGGTCCATCGTGCCGTGGGGGACCAACTGACTTGCATCTTTGTGGACCATGGGTTGCTGCGGGCCGGCGAGGCCGGGCAAGTCATCGACACCTTTCGCCGCAATATGGGGATGCGGATGGTCTTCGTGGACGCTGCGCACGAGTTCCTGAGGGCGTTACAGGGAGTCAGCCATCCCGAGGAGAAGCGGCGGATCATCGGCGAGAAGTTCGTGCGCATTTTCGAGCGCGAAGCCCGCAAACTGGGTCGGATCGACTTCCTGGCCCAGGGGACCATCTACCCCGACGTGATCGAGAGCGCGGCGCGGGATCGGCCCCATGCCCGGCGGATTAAGACCCACCACAACGTCGGCGGGCTGCCGGAGGACATGGACTTCGAGCTGGTTGAGCCGCTGCGTTATCTCTTCAAGGACGAAGTGCGCAACATCGGCCTGGAGTTGGGCTTGCCGGAGGAGATTGTATGGCGGCAACCCTTCCCCGGGCCCGGATTGGCGGTGCGCATCATTGGGGAAGTGACGCGCGAGCGCCTGGAGATCCTGCGATCTGCCGACGCCATTGTCCGGGCCGAGATCAGCGCGGCCGACCCTGAGCGCAACGTATGGCAGTACTTTGCGGTGCTCCCGCTGGTGCGCAGCGTGGGTGTCATGGGTGATGGCCGCACCTACGGCCACCTGGTCGCAGTCCGGGCCGTGGCCAGTCAGGACGGTATGACCGCCGATTGGGCGCGTCTGCCCCACCAGGTGCTGGCTCGCATCTCTACGCGCATCGTCAACGAGGTGCCGGGGGTCAACCGTATCGTCTACGACATCACCAGCAAGCCGCCGGCGACGATAGAGTGGGAGTAGTGACCCGTCTTACTTTGATGAGGTTCCAGCCATGTCCCTGCCTGACTCATTGATAATCGACAAGCTTCGCCTGGTGCGAGGTGTTCGCCAGGACGAGACGCCCACCCTCGGTGTCTTTGAGCCGCGTTCCGTTCTGCGCCGGCAGGATCCGGGCATCCTGTTCGTCCTCATCGATTTGCTGGGTGAAAGCGCGGACGAGGATGCTCTGCTTCGAGAGTTGATGCAGACGACGCGGCGGACCTACGAACAGGAAGCGGGGAGCATCACCCGTCGGCTGCGACAGGCGGTGATGGCCGCAAACCAGTTTCTGCGTGACTGGAATCGGGAGCGGACCGATGAGCGGCAGGCAGCCGGCATGACCTGTGCCACCCTGCTGGGGGATGAGGTGTACCTGGCTCAGGCGGGGCCGGCGCTGGCTATCATCGCACAACCTGGCGTTGCCAGGCTGTTCCCGGAGGATTCGCCCTGGCTGAGCGATGAGCCGCTGAAGTCGATGCCGGCTGGCATCTGGACCCCCCTGGGATTGCGCGACGAGGTGTACGTCGCTCTCAATTTCGCGCGCATCGGCCCCGGCTATACTCTGTGTCTCGCTTCTGCTCATCTGCCGCAACTCCTGACCGAAGACGAGATTGCCGAGGTGTTGGACCAGGAGGCCGAAGATGTGATGCGGGACCTGGCGGTCATCGCCTCAGGCCAGAATCTATCGGCGCTGGTGGTCACTCTCCTGGAGGCCGAGCCGGTCGAGGTGCCACCGGTTGCCGAGCCGGCACCCGAACCGACCGGGCCCAGCCTGGTGAATCGGGCAATGACAGCTTTGCGGCACGGGATAGCGACGGTGGGATCGGCAGGGGCGGCTATCCTGGGGGGTATCGCAAAGGTTCTGGAGGGATTGCTGCCGGAGCGTGCCGGGACCGGGGGCTCGGAACGCCGGCGTCAGGCATTGATGTGGCTGGCAATCGTCATCCCCCTTGCACTGGCTCTGTTCACCGTCGCCACATACTGGGGCCGGCGCGGCGACCGAGAGACCCGGTTCCTCAATCTCATTCAGTCAGCATCGGGGCAGGTGGCACAGGCGCAAGCGTTGGCTGAAACGGACCCTGCGCGAGCCCAGGATCTCCTCCTGGCGGCCTCCCAGGACCTGGACCAGGCGTTGCGTTTGTACCCCGATGATGCCACAGCTCAACGGCTGCGGGGAGACATACAGGCACGGCTGGATGCCATAGCGGGGGTCGTCCGCCTGACGGACCTCAGTGTCGTCGCTTCTTTACCAGGTGAGGCCGACGATCAGCGCCGGCTGATTATCCAGGGCACATCGGCATACGTGCTGAACGGTCCAGAGCAGGTTGTGCATCGCGTCGGTCTCGGAGATCAGCTTATCGTCGAGGTTTTGAAGTCTGACGAAACCCGAGGAGGACAGTCAGTTGGGCCACTGGTGGACATGGCCTGGGTGCCGGCTGGCGGCGTACGTGATGCGAGCGCGGTGGTGGTGTTGGATTCGACCGGCATCGCCTGGCAGATCGATGCCGTGGGCGACGTGGCGCCGCTCAAGATTGCAGGCGCAAAGGAATGGCAGGGTCTGCGCCTGGTGGGGGGATTCGCCGGCAATCTCTACGTTCTGGATGTCGGCCTGGGACAAATCCTGAAGTATTCGCCCACTGTGGACGGTTATGCCCTTCCACCCGTGGATTGGCTGTCGCCTGATGCAGCGATTGACCTGGAGAATGTGGTGGATATGGCGATTGACGGCTCGATCTATCTGCTCCGCTCGAGTGGCCGCGTGGAGAAGCTGGTAGCCGGCAAGCCCGAGCCCTTCGATCAGCCGGACGAGTTCGATTTCACACAGCCCGTCACCTGCTTTGCGACGCCGCCGGCGGGGAGTGTGTTCCTGGCGGACGCCACACGCGTGCTGCAGGTTGATACCGCCGGCATCTTTCAACGTCAGTTGCTTCCGCCGGCGGGCACGTGGAAACGACTGAGTGCTCTCTGGGTAGATGAAACCAATGGCCGGCTCTATGCTGTGGACGATGGCCGGCTGGTGATGGGTGCTTTGCCGTAGCAGTGCGTAGATCGCCCGGCAGACTTGACCTCGCTGAATCATGGGAATGAGCGTCCGTGAAACGTAAAACGTGAAACGTGATGACCGGTTCACATAAGGAACCTCACGTTTTACGCTTCACGTTTCACGTCGTCTGGAATTGCGCAAACAGTTCCTGCGAGCAAACGATGTCCGGATCCTATTTCGATCCGATGTGTACGGTCACAGTGCCGAATGCCAGCTTGCGGTAGGTGACGTCGCGCAGGCCAGCATCGTGCATCACGTCCGCCAGTTCCGGTGGCGTCAGGAAGGCGCGCACCGAGGCCGGCAGATACGTGTACGCATCCCCCTCGCTGATGAGCCCCCCAATCGCCGGCACGAGTTGACCGAAGTAGATGGTGAATAGCTCGCGGAACAGGGGCGTGGCCGGCTGCGTGACTTCCAGGCAGACGACGCGTGCCCCAGGGCGGACTATGCGCCGTTGTTCCCGGAAGGCCTGGGAGACATCGACCACGTTGCGCATCATGAAGGCGCTGAGGCAGGCGTCGAAGGTGTTGTCGTCAAAGGGTAACTGGAGCGCGTCGCCGCCGGCGAATTGGATCGGTCGGCCGGGCCGGCTGTTCAGCTTGACCTGACCGACCTGCATCATGGGCAGGGCGAAGTCCACGCCAACCACAGAGGCTGAAGGCTGCACCTCCAGCACAGCCAGCGCCAGATCCCCCGTGCCCGTGGCCAGGTCCAGTACGCGGCCATTCGCCGGCACCTGGGCCTGTTGGGCTGCATACCGCCGCCAGTTCTGATCCTGCCCAAAGGTCATCAGGCGGTTCATCAGGTCGTAGCGGCCCGAGATTCGCCCGAACATGGTCCGGACGTAGAGGGCTTTGTTGGAGGAGGTCATTTCGTTATTCAAGTTCTTCATATCACCGCTCCGTGAAATGGGCGAACAACGCCCCCACACCGACGAACCCCGCCACAACCAGCGTCGTGGCGGCGAGGGCGATGACTGCCATGAGCAACAGCGCAAGAATATGTATGATGAAATCGATCATCAGGAAACCTCCAATCTGAAACCACTCACAGTCCTTCGCGAGGGCTCTGCGCCTGAGCAATTACACCATCTATCTATCCATCACTCTTGACCCCTGAAGCATAAGTGATGTATAATAGTGTCACACACTTGAAAGGAGTGAAAGGCATGGCAACGTTGACCAAGCGACCGGTTCAGGTTTATTTAGAGGAGCGACAGGACAGTGCCCTTCGGCGCATTGCCGAGAGCAGGGATGTCTCGCTGTCCGAATTGATTCGCCGGAGCATCGATCTGTATCTCAACAACCTGCCCATCGAAGACGATCCGGCCATGAAAATCGTCGGCTTAGGTCGGTCTGGCCTCGGCGACCTGTCTGAAAAGCACGACGAATACCTGATTGAGTGGGAGAAGGAAGGCAATCAGCCATGAGCCGCGATATCTTCGTCGATGCCGGCGCCTGGATTGCACTCGCTGATGCCGACGATCAGCACCATGAACAGGCGGCCGAAGTCTACCCTGACTTGCTGCGCCGGTATCGACACCTGGTAACCACAAACCTGGTAGTTGCCGAAGCTTATGTCAGTATACGTCGTGCTCTAACCCACCAGGCGGCGATTACCTTCCTTGATCTTATAGCCCAGAGTCCACGCATTGAGAAAGTCTATTCCAGTGCAACTCTCGAAGCCGAGGCCTGCAACATCCTGCGACAGTATGACGATCAGCCTTTTAGCTACGCCGACGCAGTGAGTTTTGCGCTGATGCGCGCTCGGGGCATCAGTGAGGCTTTTGCTTTCGACAAGCACTTTGCCACTGCCGGCTTTGTCCGTGTTCCGGCGGCAACTCTTAGACCCTAAAGGTTTCTGGAAACCTTTAGGGTCTGCCCGCGAGCCATCACGCCAGTGCATCCGCCAGGATTTCGATGGGGTGGCGGGCGGTGCGGCCGGCTCCGTGGGAGATCTGCTGGCGGCAGGAGATGCCGGCTGCTGCAATCGCTGTGGTCGGGGCCTCGGCACGAACCGCCGGCAGCAACCGCAGGTTGCCGATCTTCATCGACATGTCGTAGTGCTCAGCCTCGAAGCCGAAAGCGCCGGCCATCCCGCAGCAGCCCGAATCCACCTCTTCCACTTCACAGCCCATCAGCCCCAGCATACGCAGCGTCGGCGCCGTGCCGGCCAGCGCCTTCTGGTGGCAGTGACCATGGACCAGCACCTTCGCCGGCTTGTTGCCGTTGAATTGCAGGGCCAGCTTGCCCTCGTCCAGCAACTG
The DNA here is from genome assembly GCA_964532665.1 of uncultured Anaerolineales bacterium. Taxonomy (GTDB): domain Bacteria; phylum Chloroflexota; class Anaerolineae; order Epilineales; family JAANWY01; genus CAZHMV01. The sequence continues at coordinate 36,522 of CAZHMV010000032.1, forward strand.
CGTGATGAACTCCTCGATGAGGAAGCTGTTCTCGGCCACGATGCCCGCCCGTGGATCGTCCGCCAGTTCGGGGTACTCGTCGCGTAGCGTCAGCAGGCAACTGGGCTCGGTGCCGATGATGGGGATGCCGGCCTCGGCGTAAGGCGCGAGTAGATCGATATTGTGCTCGGCGTTAGACTTAGCCTCTTTCAGCAAGCCCTTGGAGATCATGGGCCGGCCGCAACACTTGCGACGCTCCACCAGGATCGGTTCGTAGCCGGCGGCTTCCAGCACCTTCACCGCTGCCTGGCCGATGGATGGCTGGTTGTAGGTCATGAAGGTGTCGTGGAACAAAACCACCTGGCCATTACGAGCCTGGCCATTACGAGGATGCTGACGGAACCAGACATCGAAGGGCTCAGCGGCGAATTCGGGGATGGGGCGCTCGGGTGCCAGTCCCAGCCGCTTGCCGATGGCTTTGGATAGCGGATTGTTGGCCAGGAGGTTGGACCAGGGGGCCATGGCTGATCCCAGCCGGCTTACCAGATGAATGTTGCCAAAAAGGCGCGAGCGCAGCGGTGCGCCGTACCGATCGACTCGCCGGGCCAGCACCTCGTACTTGAGCTTGGCCATGTCCACCGCCGAGGGGCATTCGGCCTTGCAGCCCTTGCACTCCAGGCACAGGTCCAGCACCTCCAGCATGCGGTCGCTGGTCAACTCGTCGGTAGACAACACGCCGGATATGGCAGCGCGCAGCGCGTTGGCTCGCCCTCGGGTGGAGTGTTCTTCGTCGCGGGTGGCCATGTACGACGGGCACATCGTGCCGGTGCCATCCTTGCGACAGATACCAATGCCGCTGCACATCTCGATGGCGCGGGCAAAATCGCCTTCACGTGGGTACCGGAAATAGGTCTGGATGGGTGTCGTGCGATAGTCGGCCCCAAAGCGCAGGTTGTGGGTCATGGGCTCGCCGTCAACCACCTTGCCGGGGTTCATGATGCCTTTCGGGTCCCACGTCTGTTTGACCTGCTTGAACAGGCTGTAGAGTTCTGGCCCGAAGATGCGCTCGTTGAACTCGCTGCGCACCAGGCCATCGCCGTGCTCGGAGCTCATGACGCCGTCGTACTTCTGGACCAGGCCACACACAGCGGTGGCGATGGCGTGCATCTTGTTGACTTCGTTCCCCTCTTTCAGGTTGATGAGCGGACGCACGTGCACACAGCCGGCGCTGGCATGAGCGTAGGCCGCCATTCGCGCGTCGTAGGCACGGCAGACATCGCGCACGTTCCGGATGTACGTTGCCAGATGCTCAACCGGCACCGCCGGGTCTTCGATGAAGGGGATTGGCTTGTAGTCACCGGGGAGTCCCATCAGGAAGCCCAGGCCGGCCTTGCGCACGCCCCACACCCGGCCCTTCTCCTCCGCAGTGACAGCCCGTACGACGGCCGTGCCGATGTGGTTTCGCTTCAGGTGGGCTTCCAGCTCATCCAGCTTGCTCAGCAACTCGGCGTCCGACTCACCGTAGAACTCGACGATGAGGACCGCTTGCGGATGGCCCTCGATCCAGGTCAGTTGCCGCGCGTAGTCTGGTACCTCGCGCACAAGCCCAATCATCATCTCGTCGATGAGCTCCACGGCCGACGGATTGCATTCCAGGATGACTGGCGTGGCCTTCATGGCGTCAATAAGGTCGTCAAAATGCACAATGCTCAGGGCGGTCATGGTTGGACGCGGCACCAGGTTGAGCTTGAGTTCAGTGAGGGCGGCGAAAGTGCCTTCGGAGCCGACCAGAAGTTTCAGCAGGTTGAAGGGCTCCTCACCCTTCATCTGCCGGGCGATTTCATCCAGGTTGTACCCCCCCGATCGACGCCAGTGTTTGGGAAAGTTGTTTTGGATAAGCTCTGTGTTGTTGGCGACCAGTTGGCGCACAGCGCGGTAGATGCTGCCCTCCAGTCCCTCTTGCTGCATTTTTGCCTGGACGCCGGCCTCGTCTAGACGACTGATGTGGGTTGCTGTTCCATCGGACAGCACGATGTCGGCCTCCAGGGCGTGGTTGACCGGGCGCCCGTAGAGAATCGAGTGCGCCCCCGTGGAATTGTTGCTGAAGATACCCCCCATGGTGGCACGGTTGCTACTGGCCGGATCGGGACCGAATTGTAGCCCGTGGGCCGCGATGTGGTTGTTGAGCTGGTCCAGGACGACGCCCGGCTGTACCCGAACCCAGCCTTCCTCCTCATTGACCTCCAGGATGCGGTTCATGTACTTGGACATGTCGATGTGAACTGCGTGTCCCACGGCCTGGCCGGCCAGGCTACTGCCCCCACCGCGCGGCAGCACGGGCACGCCATGGCGATACGCCACCTCCAGCGTGGCAATCACGTCATCAGCGTGGCGTGGTAACACCACGCCAATCGGCTCGATCTGATAGATACTGGCGTCAGTGCTGTAGAGGATGCGTGAATACTTGTCGAAGCGCACCTCACCCTCAACAACCCGTTCCAACTCGTGGACCAGTTCCCTGGTTTCACCCGCCAACGTCTCATCTACCACTGCTTGGGTTGCCATCATTCTCATCCTTTCCACCGTGGTGCTTCTGATCCCTCTGGATCTTCTGATTCTTCTGATTCTTCTGGTTCCTCTAACCCCTCTGGTTCCTCTCTCTCTCCAGCTACCAATTCCCTCTCCATCGCGGCATCGACAAGCACTGCATCGGGTCCAATTGTTAGCACGTAGTTGGCGGTTGCCTGTTGTGATCGGGACCCCAGGAGGTCCCCCTTGCCGATCTCATAGCGGGTAATCTCGAAGGTCTCGTCGTCAATCTCGTAGTCCCGAATCTCGCCCAACAGCCGGCCTCTGTTCGTCAGGACCCGATTGCCCAGGATGCGACGTTTGTCCCGAGACAGCTCCTGGGCCTCGGCCACCTCGTCAATCAGCACGGCTGAAGTTTCCGAATCGATGGTGATTGCGTTCTCCCCGATTGCTTGAACGGCATCCGTGGAAATCACGCGGTTCTCGCCGAAGAAACCGCCCTTACCCAGCCGCAGCCAGCGGACCTCGCCGGCCTCCGGGTCAACGAGCAGGGCGTCCACCTTGCCTACCTCTTTGCCTTCGGCGACGCTCACTACTGGCATCCCTCTGATCTCTTTCCACCAGGCCATGGTGTCCTCCCTTCATTCAGTGAACAGTGAACAGTAAACAGTTTCTGGTACTGATCACTGGTCACTGATTACTGATCACTGATTACTGGCTTCATCAGCCGTCACCACCCGGGTCATTCTTTCACGTATGGCTGCCCATCCGCCGCCGGCGGGATGGCCCGGCCGATGATGCCGGCCAACACGATCATCGTCACCACGTAGGGTGCCATCAGCAGGAACTCCGACGGAATGGGAACCCGGAGAATTTGCAGTTTGGTCTGTAGCGAGTCGGAAAATCCGAAGATGAGAGATGCACTGAACGTCCCGATGGGGTTCCACTTGCCGAAGATCATCGCCGCCAGCCCGATGAACCCCTTGCCGGCTGTCAACAATTCATCGAAACGACCTACTGTTCCGACGGTGAAGTACGCTCCCCCGAGGCCGGCGACCATCCCGCCCAGAATGACGTTAACGTAGCGCACGCGGTACACGTCGATGCCCAATGTGTCGGCCGCTCGCGGGTGTTCACCGACGGCGATAGTGCGCAGCCCCCAGCGGGTGTAGAACAGCCCGACGTGGATCAACGCAATGACGAGGAACATCAGATAGATGATGACATTGCTTTCGAACAGAACAGGCCCCACGATCGGGATGTTGGAAAGAAATGGGATTGGGATCGGCTTAAGGATACCAGAATTGTTGAGATATTGATATTCGGGCTGGACCAGGAATCGGGCGGTCAGGTAGCTGGTGGCGCCGGCAGCGAAGATGTTGATCACCGTGCCACTGACGATCTGATCGACCCGGAAGCGGATGGATAGCCAGGCATGCCACAGGCCCATCACGGCACCGGTCAGGATGGCTGCCAGTAGGGCAAGCCACAGGCTGCCCGTGGCGCTCCCGACGACCACGGCGACAAAGGCTGCTGATAACATCATCCCTTCGATGGCGATGTTGATAACGGCAGCGCGCTCACACAAAACGCCACTCAGCCCCCCCAGCGCGATAGGGACCGATCGTTGGAGTGTGGCCTGGAGCATCCCTACCAGGTTGAGTGATTTCCCGCGTGCTGCCCACACGAGAAACGCGAAGATGAACACCAGAAATACACCCAGAAACACCAGATTCAGCCACTTGCCAAGTCCACGGACGAACTGGGACAGGCCGGCAGCCAGGCAGAAGCCGGCCAACAGGTAGAGCGTGGTCTGCGTGGGCAGGCGCCAGGGCGGTAACTTGATGGCCACCGTCGCGCGACCAGGATTTAGGATGAACTTCGTCTTTTGCTCTGGGTCAAGCCCCTTCGCGAAAACAAACAAGATGAACAGGCCGGCCAGGATAAAGAGGCTGGCCAAAATGCGCTCGCGCGTTATCAGTTTCCCCCGAGGTCGAATTGCCTGTGCAACTGTAGCCATATCTCTGTCCCATTGTAGTTGTCTAGTGAAGTTCCTCCTCAAGAATTGCCAATTGTCAATTGCCAATTGACCATTACGATGCTCCCCAGCCGCGCGTGAAGACCTGCTCGCCGATGACACGCTCTGCGCGGATGCGGTAAATCCAGCGGATCATCGCCGGCGCTGCCACGAACATGATGATCAACGCCTGCAAGATGCCAATGATGTCAACTGGAATGTGGGCCTGCGACTGCATCTTAGTGGCGCCGGCTCGAAGGCTGCCAAACAGCAGCGAAGCCAACACCACACCGACCGGGTGGCTCTTGCCCAGCAGGGCCAACGCGATGCTGTCGAAGCCGAAACCGGGGGAAAAGCCGGCGGCCAGGAAGTGCGTCACGCCCAGCACCTGGGCTGAGCCGGCCAGGCCGGCCAGCGCGCCGCTCAGCGCCATGGCCAGGACAAAGCTCCCGGACACACTGACGCCGCTGTACCGGGCTGCATCCGGGTTCGCGCCCACGGTTCGAATCTCAAAGCCCAGCGTTGTCTTGAACAGGAACCAATACACTAATGCCGCTACCGCCAGCGCCAGGAAGAAGCCGACATGGAAACGAACCCGAGGATCCGTTGATAACTGAGGCAGATACGCTGTCGGCAAAATCCCCGGCGTCTTCGGGACACCGGGCGAACGTGCCATAGGCCCTCGGGTCAGCCAGTCGGTCAACCGAATGGCGATCCAGTTCATCATGATGGTGGTAATCACCTCGTGAGCTCCGGTTCGGGCTTTGAGATAGCCCGGGATGGCCCCCCAGATACCACCGGCAACCGCGCCGGCAAGCACCGCCAATGGCATGTGAATGATCCATGGCAGGCCTGTCACACGATAGCCGACCCATACCGATGCGAGCGCTCCAACCAACAACTGCCCCTCGGCGCCGATGTTGAACAGGCCACACCGGAACCCCAGAGCAACGGCCAGACTGGCAAAAATAAGCGGCACGCTGGCCACCAGGCTTTCAGAGATGGGGGCCAGCGCAGTGATCAGCGCCGCCGCATCGCCCGTCTGTATCCACGCCAGGAACCCCTGACCAACGGCTCTTGGGCTCCCGATGGACCCGGCCATCAAAGCGCCATAGGCACGTGCCACGCTGGATATGCTGGCCCGTAGTGCCTCAGCCGGCACACCAAAAAAGTTGCGGTAGAGGCGGATGACCTCGGGGTCCGAAACGATAACAACGACCGCGCCAATGACCAGGGCGGTGAAGATGGCCAGGATTGGCAACAACACCGTCTGCACTGTGGCTGCCCAGTCTCGGGCCGGAGTTGCCGGCGTGGGCGCGGTGGGTGGTCGTTGATCTATGGTGGCTTCGCTCACAATGCTCTTCTTTCACATATCAATCACGTTACGATTTGCACTTTGGCCTCTGCGGGGCCAGGTAACTTCTCCCGCTTCTCCGGCTTGATGCCGGCCATGAGGAGTCCGATGTATTCACGTGTGGCTTCCTGGGCCAGCACCGTGTCAATGATGCGACCGCGATACATAACCGCTATCCGGTCCGAGAGGGCCATGATCTCATCGAGCTCGGAGGATACCAGCAACACGGCACAGCCGGCGTCTCGCTTCTCCAAAATGCGTCTGTGGATGTATTCGATCGAGCCGACGTCCAGGCCACGGGTTGGCTGGGCTGCAACGAGCAAGGAGATGGGGCGGGAGAACTCGCGAGCCACGATTACCTTCTGCTGATTACCGCCCGAGAGGTTTGCCGCCTCAACCCAGATCGAAGGGGTGCGTACGTCAAATTGGCGCACCAGTTCTGAGGCGTACTTTACCATCTCTTCCTCGTTCAGACTGATCCCGCGGGCAAAGGGGGCTTTGTAGTAGGTATTGAGTACGAGATTGTTGACAATTGGGTAACTCAATACCAGACCATCATGGGTTCGATCTTCAGGGATGTGGCCAACACCGAGTTCCGTGATCTCGCGCGGCGAAGCATTTGTCACATCGTTCCCCAGGATCGTGACCTGTCCGGCTATGGACTCCCGCAAGCCGGTAATGGCTTCTACAAGTTCTGTCTGGCCATTTCCCTGGACGCCGGCAATCCCGAGGATCTCGCCAGCCCGCACTTCAAAAGAGACGCCCTGGACGGCTAGGGCATCCTGGTCACTCAGTACATGCAGGTCATCCACAACCAAAACCGGTTCACCTGGATGTGCCGGCACTTTTTCGACGACCAGGCTGACCTCGCGTCCCACCATCATTTCCGCCAGCTTTCCCTCCGTGGCCTCCTCGGGCATAGTCGTGCCGACGACCCGACCATTCCGCAAAACGGTGATTCGGTCTGCAACGGCCATCACCTCTTTGAGCTTATGGGTGATAAAAATAATGGAATTTCCCTGATCGGCTAGAGACTGAATCACTTCGAACAGTTCTTCGACTTCCTGCGGCGTCAGCACAGCAGTTGGTTCATCCAGGATGAGAATGTCGGCGTGACGATACAGGACTTTGATAATCTCTACCCGCTGCTGTACCCCAACGGATAGATCCTGGACATACGCGTGCGGATCAACCTCCAGCCCGTATTGCTCAGAGATTTCTCGCACCCGCTGGGCAGCGTTTTTCCGGTCCAGGAAGACGCCACTGCGCACCTCTTCAACGCCCAGCATGACGTTCTCGGTCACTGTCAGGGGAGGTACCAGCATGAAATGCTGATGTACCATGCCGATGCCGAGGGCGATGGCATCGTTAGGCTCGTTAATGTTCACCTTCTCGCCCCGGACCAGGATTTCACCCTCGTCCGGCTCGTACAGGCCGTAGAGGATGTTCATCAACGTAGTTTTGCCAGCACCATTTTCGCCTAATAATGCATGGATCTCACCCGCCTTCAAGGTTAAGTCTATATGGTCATTGGCCAGTACGCCGGGAAAGGCCTTGGTGATGCCACGGAGTTCCAGTACAGGGGGTATGCCTTTTTGCATCAGAAGGTCCACGTGAGCACTATTGTGGAAAACAAACCGAGGGAGCCCTTCGGGGCTCCCTCGGCTTGTTGCCCCGAAGGGCTTACTCGCATTTCAGGTTGGCAATGAACGCCACCATCGTGTTGATCTCATCCTTGGTGAAGAGGTCGCCGAAGTTCTGGGGCATGATGTTGGCGGCGTATCCCTCCACTATCTCAGCGTTGGGATCGACGATGGCCTCGAAGACATCGTCTGGAGTGTCTTCACCGTCCCGCATCTCTTCCGCAAGGCCGCACATGCTGGGTCCGACGACACCCACAGCACCGTCAATGCCTGGGATCACGTGGCAACCACCACAGCCACCCTTGGTGAACAGGGCAGCAGCCTCTTCAGCCGGCGGAGCCGGCGGCAGTGCCACTGATGGTGCACCACCACTCACCAGGTCCGCTGGCCCCAGCTCTGGGCCGACCTTTAGCTTGCCGTCGATGATGGCGTCTTTGGCCTTCTCGATCTCTGCCTTGAGAGAGTCCGGAACCTTGCTGTCGAACTCGTGGAAGGGCGCAATGCCCACGCCGCCGTTAGCCAGCGTGCCTACGTAGACACCACCCTCGAAGGTGCCGTCCTGGACAGCCTTGCTGGCGTTGAACACGGCCACATCCATATTCTTCATGATGCTGGTGAGCTCCACGTTCCGGTACTCCGGCGCGCTGACATACCAGTCGGTATCCACGCCGATGAGCATCATTCCGCGCTCCTGGGCAGCGGCTGCCGATCCCAGACCGACCGGGCCGGCCACGGGCAACACGATGTCCGCACCCTCGTCAAACAGGGACTCGGCGAAGGTTCGACCGTCGTCCAGCGACTCGAAGTTACCCGTGAACAAACCGTCCTTCGTCTCGGGATCCCAGCCAAGTACCTGGACATCCGTACCGTGCACTTTGTTGTAGTAGCGGACGCCCCAGGCGTAGCCGTCCATGAACACCGTCACCGGCGGGATGTTGATGCCACCAAAGGTGCCAACAGTCCCGGTCTTGGTCATGCCGGCGGCCAGGTAGCCTGCCAGGAATCCAGCCTCACTGGTGTTGAAGGTCAACCCAAGGACGTTGTTCGCCGGGATGTCCTCCGGCGCATACGCAAAGTCCACAATAGCGAACTTCTGGTCCGGGTTAGCGTTGGCAGCTTCCTTCGTTGCATCACCCAGGAGGAAGCCCACCGTGATGATGAGGTCACAGTTGCTATCCAGGAACTCCTGGATGTTCTTGGCGTAGTCTGCCTGCTCCTGACTCTCCAGGAACTGCCCCTCAACGCCCAGTTGGTCGATGGCATCCTGGACACCCTTCCAGGCCGTGGCGTTGAAGCTCTTGTCGTCAATACCGCCAACGTCCGTCACCTGGCAGATCTTCACCTTGCCGGCCGGCGCGGCAGGGGCCGAGACGACGGTCATCCCGACACCGGGCTTGAAGCTGGCGATGA
>CAZHMV010000033.1:0-45237 GCA_964532665.1 uncultured Anaerolineales bacterium
TTTTCAGCAGACCGACGCAGTAGCGCGTGGTGTCGTTGGGGAAGTCCAGCTTCACGCCGGCGCCGGTGCGGTCACCTGAGCCTGCCGGGGGGTGGATCACGATCAGGCTGAATCGATCGTGGCCCTCGAATTGGGTGAGAACGTCGTAGACCTTCCCGATGCGCTGGATGTCGGCTTCTTCGTCCTCGGAGCGTGTGAGGGTGATTTGAAGGTGGAAGGCCGGCCCGTCGCTGTCGAAGGCCGGTACGGTGGTCGAACCGTTCGCTGGCGCAGCTTCCTCGCTCGAAAAGCCGTTTCCTGAGCTTACGCGGTCTTGAGGCCCGTCCTGAGCTCGTTGCGGTGTCGTCCTGAGCCTGTCGGGGGGGGCCGGCTGAGAGACCGATGGACTATCCCCCGAGCTTGACGAAGCAGGCTCACCGGCACTTTCTCCCGAGTCGTCTGGACGGGTCATCGAAGCGTCAGCTACGTAGGGCTGAGGTTCCTCCCGAAGAACGTCAGGTGGCATTTCGCCCGGTATTGATGGGGCCGACTCCGTCTCCGTCGGCTGCGGTGGGGGCGCTGGTTCGTTGCCGACCCCGGTCGTGGCCTGGTGATCCAGTGATGGGGTATTCTCGGCACCTTGCGGGGGAGTCGGCGCCGCATTGTCTTCGGGTTGGTAGAGCTTCGCTTTCTGGCAGATGACCTGGGCGCGATCATTTCGCACGTCGATCTTGCCCTGGAGAATCACCAGGTTGTCTAGCTCCCACACTTCCCGGGTCTGTTCCCATGTGCGCGGGAAGATGGTGATTTCTACGCTGCCCTGGAGGTCCTCGACCTGGGCGAAAGCCATGGGGTCGCCTTTGCGGGTGGTGATGCGGCGCACCGAGTTGACCATGCCGGCCAGGGTGACGAACTGGCCGACCATGGACGTGTCGATCTCGCCGCAGCGGGCCGTCACGATCTGATCGAGTTCGTCCATCATTCGGTACAGTGGATGCTCCGACAGGAACAGGCCCGTGAGTTCCTTCTCCCAACCCAGTTGAAACTTGCGTGGCGTCTCCGGCGGATTGGGAAGCGAGTCGAGGATGGAGCTCTGGAGTGCCGCCGCAGTTCCTCCGCCGAACATCGTCAATTGCCCGACCTCGGCCGCCTGATGAGCTTCCTGGCTCACGCCCAACATCCGGTCCATCACGGCCAGCAACTGGTCGCGCCGGCCAAACCGGTCAAGAGCCCCCGCCTTGATCAGACACTCCAGCGCCCGACGTTGGACCTTGCGCAGATCAACGCGCCGGCAGAAGTCATCCAGGCTCTGGAAGGGGCCGCCCTCTCGACGTCCATCGAGAATAGCCTCGACCGGCCCCTCGCCCACGTTCTTGATAGCCCCCAGGCCAAAGCGGATCGCCCGCCGATGCTTCAGCTTATCCTGCTGATAGACGTCATCTGGTAGCTTCTCAATGGTGAATCCGAGTTCGCTGTGATTCACATCGGGGGGCAAGAGCTTGATACCCATCCGGTGGCAATCCGCTGCCACGAGAGCAATCTTGTCGGTGTCATCCCGCTCCACGCTGAGCAGCGCCGTCATGTACTCGACCGGATATTTGGCTTTGAGATAGGCCGTCTGGCAGGTGATCATCGCGTAGTCAGCGCCGTGGGCTTTATTGAAGCCGTAACGGGCAAAGAACTCAATGTCCTCAAAGACTGCCTGGGCTGTCTCGCGGGTGATGCCATTGCGAACGGCGCCCTGGATAAACTTTTTCTTGTGTTCCAGGAGTTGTTTCTTTTTCTTCTTCCCAACGGCTTTCCTGATCAGGTCGGCGTCACCAGCATCATACCCGGCGAGGTCTCGAGCGATGCGGATGATCTGCTCCTGATAGACAATAATGCCGAACGTCTCGCTCAAAATCGGTTCCAGCGCGGGATGCCGGTACTCGACCTTCTCCTCGCCGTGCATGCGCCGGATGTAGTCCGGGATGTGCTCCATCGGGCCGGGGCGGTACAGCGAAATGGCAGCGATGATGTGCTCGAACTGTGTCGGCTGCATCTCCTGGAGCACCCGCCGCAGGCCGGCCCCTTCCACCTGGAAGATGCCCGTGACGTTGCCGCTGGACAAAAGCTCGTAGATTGCCGGATCGTCCAGCGGGATATTCGACATGTCCAGCTTGACACCCTGGTGTTTCTCGATGAGTTCGGCGGCGCGACGCATGACCGTCAGCGTGGACAAGCCCAGGAAGTCGATTTTGAGCAGGCCGATGGCCTCCACGTGCTCCATCGGGTATTGGGTAACCGGCAATGCCTCATCCACATCGCCCCGGGTCGGCCGGTGGAGTGGCACGTATTCGACCAGCGGTTTGTCAGACACGACAACGCCGGCCGCGTGGGTCGATGCGTGACGCGCGACCCCTTCGAGGCTCTGAGCTGTGTCCAGCAACTCACGGACGTAGTCCTGCTCGTCGTACAGTTGTTTGAGCTCCGGGACGGCGCGTTCGCCTTCCAGGGCTCCTTTGATGGTGATGGGCATGCCTGGGATGGCCGGCACCAACCGCGCGACGCGGTCAACCTCGTTCTGGGGCAGGTCCAGAGCGCGGCCGGCATCCCGAATCGCAGCACGAGCGCCCATGGTCCCGAATGTGATGATCTGCGCGACTTTGTCGCTGCCGTATTTCTCGAAGGTGTATCGAATGAGCTGGTCCCGCTGGTCGTCCGGGAAGTCCAGGTCGATGTCCGGCATGGATACGCGGCCGGGGTTCAAGAAGCGTTCAAAGATCAGGTTCTGAGAGAGAGGATCGATGTTCGTGATGCCCAGGGAGTAGGCCACGATGGAGCCGGCGCCCGACCCCCGCACGTTCCACCAGATGCCGTTTTCGCGCGCGAACCGGCACAGGTCCCACACGATCAGGAAGTACGTGTCAAATCCCATCTGGTGAATGATCGATAGCTCGTACTCCAGCCGCTGTCGAATCTCTGGCGTCACACCGCGTCCTGAGCCTGTCGAAGGGTCGTCGTAGCGCTGGGTGATGCCCCGCTCACACAGATGCCGGAGATAGCTCTCGGCGTCGTAGCCATCTGGCACATCGAAATTGGGGAGATGATAGTGACCGAACTCGATTTCGAGCTCGCACTGCTCGGCGATGCGAAGGGTATTCGAAATCGCTTCTGGGACCTCGCTAAACAGCGCGGCCATCTCCTGCGGCGACCGCAGATAGAACGTCTCACCGATGCGCATGCGATCGGGGTTCTTCATGGTGGTGCTGGTCTGGACACACAGCAGCACCTCGTGGGCGTAGAAGTCCTCGGATCGGATGTAGTGCACATCGTTGGTGGCGACCAAGGGGATGTTCAGGTCTCGGCTCATGGCGATCAGTTCCCGGTTGACCCGGCCGAGGAAGTCAATGTTGTGCTCCTGCACTTCCAGGTAGAAGTTCTCCTTGCCGAAGACTTCCTGGAACCACCCGGCCATCTCCCGGGCCTGCCCGACCTGCTCCGCCCGAATCATACGCGGGATTTGCGCTGTCGGGCAGCCGGAAAAGACGATAAGCCCCTCGCTATGCGCCTCCAACAGTTCGCGATCGACGCGGGGTTTGTAGTAGAAGCCTTCGAGCTGGGCCTTCGTGACCAGCTTCATCAGGTTCTTGTAACCGGCCTCGTTCCTGGCCAACACGGTGAGATGATACGGTTTGCTGTCTTTCTTGTGCACTCGCTGTGTACGATCTCGCTGCGCCACGTAGAGTTCGCAGCCAATGATCGGCTTGATACCATGCTTTTGGGCCTTCTTGAAGAACTCAACCACACCGTACATCGTGCCATGATCGGTGACGGCCAGGCTGTCCATGCCCATAGCTTTAGCTTGGGCCATGAGCGGATCGATTTTGGCCAGACCGTCCAGCAGGGAGAACTCGGTGTGGACGTGCAGGTGGGCGAATTCAGCCATCTTGAGGTCTCTTTCCTTGGTGCAGTTATTGCAATGAAAACCGGCTTACAATTTGTTGCTCATCTCTGCAAACTATCCGCGTGATGCGTAAGGCCCTTTGACAAGTCCAGGACGGCGCGTGATGCGTGAAAGCGCGATATTTTGTAGACGAAGATACGCGCACCCACAAGATATTGTGGGTTCCGGGGGTTACCCATGACTACTGGGGTTGCCCCTAATTATAGCACAAAAATTCGGGAGGGTGCCGGGTGGGGTGATGACTTTTCTTAAAATTGGTGCCACCGTGGGTAGTATCTTCTCAATATCTTGAGGCAAGGGCAGACATTGCGCCTGTTACGGTCGCGACGGATTGTCAAATCCGTCGCCTGGCGGCTGAATCTGGCGATCCAGCCGGAGCAAGGTGTTGCTTGTACCCCTACTTTTTGATAAGATACCCACCGTGCGTATAATCTCTGCATCATGCCCGAGCTACCCGAAGTCGAAAACTACAGGCGCGACTTGCAGGAGATGCTGGTGGGCCGGCGGATCACCGGCGTCTGCGTCGATTGGCCGAACCAGATCGGCACACCCTCCGTGGACGAGTTGGCTCACCGGCTGCCAGGCCAGACGATCAGGTCCGTAGGCCGGCGCGGCAAGTATCTGCTTTTCCAGCTCTCGGCCGGCGGTACGCTGTTGATCCACCTGAAGATGAGCGGCCGGCTACACATCGAGCCGGCGTCGGCACCACCCGACCGCCACGCGCACGTGGTTTTCCGGCTGGACGACGGTGACGAACTGCGCTTCCATGACCCGCGCAAGTTCGGTCGGGTCTACCTGGTGGATGACCTGAATAAAGTCGTCGGCAAGTTGGGGCCGGAGCCACTGGGCGAAGATTTCACCGTCGAACGGTTTGCCGGCATGCTGGCCAACCCTTCGACAGGCTCAGGACGCCGTCGGCGAGGGCGCATCAAGCCGCTGTTGTTGAACCAGGCGTTTCTGGCCGGCCTGGGGAACATCTACGTTGACGAGGCGTTGCATACAGCCGGCCTGCACCCGCTCCGGACGGCGGACACGCTGACCCCGGATGAGATTGAGCGACTTCACGTTGCCATTCAATCCACGTTGCGGCACGCCATCCAGCATCGAGGGACAAGCTTCGACGGGGTCTATCGGGATATGCGGGGTGAGCCGGGTGCGTATCAGGATCGACTACGCGTGTACGGTCGGGCCGGCGAACCCTGCCACCGATGCGGTGCACCGATTGAGCGGATCGTCGTTGGGCAGCGCGGGACATACGTATGCCCGGTGTGCCAGCCGGCACCAAAAAACGTACGTTAGGTTGACAGATACCTGTTTTGCTGCTATACTATGGCTCCCTGGCGCAGCGCCAGGTATGTTGGGGTTGACCTCCCTCTGGACTCCCACAAGATCGCGGATTCGCCCCAATATGGCTGAAGGACTGCGCAGTCCATTTCACATCGCGCAGCTTACCTGTTGTGCCTGCACCTGACGTGCGCTTCAGTGGATCAGTTGTCCACGGGGAACCCTCACCCAATCCAGGTGGACACTTACCCTTCCGGTACATTACAAATCACAAGGTAAAGGAGGAGAAGTGATGAAACACAAGCGCAGTTTGCTCTGGCTCGGCCTCTTGATCGTGGTGGTCTTGCTGTTAGCTGCCTGTGCGCAGCAAGCGACGCCAGAGGTGCAGAAAGTCGAAGTCACCCGCGTCGTTGAGAAACCGGTCGAGAAGCAGGTCGAAGTCACCCGTGTGGTCGAGAAACCGGTCCAGCAGACCGTCGAGGTGGAGAAGCAGAAGTTCCCCGAGGGGACAAAGCTGCACATCGTACAATGGAGCCACTTCGTCCCGCAGTATGACAAGTGGTTCGACCCCTTCGCCGAGGCCTGGGGCAATGACCATGGCGTTGATGTGACGGTGGACCATGTCAGCATTACCGACCTGAGCCCCACCTTGGCCGCTGCGATCGACGCCGGCGAGGGCCCGAGCCTGGTCGAGATGCCCCTGGCTGCGTCCCTTTTCGTTGAGGGTCTGCAAGACCTGACCGACGTCAACATGAAGGCGCAGGAGCTGTTCGGGCCGCAGGCCGAAACCTGCACGGCGAATTCCTACCTCCCGGCCAAGGACATGTGGTATGGCTATTGCCACGGCTGGGTGCCCGATCCTGGCGACTATGACATCGCCAAGTGGTCAGCCGTCGGCTACCCGGATGGTCCCTCCACCTGGCAGGAACTCCTGGATGGCGGCAAGAAAATCAAGGAGCAGTTTGGCGTTCCGCTGGGCCTTGGCCTCTCTCCCGAAATCGACTCGGAAATGGCCACCCGGGCGATCATCTGGTCCTTTGGAGGCTCTGTCCAGGATAAGGATGAGAACGTCGTGATCAACTCCCCCGAGGTGCTCGAAGCCGTCAAATTCGAGGCCGAGCTTTACCAGAACGCCATGACCGACGAGGTCTTCAGTTGGAACGCGGCCTCTAACAACCAGGGTCTGATTGCCGGCGAGCTGTCCTACATCCTCAACTCCATTTCCGCCTACCGCAGCCTGCAGGATATCGATCCGGAAGCAGCGGACAACATCGGCTTCGTGCCCGCGCTGAAGGGTCCGCGCGGAGACCAGCACGCTTCGGCACACCTGTGGTACATCTACGTCATTCCGAAGTACGTCAAGGGCGCCGAGCTCGAGGCGGCGAAGGCTTTCTTGCTGTATCACACGGCAAACTACAATCAGGCGGTCTTCAACAGCAAGCTGTATAACTTCCCCGCCTTCAAGAGCACGATGCCCGCACTGTTTGGCGACGAGAGTCCACTCTTTAACGACCCCTTCGGGTCCAGGCCGGCCGACAAGTTGAAGGTCCTGCTGACTGCGCAGGACTGGGTCACCTACCTGGGGTATCCGGGTCCGTCCAACCCGGCCGTCGCCGAAGTGTATGCCACCCACATCATCCCAACCATGATGGGCAAGGCTGCTCTCGGCGAGTTGACCCCCGAGGAGGCGGTTGCTGAGGCAGAGACTCAGATCAAAGACATCTTTGCGAAGTGGCGTGCCAAAGGGCTCGTAGGCGGAACCAAGTAGACACCTCCTCTGCTGACATTGGAGCCGTGTGTCTGGCATAGCGCACACGACGACGCAAATAGGCCAGCAGTTAGCTGAAAGTGCGATTGGGTGCTGGGACCGGTCGGAGGGTACGGATTCGGCGTGAATCCGTACCCTCCGGTGGTGAGTCGCGGGCGACACTTCAGATGAGACCTGTGGACAAAACGATCGGACTGGATCAGGATTAAGAGACAAAATGGCTGTTGTAGAGATAAAAGGCATACAGAAGCACTTCGACCGGGTTAGAGCGGTCGATGGCGTTGAAATTTCCATTGACAAAGGTGAATTCCTTGTCATCCTTGGCCCGTCCGGCAGCGGGAAGTCAACGCTCCTGCGCCTGATCGCTGGCCTGGAACAGCCAACGGCCGGCGATATCCTTATCGGCGGCGAGGTTGTGACGGGGTTGCCTCCTCGGGCGAGGAAGATTGCCATGGTCTTCCAGAGCTACGCCCTCTACCCCCACATGACGGTTTTTGACAACATCGCCTTCCCTTTGAAGGCCCAAAGGATGCCCAAGATGGCGATGAAAGAAAAGGTGGAGCGGACAGCCTCCATCCTGGGTATCGAGAAGCTCCTTTCCCGTAAGCCCCGCCAGCTCTCGGGCGGAGAAAGGCAGCGCGTGGCCCTGGCCAGGGCGCTGGTGAAAGAGCCGGCGGTTCTCCTGTTGGACGAACCTCTCTCCAACCTGGATGCCAAGCTACGGGCCTCGGCGCGGGATGAGTTGCAGCAATTCCAGCGCCGGCTGGGCATTACCACCATCTTCGTGACCCACGATCAGGTTGAAGCCATGGGCCTTGGAGATCGGATCGCGGTGATGCACGAGGGAAAGGTGAGGCAGATTGGCACGCCCCGCGAGATATACCATGAGTCCGCCGACACCTTCGTGGCCACCTTCCTGGGGTCGCCTGGCATGAATCTCCTCGAGAGGGCCGACTGCATCGTTGGCTTTCGCCCAGAACATTTCCTCCCCAAAGGGACGGTCGCGGGTCGTGGCAACGGGACGGCCTTCTCATTCAGCGTGACGCGGGTGGAATACCTGGGAGCGGATCGGCTCGTGTATGGCGTGGTGGAGGACCTTGCCGGCGATACCAAGACCCTGGCAAAGCTGCCCTCAACGGTCACAGTGCCGATTGAAGCCGGTGAGAGCTATGAGTTCGTCGTCCACGAGCAGGATCTCCGGTTTTTTGATAAGGCTACGGGTACGCGGATGGAGCCCCGGCCGCTGTAAGGAAGGCGTGAGAACTGATGGAACAAGCTGCAGTAGTTCAGGCAACAGGAAAGGCCAGGGCAGGTTCCCTTCTGGACAGCGAAGGGTTCCTGGGCCGGCTATTCCTGCTGCCGGCCGTCTTGTATATCGTGGCCCTGGTCGGCATCCCCTTCGCCCTTGCCATTGCTTTTAGCGTGACCAGCGTCACCGTAGGAGACACAAGCCTCCACTTTGTGGGGCTGCAAAATTTCAGAGCCATCATCAAGACGCCCCAATTTCAACGAGCATTGGGGAATACTTTCCTCTTCACCATTGCTGCACAAGTACTCATCATCGTGCTATCGACGATTCTGGCCGAGGTCCTGGCCCAGGATTTTCGGGGTAAATGGTTCGCCCGGATGCTGATCATTCTACCCTGGGCGACGCCCGTCTCTCTGGGAACACTCGGCTGGCTGTGGCTGCTCGACTCGAAATTCAGCCCCTTTGACTGGGTGCTGCAAGCCATAGGACTCCTTGGGCCTGGCACCTTGTTTGGACCCGGTAAGCACCTGAATTACCTGGGGCGCGAGTGGCTCGCCATAGCATCGGTGACACTGGTTCAAGTGTGGCGACTACTTCCCCTGTCGGCGGTGATCCTCCTGGCCGGCCTCACTTCCATCCCCCAGGATATTCTTGATCAGGCCGAGGTGGATGGGGCCCGATACTGGCGCACGCTCTTCCAGATCAAACTTCCATTACTGATGCCCATCATCAGCATCGCCATCCTGTTTGGTACCATTTTCATTTTCGGCGACATGACGGTGGTCTTTGTGCTGACGCGTGGCGGCCCGGTCTACTACACCCAGGTGCTGCCCACCTGGGCTTACTTCAAAGGCATTGATGGTGGTTCGCTTGCCGAGGGTGCAGCCATCGCCCTATTTCTCTTCCCCGTGCTGTTGGCTGCTGCGATTCTGATTCTCAGAATGGCCCGGCGGATGGAGGTGACCTGAGGATGACACGCCTGAAACGACTCGGTGTTTATGGGACGGTGGCCCTCTTCTGCTTCTTTGCCGCAGCGCCGTTCCTGTGGATGATCATCACCACGTTCAAGGAAGACAAAGATCTGTATCGCACGTCGAACAACCCTTTCATATTCAATGACCCGCCCACTCTGGATCATTTGAGGTTGCTTTTCTTCGAGACGAAGTACACCACATTCCTGTGGAATTCCTTCTTCGTTGGGGTGCTGGTAGTCATCATCACGCTCGTCATTGCCGTTCCGGCCGGCTACAGCCTGGCCCGGCTGACCGGGCGGTGGGGGGAACGGGCCGGTATCGCCATCTTCCTTGTCTATTTGATACCACCCACCCTCCTGTTCATCCCCCTGTTCCGGATGGTGGTCGCCTTTGGCCTGAAGGACAGTGTGTGGGCTCTCGTTCTGGTCTACCCCACCATCTCCATCCCCTTCTGCACCTGGCTGCTGATGGGCTTCTTCAAATCGATCCCGCCTGATCTGGAAGAGGCGGCAATGGTGGACGGATACAGCCGTTTTATGGCCTTTGTGAAGGTGGTGATGCCCCTGTCACTATCGGGTGTCATCGCGGTGATCGTTTTCACCTTCACCCTGACGCTGCACGAGTTTATCTACGCGCTGACCTTCATCTCTTCGTCGGCCCAGCGGACGATTAGTGTGGGGGTGCCGATTGAGCTGGTACGAGGAGACGTCTTCTACTGGCAATCGCTGATGGCGGCCGCGGTGATCATCGCCATTCCCGTGGGTATCGTGTACAACCTCTTCCTCGACCGGTTGGTGGCCGGCTTTACCATGGGGGCTGTGAAGGGATAGCGTCGTATTCCTACACTACGGTCCGCCACCACCGTCCGGCGAGACGATAATCACCTCCAGGTGGTCGGCATATAACCGGGGAAATCCGCAGGTAGCGTCAAAGTATTCCACTCTCCCGGTGATAGCGACCTTGTCGTCGATGTGCACCTCCAGTTCCCCTTCGGGGACCGAGGCGGTTTCGACAATCGCCGCCAGCCAGCCGGGCGCACCGGGTTCGCGCTCCAGGTAATACGGTGTGCCGCTGGCTTGCAGACACCGGTCGGGTTCCTGAGATTCCTGCCACTTTCGGAGCCAGCCCTCTTCTCCCGCCTGGAGCGGAGGCGGCAGAGGGTTGGGGTAGTTTTCGGCAATGATCGGCAGGTACACAGGTTTCGTGTCGATCACCGGGTCGGGCGGCCCCTGCGACATGCTAGCGCCCAGGCCTGGCAGAATAAATAGAGCCAGGCCAACGACCCAGACTGTCACAGGATGCTGGCGCATGGATAACCTCCTTTGCAGGCTAAACTGATCCCCAGAACTCCTGCCCTTGCCAGGCTCCATTGTTATAACATAAGCGATGGAGTGGAATGGATATGACAGATGGCGACGGCCACAGCATCGGCGGCATCGTCTGGACGTGGAATTTCGTCAATGCCCAGCAAGGTCCGGACCATCCGCTGGACCTGTTCCTTGGATGCGTTGCCATAGCCGGCAACCGCCTGCTTGACTTCTCTTGGCTTGTACTCGTGCACCGGCAGGCCGGCCTCTGCCGCAGCCAGAATCGCCACCCCGCGTGCCTGGCCGACCGACAAAGCTGTGGTTACGTTCCGGCTGAAAAACAGCTCCTCGACCGCTGCTTCGTCCGGCGAAAACCTGGCAATGATTGCGCCGAGGTCATGGTACAACTGTTTCAGCCTCTCAGCCATCGGCCGATTGGAGGGGGTGCGAATCACACCGTAGTCTACGAGCTCTACCTGCCGGCCCTCAAACTCTCGAACCAGCCCGTAGCCGGTGATGGCCGTACCAGGATCAATGCCAAGAACTAGCATGATTGCAAGTTGCGAACTCGAAATTGGTCCTACGCCGCTTCCTCGAACCTGGCGATCACTTCGTCCGAGATGTCCAGGTTGGAATAGACCTGCTGGACGTCTTCCAGCTCTTCCAGCGCTTCCATCAGGCGCAACGTCTTGAGGGCTTGTTCCTGATCCAGCTCGATGGGTGTCTTGGGGACCAGGGTCAGCTCGGCATCGGTCACGTGGGCACCGCCGCTTTCCAACTGGGTCTTCACGGCCTCCAGATCGGATGGCTCGGTGTAGACCGAGACCAGACCCTCGTCAATTTCAAAATCGTCAGCGCCGGCGTCGATGGCCAACAGTGCTAACTCCTCCGGGTCGGAACCATCTGTCTCTACGACAATTCGCCCCTTCCGGTCGAACTGCCACATCACGCTTCCGCTTTCTCCCAGGTTGCCTCCCTGCCGATTGAACACTTTGCGAATGTCCGCAACTGCCCGGTTTCGATTGTCTGTGACAACCTGGATCAGCAACGCGATACCGTTTGGCCCATAAGCCTCATAGAGGATGTCCTCAAACTGGGACCCTTCCAGCTCGCCCGTTCCCCGTTTGATGGCTCGCTCAATCGTATCGTTGGACATGTTAGCCGCTTTGGCTCGCTCGATTGCCAGCCGAAGCGTAAAGTTGTACTCGGGGTCGCCGCCTCCGTTACGGGCCGCTACAGTGATTTCACGCGCCAGTTTGGTGAAAATCTTCCCTCTTTTGGCGTCTTGCGCGGCCTTCCTGTGCTTGATGTTGGCCCATTTCGAATGTCCGGACATCGTCTCACCTCTCTGCGTACATTCTCTCGCTGAACGGGAATGAAGATTCGTCCGATGAGAAGTATACCATGAGAAACGCGGGATGACAATCGTAAATCATGACTTCCTGACCCTTCTACCGGAGGATGTAGTCCGCTGGACTTATCCGCGCAGAAAGCCGATGCCGGCAACGATGAAGTACACGGCAAACAGGATGAGAAACGCACCACACACGGTCAATACGCCACGGAATACGCGGTCACTCACAACCTGCCGGCCCGATCGTGCCAGCACAGCTAGCAAACTGTTCCACCCGAAATCGAGGCTCACATGGCTGAGATAGAACACGCCAAGCCCGATGAGGCCATACTCCAGAAAATTGAGCATGTTGGCCGACCCGACCGTGGCCCACCACAGCAGCCAGAACGGGTTAGATACGCTCAACAGTACGCCGGCCGACATGAGGCCCCACTGTTGGTCAGTCGGAGGTGAATCGACCGCGGTCTCCGTTGCAATATTTAGCGACAACTGAGCCTCCCGGGCTCCTCGGATGATGTCCACCCCCATCCATGCCAACACCACGCCGCCCAGCAACCCAACGACGCCGGCCACCGTGGGTTGCTGAAGCATGCGGCTCAGCCCGAGGGCCAGCGCCCCCACCATCACTATCTCCGTCACAGCGTGCCCCACGCTGATGAGGGGCCCGGCCCGGTAGCCCTGTCGAGCGCCCTCACTCACCGCCATTGTCGAGAGTGGGCCGGGAGACATCACGCCAGACAGACTGATCAGACTCCAGGGGATTGTGAGAGCAACAAGGTGGGTGATCATATCCGTGTTTCCTTTAGAAGATCAGAGATTGGGATCCTGATTGGGTAGCTATCTATCATATCATACATTAGTTCAAGCACCAGGTCAACAACAGGATTGGTCAAATGGCTGCCATGTCACGGCGCCGGACGATCTCCTCAACTACTTGCCTATCTCAACGAAGGGCTGTACAATTTGTTCGGGATAAAAGCGTAACTAGCTGATACGGTTTGGAGGCACCAGGTTGACTTCGATTGAACAGATTGCATCCATCGATGACGTGCAGCAGGGGCTGCGAGCGCAGCGTTACATTGCCGATCGGAGTCTGGCAACTTCGATCTATCTGGCATTGAAGCTGGGCAAGCCCCTGTTTCTGGAGGGGGAGGCCGGCGTCGGCAAGACCGAGATTGCCAAAGTCCTGTCGGCCATGCTTGGGCGGACCCTGATCCGGTTGCAGTGCTACGAGGGGCTGGACGTCAACACAGCGGTCTACGAGTGGAACTACACCCGGCAGATGCTCCAGATTCGTCTGCTGGAGGCAGCCGGCCATCTCGATGAGAGCGCCGCTATCAAGGAAATCTTCAGCCCGGAGTTCCTGCTCAAGCGGCCGTTGCTGCGGGCCATCGAGCGCACAGACGGTGTCGAACCGGTCTTGTTGATTGATGAACTCGACCGCGCTGACGAGGAGTTTGAGGCCTTCTTGTTGGAGGTGCTGTCGGATTTCCAGATCTCGGTGCCCGAGATCGGCACTATCCAGGCCGAGCAGCCGCCGGTCGTGGTCGTCACCTCCAACCGGACTCGGGAGATCCACGATGCTCTGAAGCGGCGGTGTCTGTACCACTGGATTGATTATCCGTCCTTCGAGAAGGAGTACGACATCGTGCTGGCCAAGGTGCCCGAAGCGCCGGCTCGCCTGGCGCGGGAGGTAGTCGCCTTTGTGCAGGAGTTGCGGCGTGAGGATCTCTACAAGCTCCCTGGCATCGCTGAGACGCTGGACTGGACGGCGGCGCTGGTGGCCCTGGACCGCGAAGACCTCAGCGACGACGTGGTCAATGACACGCTGGGCGTGTTGCTGAAGTACCAGGATGACATCCAGCACGTCAAAGGTCCCGTCGTCGAACGGATTCTGGCGCGCGCTGAACAGGCTGCCTGAGAACGTCTCGGGGACACGATCAACGTGATGAAGTCGTGACAAAGGTCAATGTCATGGTAATAAACCAGACGGGTCACGGGCATCTCTTGCGCAACCTGGTGCTGTTTGGCCGGCTGCTGCGTGCGCTGGGCCTGGATGTGACCCCGACCCAGATCATCGATCTGGCCGAAGGATTGAAACACATCGACCTGCGCCGCCGGCAGGATTTCAAGAATACGGCCCGGACCATCCTGGTCAATCGGCACGAGCATCTGGAACTCTTCGACCGCGCCTTTGACCTCTTCTGGCAGGCCCGGGAGACAGGCGAACTGGCCCGGATGGACCTGGGCCAACTCTTACAGAAGAAGCCGCAGGTACAGCAGGAGGAACTGCTTCCCACCGAGGGAGATGATACAGGGGCGGGTCCCGAGCAGGAAGACGAAGAGCCGGGCATTGACGAAATCTACACCTACAGCGCTCAGGAGGTGCTTCGGCACAAGGATTTCTCCGAGTTGACCCGCGACGAGATGGATCAGGTCAGGCGTCTCATGCAGGAGATGGCCTGGGAACTCGAAAAGCGGCGGACGCGCCGAAAGACGCGTGCGACATACGGTGCCTACCTGGACATGCGACGCATGTTCCGCCAGAACCTGCGCTATGGCGGTGAACCGTTGCAGCTCGCCTGGCGACGCCGTAAGCAGAAGCGCCGGCCCCTGGTTGTGGTCTGTGACATCAGCGGCTCGATGGAGCGCTACTCGCGGATTCTCCTCCAGTTCATCTACGTCATCAGCAATGGTCTGGAGAAGGTCGAAGCCTTCGTCTTCAGCACGCGGCTGACGCGGATCACCCGCTATTTGAGGGAGCGCGACATCGACGAGGCGCTGGACCAGGTAACTGATGCCGTGCAGGACTGGGCCGGCGGCACCCGCATCGGGGAGGCCCTCAAGAGCTTCAACTATGAGTGGGGCCGGCGGGTCCTGGGTCAGGGGGCCATCGTGCTGATCATCAGCGACGGTTGGGATCGCGGCGACATCGACCTGCTGGAGCAGGAAATGGGCCGGCTTCAGTTGAGCTGTCATCGCCTCATCTGGTTAAACCCTCTCCTGGGATCGGTCAACTACGAGCCGCTGACCCGGGGAATTCAAGCAGCGTTGCCGTATGTTGATGACTTCATGCCCGTGCATAACCTGGAAAGCCTCAAGCAATTGGGAGATTTGCTCGAGCGCCTGGGCGAACATCGTCCACTGCGCCGGCAGCACCCCCCTCGTCCGACAGTGGGCGTGTCGCCGGCTGACTGGTTGGAGGATGTGCTGCCAGGGGTCCAGGTCAGCTAACTTTCCGTGAGGTGAGATCGAAGTATGCGCGAGATCCTGGCTGACGTTGAGCGTTGGAGACAGGAGGGCAAGAAGGTGGCGATTGCCACCGTGGTCAAAATCTATGGTTCCGCACCAAGACCACTGGGATCGAAAATGGCGGTATCATCGGCCGGCGACATGGTTGGCTCGGTGAGCGGCGGTTGCGTCGAGGGGGCTGTCTTTGAAGAAGCCCAGCAGGTCATGAAAGCTGGCCAGCCGAAGCTCGTCGAGTTTGGCATCAGCGACGAACTGGCGTGGGATGTGGGCCTGGCGTGCGGGGGAAGCATCGAGGTCTTTGTGGAGTTGCTGGATTGGTGAGAGTCTCGAACTGGAGCAGATAGGTTCCCCGTGGCAAGGATCTACCAACTACTCAAACAAAGTCTGGACGACGAGAAGCTGGTTGCCCTGGCGACAGTGGTTGCCGGCCCTGGCCTGGGCAGCAAGCTACTCATCTGGCCCAATGGCCGAACCGAAGGCGACTTGGGGAGCGCGGACCTGAACCGGCGTGTGCTGCGTTTTTCTGTTGAATTGCTGGCCGATCAGCGATCGGATCGTGCGTCATTCGACGTGGCCGGCGAACCGGTCGAGGTCTTCATCGATGTATACCCCCCACCGCCCAAGCTAATCATCGTGGGTGCGGTACACATCGCCATTCCGCTGGTCACTTTCGCCAGGGAGTTGGGCTTTCGGACCATTGTAGTGGATGCACGCTCGGCTTTCGCGACGCCGGAGCGCTTCTCCCATGCCGATGAGTTGATCCTGAAGTGGCCGGCCAAGGCCCTGGAGGAGATGGCCATCGACGAGGCCACGTACGTTGTGGTGCTGACCCACGACGAAAAGCTGGACAATCCGGCCCTGAAGATCGCCGTGCAGAGCCCGGCCCGCTACATCGGGGCCCTGGGCTCGACCAAGACCCACGCGAAGCGCATAGAGAAACTGAAGGCGCAGGGGGTGACGGAGGAGCAACTGAGTCGCATTCACGCGCCCATCGGCCTGGACTTGGGGGCACAACGTCCCGAGGAGGTCGCCGTGTCCATCATCGCGGAGATCGTTGCCGTGAGCCATGGCGGCTGATAGCAATTCAAGGGCGGCTCGCCGGGGCCCGGCACAGGTGAGTGGAGTGCTGTTGGCAGCCGGCGAGTCCACCCGCATGGGCGCAGGGCAGGTGAAGCAGTTGTTGCCTTTCAACGGAGAGCCCCTGGTTCGTCGCGTGGCAAAACAGGCGCTGGCCTCACATCTACGTGAGCTCATTGTGGTGGTTGGGTTTGCGGAGGATCGGGTTCAGGGGGCGGTGGCCGGCCTGGACGTACGAATCGTTGAGAATCCTGCCTACCACGAGGGGCAGAGTACCTCGGTCAAGGCCGGCCTCGAAGCGGTCGATCCCGCATCCGATGCGGCGATGTTCCTGCCTGTGGACCAGCCGTTCCTGACCTCGGCGGTCATCGATCAGCTCATTCGGGCATATCAAGATACCGGTGGGCCTATCGTCTTGCCGGTTTACCAGGGGCAGCGCGGGGCGCCCGTGGTCTTTGATCGATCGCTGTTTCCCAAACTGGCTCAGATCACTGGCGACGAAGGTGGCCGGCAAATTGTGCGCCGCTACTTCGACAAAGTCGTGACCGTGTCGTTGGATAGCCAACAGCCCTTGCTCGATATTGACACTGCCGAGGACTATTGGCAGCATATCAATAAATCAATGCCACTGCGTGTCCCCGTAGTCGAACAGGAACGTCCATAGGTGATCGACCACGCTCCACATCTGCTCTTCGGTGAAAAGAGTGCTGAAGTATGGCATCCCGGTGCCCATGCCGCCTCGTGCCATCTTGGCATAGTAAATCCAACTCGTGCCGCCGGCCATGGCCGTCGGGTCGGCGAAACTCTGGGGCTGATCGTCCAGGTATTGCCACGCCGGCCCATCGCCGGTGCCCGTCGCGGCATGGCAAGCCGCACAGTTCTTCTCGTATAGTTGCCGGCCGGCAGTGAGTCGTTCCGGCGTGGTTGTGGTTGACCAGAGATACGCAACCAGGTCCCATCGCTCCTGCGGCGTCAGATCGGCGGTGAGAGGACGGAGTGCAGCGAAGACGTCGCTGGGGCTTTGGGCACGTAGTTTATCAACATCGCGCCACGGTGCAAGGAAGTCGCCAAGCCGCCGGGCGATCAACTCGCCAGCGGCCGCTGAGGGCTTTACCACAGGGTAGAAAGCGGCTGGATGAGGTTGATCGACCTGGTCCGCGATCTGGTTCAGGTGTTGCTCGGCCGCCGTGGGTGGGTCAACGGGTAAGCTTCCGTCAGGAGCGAGCACATCGAGTGTGCCACGCATCCGGTAGTGATACGGACTGCACCAGATGTCACAGTAGAAGGTGAACCGGCCAGCCCGCTCGGCGACGAATTCCACCATCTTCACCTCACCTGGTTGAACAACCACCGGTTCAATACCCAACCGACCCATCGCGAAGCCGTGAACCACATCAGCACCGTGCAACCGCAGACGAACTCGATCACCCTGGTTGACCGTAATTCGCTCCGGCTGCCAACCGCCGTCCTCAGGCCTCTGGGCTATGAGATCAAAGACCTTGACGTCTCGTTCCGTCCAGGGACGGTAGACGTATTGATAGCCGAAGACCGCCGTCGGAAAGCCAACGATGATCATCAGCAAAACCAGGAAGGCGAGAAGTTCGCGTTTGCGGTTATGCACGGGCCTATCCCAGGTACAGTCGAAGGAAAACCAGCGTCACCGTAGTCAGGAATGCGGTGATCGGGACGGAGGCCCGCAGCGCGCCGGCATGGTCGGCACCGTTCTGCCGGCCAATGTGGTACGCCAGGTAGATAGCCGTCACCAGGCCGGCGATGAGTAGTCCGAGCTGCAAATACGGCACGAGCTGGGGCAGAAACGGTTTCCAGGGGAAGCCCTTCACCCCAAACAGGTCCCATCCCCACCCGAAGGGGTCCGAGATCACCGCCACGGCATAAGAGCCGTTGACGAAAAGAAACGCCAGGCTGAAAGCAATCCACGCCAGCAGCCCCAGGGGAACCAGCGTGTAAGCGTACTCGATGAAGGTCTTGCGCGCGTTGGTCCTCAGTCCGCCCAATCGCCGGGCCAGCCAGGTGCAGACAAAGAAGATGGCTGGCAACACCGCCAGGTTGATGGCCAGGAAGACGCCGGCATAGACCGGATACCGGCCCGCGTCGGCCATACCCTGGCCCGAGCCCTTCGACAAGCTCAGGACGGCGCCCGTCGAAGGGTTGGCCATGTCCCTGAGCCAGCCCCACGGCCCCAGGAACACCGCTGAGTAGATCAACGCGCAAGCCAGCATGATGAAGCCTTTGTACGCTTCGTCCAACCGCCGGCCGTTCGCGACCAGCAGGTCAACCCCCGGCGGTCGGAGATTCAGGGCGATGTTGTTCAGCTCACAGGTCTTCAAACATTCGGTGCACAAGCCACAATAGGTATTGCGCTCCAGCGCGCCCGGAAAGACAAGCCACGGGCAGCCGTAGCCTTTAGTGTTGCCCAGATAGCATGTCTTCTCGGTGTGCATGCGGCAGACCTCCCGGTCGCGCACCCGCAATTCTATCGGTGCCGCCATAGAGTACAGGCCGATGAACCCGCCGACAGGGCACAGGTAGCGGCAGAAAGCGCGGCGCTCGAAGACCAGGCTGAGGGCGAACGCTGCCACCACGAAAAACAGCAGCGCGACGCCGGTTGCCAGAGGTCGAGTCAGCAGCACCCCGCTGAGGAGAGCGACGCCCAGAAAGGCCGCGTTTTGCAGCCAGATGTTTCGCAGCCGGCGCGGCCAACGCTTCCCCAGGCCGAACAACTGCCCCGGCCGGTGCCCGATGAGCGCCCGGCGCTGGGCCCATTCCCCCGGCATGGGGATGGGACACATCGTGCACCAGAACCGGCCGGCAAAGGGCACCAGCACGACAATCACCAGCGCCCACCACACGATCCACACGAAGATGATGCTGAAGTTCTTGTTGCCGGCCGGCGTGCCAAACAGCCCCGTCAGGATTGCCAACGCGAAGAAAAACAGCGTGACGGTGGTCAATACCCACTGGAAGACCCGCTGATGGAGCAGCCAGCGGATGGGCCGAATTTGAAGCAGGTCGAAGCGGAGTGCGCCGGTGTCGTTCACGCGATTGTTCCCTCCCGCCTTGTTGCCAGAAAAGCCAGCGTGCCGGCCGCAGCCAACGCCGTCAATCCAATCGCGCGCCAGAACGGGATGTTGGGGCCCACGATCAGCTCGCCGATCATGAAGGGATGCATGGCCCCGCAAGTGACCGAGCAGCGATAGCGGAACTTGCCGGCTTGATCGGCGACGAACTCAACTCGGGTGGGCACACCCGGCCTGGCCCTCGTTTCGACATCGTAGCCATCCACGTACAAGCCGTGCATCACGTCCATGGCCGCCAGGTCGATGATGACGCGATCACCCCGATTCACGTGGATGACGTTGGGGCTGAAGTCGAACATGCGCGCTTCGATCTGGATTTCACGCGTGGTCGGCTCGCCGACGCGTAGGGCACTGGCCGGCAACGGCGCCAAGGCCACAACCAGGGCCAGGCTGGCGAACAGAGCCAGCACAACGAAGCTTCGCGGGGGCAGCCGACCGCTGACGAAGGACGAACGACGAAGGACGAACGACCAACGACGAACTTGTCGTCGTTCGTCCTTCGTCCTTCGTCGGGCTGAAGGTGTACTGCTCTCGGGGTTAGGGTTTGCCATCGGTTATCAGACGCTACTGGATCGGATCGGTATCCGTCGGCTGACGATTTGGATGGGGCGATTCGGTGGGGCGGATCAACTACGCTCAATAGTATAAGCGGAAGGTCCTGATCTGGTCAAATTCGCATCCAAGTTCGGTCAAAACTGGCCAGCCCGGTGCTCGCTTGAGGTCTTGTGCTGTGGAGACGCCCTGCTTTTGAATTGCCTGCATTAGCCGGTTCATGTCATCCGGTGTATAATCAGGATCGATTCGAGCCTGGTTGAGATGCGGGGGAGTGATACACAACACCCGTGCTGCGAGACGGTTTCTGCCGCGTCACCCGGCATCACCAGGCTGGCAGCCACCCGTAACTTTTGTCCGAGGGTGGCGTTATTCATAGCGTAAAATCTTACACCATGTAGTAACTGGTCGTCAAGGAGGTAAGGAAACCATGTGGGATGACGTGAGCATTCCGACATTTCGGCCAGGTCCCTCGACAAGCCCGGGAGGGACCTCGGGAGGGGCCTCAGTACAAGCCTTCAAGCTGGACCACACCGGTCTGGCCCGGCTCTTCGGAGACCTGGAAGCCCAGATCATGGAGATCATCTGGCGGTTGGAAGAAGCGACCGTCGGCGATGTCCTGGCCCGGCTGGGCGACGACTATCACTACAATACGGTGATGACGGTCATGAGCCGGCTGGCCGACAAGGAGGTTCTGACCCGCCGGCGAGAAGGCCGCGCCCATGTGTACGCACCGGTTGAAGACAGGGACGCCTTTCTGGCACGCGTCTCGCGGGATGTGGCCGAAGGGTTGCTGCGCGAGTTTGGTGCGGTGGCCATTGCTCAGTTCGTTGATGCAGCGGGTGCTGTCGATCCCGAACTTGTGGCGGAACTGCGCCGGCAGGTCCAACAGAAGTCAGAAAGCACCAACAAATGAGTGACATCCTACGCCGCATCAGCCCTCCGAACCAGAGGGATTGCCAGGTCGGTGGCTGGCTGGCCGGCAATACTACCTCCCCTTCGGCAGACCCCCTTCGTCAAGTCCTGGGTCGGACCAGGCCCCAGGACTCCGCTTCGACGAGTCCTGGGCCGGACCAGGCCTCAGGGCAGGCTCTGAGCCAAGCCGAGGGGACATTCTACGCCTTGTTGGCCGTGGCCGGGGCCGGCAGCCTGGTACTCGTTGGGCTGGTGATAGGCCTGATGCCGCTGTACGCCCACGAATTTGCCAACATCTGCCGGCGGTCCTGGTTCGTGTTGGCGGCCCACCTGCCGGCCGTTGGAGCCGTGATCCCGCTGCTGGGCCTGGCGTTTGTGTTTGCGCGTGGTGGGTTGAGTCTCATCCGGCAACTGAGGGACACCCGGCGGTTTCTCCAGTCGCTGCCCCACCGAGAGCACCCACTTCCAGACAGGCTGCGGCGCTTGGCAACGGACCTGGGTATCATCGATCACCTGGATCTGATCCAGGACCTGCGGGGCTATTCCTTCTGTTACGGTCTGTTGCACCCCCGCATCTGCGTCACGACCGGGCTGCTGGGCTTACTGGACGACGCCGAATTGCGGGCCCTCCTGTTGCACGAACGTCATCATCTGCGACAGCACGACCCGCTGCGCATCCTGCTCGGAGAAGTCGTGGCCGACGCCATGAGCCTGCTGCCCATTGCCCGGACGTTGGCGCGGCACCATCGCGTAGCTCAAGAGGTGGCGGCGGACCAGGCCGCCATCGCCGGCAGCGAGTCCGAGGTGCCTCTCTCATCAGCCTTACTCAAGCTGCTCACTATTGAGAGTCACCGCCTGCATGTCCCAACCGCCGTGGGAGCCTTCAGCGTGACTGAAGAGCGCATCGCCCGGTTGGTCTACGGCGAGCAGGCGCTGAGCCAGTCGTCAGCCGGCCCATGGGTGGCCACCGTCCTCGTCATCGCCGGCATGCTGCTGATAAGTCACGCCGGCCTGGCCAACATGCACGCCCTCAGCGCATCCCCGGTCGAATGCGTGAATGCGGTGACATGGCTGCACTAAACGTGGTTCTGTGTTGCTTAACTTCATGCACACCTGTGGGAGGAAAGTGAATGCTATGAAGAGCGGGAGGCAAATAAGTCGGGAGGGCACGCGATGAGCCGCCGCAAGCTAAAGGAAAGGCGTCGCCGGGAACGGGCGCGGAGACGATGGCGCACCATGGGCCTGGCGGCTGCCGGCGTGCTGGTACTCGGGCTGGCCGGCTTTCTGGTCTGGCGCAACAACCGCGCGGCCGCGCCGTTGGCCACAGACGAGGTGCTGGCGCTGGGGGCGCAGGTGTACGCCGAGAATTGCGCTGCCTGCCACGGTGCGCAGGGCGAAGGGCACGGCCAGGTGCCGGACGCGCCAGCACTGAATGCCAGCGAACACGCCTGGCATCACCCCGACGGGCAGATACAACGTCTCATTCTGGACGGCGGCCAACAGATGCCCGGCTTTCGCGACCAACTGTCCGACGCTGAGGTCGTGGCCGTCATCCGCCACATCCAGACGTGGTGGACGAGCAGTCAGTTGCAGGCGCAACAGGCGCGCAGTGCGCAGGACCCGATACAGTAACCTGGCGCTTCCACAGCTCGACCATGCTTGCTACGGCGTGATCATATCCCGCATCAGGGCAAAAGTGACACCTGGGGCAGGCTTTCTAGCCTGCCAGCAGCCTGGAAGGGCTGCTCCACGTGCGTGCGGCTTTTGCCTCAGTGTCATATCCCCTTCCGGAGGTGGGCCAGGAAGGCCAGGGCGGCTGCGGATGGCCGCACATCCTTGTGAGACACGATGCTCAGCTCTCGACTGGCACGC
Organism: uncultured Anaerolineales bacterium; assembly: GCA_964532665.1. Classification (GTDB taxonomy): domain Bacteria; phylum Chloroflexota; class Anaerolineae; order Epilineales; family JAANWY01; genus CAZHMV01. The sequence continues at coordinate 22,628 of CAZHMV010000033.1, forward strand.
ATGTCCGGACCCTCCAGCACAGCCAGCAGTCCCTGAGCCAGCTCTAGCTCCACGGCATGTTTTGAAACGAAGGAGATCCCCAGGCCGGCTGCTACCGCGCGCTTCACACCCTCGCAGCTCCGCAGCTCCAGCGAGCGGGCCGGCTGGATACCCAACCGGCTCAGCATCGCTTCCATCGCTTCTCGGGTGCCGGAGCCTTCTTCGCGCCAGATGAAACTTTCATCCGCCAGGTCTTGGGGCTCTAGCTCCGCCTGCCCGGCCAGCCTGTGTCCCGCCGGCGCAATGAACACCAGTTCGTCAGTCACAAAGGGCTGCACCTGGATGCCGGCCGCCGCCACATGTCCTTCGACGAAACCCAGATCCAGTGAGTTAGAGAGCACCTGGGCCACGATTTCCCGGCTGTTGCCCAGGTGTAGTGTCACGTCCAGGCCTGGATAGCGCGCCCGAAAGCCGGCCAGATGCGTGGGCAGCAAGTATAGTCCGGGTGTGCTGCTGGCGCCCAGCCGCAGATAGCCTCGTTCCAGGCCCTTCAGCTCATTCAACGTTCGTTGCAACCCCTCTGTCAGCTCGAACACCCGCTGCGCGTAGTCGTAAACCATCCGGCCAGCATCGGTCAGCGCCACCTGCGTACCCAACCGATGGAAAAGCGACACTCCCAGCTCTGCCTCCAGCCTGGCGATGTGACGCGAGACGTTGGGCTGGCTGGTGTACAGTTCCTCCGCCGCACGGGAGAAGCTAAGGTGCCGGGCGGCCGTGTAGAAGACGCGGAGACGATGGAAGTTCATAGATATTGCGTACTGCGTGTTGCGTATCGCGTGATCGACGGAGAAGATAACCAATAGGTTATGGGATCAATGAAATATTGCATATTGAATTATAGGCCCTTTTGTGTTACACTGTCAACAAGACGCGACGCGCGGAACGTTCTTGCGCGCAAACGCACAACGCGCAATGCCAAAGGTACAACCATGCGAAACCAGCTATCCAGCCATCCAGTCATCCAGCCATCTAACCAAGCCATCCAACTATCCAGCCATCCAGCCATCCAACTCACTTCCTTTTCCCACGGCGCCGGCTGAGCCTGCAAAATCGGTCCTCGTGACCTGGCGCAGGTCCTGCGCTATCTGCCCCTACCTGACGATCCCGCTATCCTCGGCGGCTTTCACAGTCTGGACGACGCCGCCGTCTACCGTCTGAGTGACGATGTGGCTTTGGTGCAGACGGTGGACTACATCACGCCGGTGGTGGACGATCCCTACACCTTCGGCGCCATTGCCGCCGCTAATGCCCTCTCCGACGTCTACGCCATGGGCGCCCGGCCCATCCTGGCCCTCAACCTGGTGGGCTACCCGGTTAAAACCCTGCCCATGAGCCTGCTGGGCCAGATCCTGCGGGGCGGCGCCGACAAGGTGATTGAAGCCGGCGCCAGCCTGGTGGGGGGGCACTCCATCGATGACCACGAGCCCAAGTACGGCATGGCGGTGACCGGGCTGGTGCACCCGGATCGGGTCATCACCAAGGCCGGCGCGCGTCCCGGCGATCTCCTGGTGCTCACTAAACCCTTGGGCATCGGCATCATCACCACCGGCATCGACCGCCAGTTGGTGGACGAAGAAACCGCTCGGCGGGCGGTGGACGTGATGCTGCGTCTCAACCGCGATGCGGCCGACGCCATCACTTCGACGGGGCTCAGTACAGGGCTTCGGCTCGGTCATGAGACCCTTCGGCAGGCTCAGGGCAGGCTCTTCGCCGAACGAGTTCACGCCTGCACCGACGTCACCGGCTTCGGCCTGCTGGGACATTTGCAGGAGATGGTGTCCGCGAGTAGCGTCGGTGCCCGGGTAGGGCTGAGTCAGGTGCCGGTGTTGGAGGAAGCCTGGGACCTTGCAGCCCGCGATTGTGTCCCCGATGGCTCGTACAACAACCACCGCTATCTGGCAGAGTTTGTGCGGTACGACCCCACCATCACCCGGGCACAGCAACTGGTTCTGTGCGACGCCCAGACCTCGGGCGGGCTGCTCCTGTCCGTGCCTCCCCGGCAAACCGGGGCATTGCTAGCCGCGCTGCAGGAAGCGAGAACGCCGGTGGCGGCAGTCATCGGGGAGGTGGTGGATGGTCCGGCAGGGCGAATCGAAGTGATACCCAGTACGCAGTACGCAATACGTGACCTGGAGGAGTGAAACAATGGCCGATCAACAACGCAACACCCTCTTCATCATCAACGACGGACCCTACGGCAGCGAGCGATCCTACAACGCGCTGCGCCTGGCCCTGAACCTGGCCAAGCGCGCCAAGTCAACAGTCCGCATCTTCCTCATTGGCGATGGCGTGGCCTGCGCAAAACGAGGCCAGCGTACGCCCAACGGTTACTACAACATCGAGCGGATGATGGCGTCTCTGGTCAGGCGGGGCGAGGTGGCCGTCTGAGGCTCATGCCGCGAGGCCCGCGGGATCGGGCCTGAGGATCTGATTGAGGGTGTGCAACTGGGCGGCATCGACCTGGCCGGCGATTGGACCCTGGCCGCCGACAAGGTGATCGTGTTCTGATCACGAAAGGAGTTCCCCAATGACTCGCAAGACAATTCTCATCCTCGGCGGCGGCGTGGGTGGCTTGGTCACCGCCAACGAACTGCGCCGTCACCTGCCACGCGAACATCGCATCGTGGTGATTGATCGGGAGGCCAGGCACCTGCACAACCCCTCACTACTGTGGCTAATGCTTGGCTGGCGCGAACCGGAGCATATTCAAGCCGACCTGAGCCGGCTGACCCGCCACGGCATCGAGTTTACCCAGGCGGACATCCAGGCTATCGACCCGGCAACTCGCCGCGTGCAGACCTCGGCCGGCGAATTTACGGGCGATTACCTGGTAGTCGCCCTCGGCGCGCAGCCGGACCCTGAGCTAACGCCCGGCTTTGCCGAGGCCGCTCACACCCCCTACACCCTGGAAGGTGCGGCCCGGCTGCGAGACGCCCTGCGCGAATTCAAAGGCGGGCGCATCGTGGTCGCCGTCACCGGCTTGCCTTACCGCTGCCCGGCCGCGCCCTACGAGACGGCCATCATGATCCACGCCTCTCTGCAAACGCGTGGGCTGCGGGAGAAGACTGAGCTGCAAATGATCACCCCCGAGGGGGTGCCCATGGGCACGGCCGGCCCGGCCATGGTGGAGGCGGTAAAGTCGCTGCTGGCCGAACGCAACATCCCGTTCCGTCCCCTGACCGGCACGCAATCGGTGGACGCCTCAGCGCGCGAACTGGTGCTGGACTCCGGCGAGCGTGTTCCCTTTGATCTGCTGGTCGCTGTCCCGGCCCATCGCAGCCCCCAGGTGGTGCGCGACGCCGGGCTGACCAACGATGCCGGCTGGATTCCGGTGGACGTCCACACGCTGGCCACGCGCTTCGAAGGCGTGTACGCCCTGGGTGACGTGACGACGATCCCGCTGCCCGGCCGCTTCAAGCCGGACCAGCCATTGGTGCTGCCCAAGGCCGGCGTATTTGCCCACCGCCAGGCTGAGGTCCTGGCCCACAACCTGGCCACCGCGATCACCGGACAGGGCGAGCCGCAGTCATTCGACGGCTTTGGCGGCTGCTTCATTGAATTGGGCGACGGCCGTGCCGGCTACGGTGAGGGGGATTTCTACGACCCCCAGGCGCCGGCCGTCACCCTGCGCCCCCCGGCCCGGCGCTGGCACTGGGTCAAAGTGTTGATCGAGAAATACTGGCTGTGGCGTTGGTTTGAAGGTGGGCCGAGCAGCCTGCATACCATTGGGGACAGAATTCTTTTCGGATAGATGAAGGGGGCTTACCCCCTTGACAACCCATCGAATCTATGATATGCTTCTGGTCAGATCAATCGATATATCTAGATTGGACAATGGATTCTCGTCAGAAAGGAGACAAGACCCGATGGATGTCGAGAAGATCCTGGAAGGGCTGAGCCAGGAGGAGCGGCTGGCCCTCCTGGAACGCCTGCTCAAAGGAGCAACCGGACAAGAAGAGGATCTGAGCACCGAAGAGCGCGTGGAGCGACTGGAAGAAGTCGCGCTGGGCCGGCGACCGGGCTTCGGCCCCTGGTGGGCTCGCCGGCGCGCTCCCGGCTGGATGCGTGGCACTGTCTGCCCGTGTCCCTGCTGCTGGTAGCAACACTGGAGGCCCCCGCTGGCAGGCATGACGGGGGCCTCACCAGGTTTCCCCACGCGAGGTGTCTATGACAACCGATCTATCGCATGCGCTCATGGAGCGCTTGATTGAGAAGGCGTTCGAAGGCATGGGCCAGGAGGAGAGGCTGGCTTTCATCGAGAAGCTCTTCTCGGAGTTGCCGCCGGCGGCCCAACAGGAGTTTCTCCTCAAGCTCACCCGGCAGGTGACGGGCGCAGGAGCCGCCGCGTCCGGTCGGGGCGAACCGGCCCCGGTGATGCCAGGTCCGCCTTTCATGCGCCGGATGATGGACCTGGGGCCGCAAGGCTTCGGCCCGTGGCAGATGTGTGCCCGCATGATGGCCGACATCGCCGAGGCGCCGCGGGTGGAGAGCGTCAGAACCGCCACACCCGCGCGAGTCTTCAGCGCCCTGGCCGACGAGACCCGCCTGAAGATCATCAAACTGCTCTCGGAGGGCGAGAAGAGCGTGGACGAACTGGTGCAGGCCCTGGGGATCGCCCAGTCCACCACCTCTCACCACCTGCGAGTGCTGAAAGAAGCCGGGCTTATCAAAGGTGACAAGCGGGGGCGAAGCATCTACTACTCGCTGACGCAACCGCTGCAAGAATCCTAGAAAACACAGGAGGAAATTCACGGAAATGATGGACAAAATGATGCAACAGATGGCGGCCTCCATGGGCAGCAAGATGGGGCCGGAAGGCATGGTCAAGATGATGGATCAGATGGTCGGCACCATGTTCGCCGACATGACGGTCGAAGATAAGATCGCGTTCATGCAGGCCATGATGGGTGCTTGCATGAGCAACATCCTGGGGGACCTCTCTTCCGAGGAGAGGCAGCAGGTCGCGACCACTCTCTTCCAGACAATGCAGACCGAGATGCAGAAGCGGGCCGGCTTGCAGACAGAGGAGTAAGACAACATGGAGGAATTCAACTGGCGGCCGTTCATCACGCTTGGTCTGGTGGTTCTGATCGTGCTGATCGGTTTGAGCTTTTTGCCCTTTCTCTTTGGCCGTGGCACCTGGGGACCTGGCATGATGTGGGGACCATGGATGTGGGGCATGGGCTTCTTCTGGGTTTTCCCCCTGTTTGGCTTTCTGGTCATGCTGGGGTTTGTGTTCTTCTTCCTGCGCGGTATGTTTGGCAGTGGGAGTCCGATGGGACCAATGATGGGCGGGCCGCGAAGCCGTGGGTACCGCCATCCTACGGAGCGGGCAACCTGTCCCGAGTGTGGCGAACCGGTCCAATCTGACTGGTTGCTCTGTCCCTACTGTGGCACCGATCTCAAATAGCACGTACAACACCACTCTAAGTAAGAGAAATGAGGAGTGACCTCGTGAGGTAACAGCTAATGCCAGCAAAAGCTACAGAACCCAACCATCGTCCGGCGACTGTCACTGGCTTCTTCGAGGGAGAGCGCCTGGAGTTGACCTGGCGCTATGCTTATCGGCCCGAATTCGTGCCCCTGCTCATGGATTATCTGGGTGCCCGCCCCGGAATGCGCATCCTGGATGTCGGCTGTGGCACCGGGTTCCTGGCCCGCCTGTTGGCTCAAACCCTGAATGCTGTCCAGGTGGTCGGGCTGGACGCCGACGAGAAGATGCTGGACCTGGCCCACCAGATGCTGGAGGGGGAAAGGCTGACCGGTCAGGTCGAGCTACGCCAGGGCGATGCCTATCAGCTCCCCTTCCCCGACGAAACGTTCGACCTGGTCACCAGCCAGACCCTGCTCTGAATTCTGAGCGATCCCGCGCAGGGTCTGCGCGAACAGATTCGGGTGGCCCGGCCCGGTGGCACGGTCTCGGCCATCGCCTGCTTCTGCCACAGCGGCGGTCTGCCCCACTACCACGGCCGGTACGCCCTGGCCGGCAATCACCGCATTGACAAACTGGACCTCAAGCTGGACCGCATCTGGCGCCAGGTTGTGCGCCCCCGCCTGTTGGGGGTGGATCACAGCATCCTCAACCTGGACCTGCTGTGGCAATTCAAAGCCGCCGGCCTCCAGGACGTCCAGATCAACGGGCATCTGGCCCTGGTTTCCCCGGGCGATGCGCGCATTTCGGTAGAGGAGGGCACGGCCTACGCCCTGGCCCGGCACCGGAAAGAGATGGACGGGCTCATCCGTATGCGCCAGGAGCACGGCGAGGAACTGGCCGAGGCCGGCTTCAGCCCGGCCGAATTCGACGAGCTCATTGCGCTGAAGCGCGCCCGCTATGAGTACCTCCAGGGCGACCCGGCCCGTGTGCAGGAGGTGATGGAGGTTTTCACCGAGCCGCTGCTCATTGTGCAGGGCACGCGACCGCGCCTCGGCTGATAGCGCGTCCCTACATTCCAGCCCCGCTTTGCACCGATCTCAGGTCCATCCTCATACAAGGCTGGGTTGAGCAGCTTCATCCACGGCAATCTTGCCGGCCTCGGTCCAATTGAGGACCGGATTTGACAAATCGATTGTTTTGCTATAGTATTCAATTTATCTATTGAATACTATATTCCTGCCCTTTGGCCGTAGGGCGGTTTTGCTAACCGCCCCGGCCGTGAGTGTTGACCGATGATACGAAATACAGCAGAAGAGAAGCGACAGCAGAAAGAACAGCTTTACCACCTTTTCGCCCGCATCGGCAAAGCTCTGGCCAGCCCCCGCCGGCTGGAACTGCTGGACTTGCTGGTGCAGGCACCGCGTACGGTCGAGGAACTGGCGCAGGAAGCTCACATGAGCGTAGCCAACACCTCACAGCACCTGCAGCGACTCAAGGAGGCCCGGCTGGTGGCGAGCGAGCGGGAAGGGTTGTACACCCCTTACCGCGTGGCTGATCCGGCCGTCGGCCGCCTGTGGCTGGAACTGCGCGCCGTGGCTGAGCGACAACTGGCGGAGGTAGAACGAACCCTTGATGCCTACCGCCATCGGCGGCACGAGTTTGAGCAGATTTCGGCCGACGAGCTGCGGGCGCGGCTCCGCCAGGGTGACGTTGTCCTGCTGGACGTGCGGCCTCGCGTGGAGTATCAGGCCGGCCACCTGCCTGGGGCAGTCTCCATCCCCCTGGATGAGCTGGAACGGCGGCTCAGCGAGCTCCCGGAGGCTAAGACCATCGTCGCCTATTGCCGGGGCCCCTACTGCGTTTATGCTGATGAAGCCCTGGAACTGCTGGCCGAGCGAGGGTGGAACGTCGCGCGTCTGGAAGAGGGAGTGGCTGAATGGCAACACGCGGGTTATGTGCTGGAGCACACCTCGTAGAACATGAAATTGCGTATTGCGTATTGCGTTGACCTCTACGCAATACGCAATTTCAAGGATTCAAACATTCTGGTAAAGGGGACTCAACCATGTTTATCCGACAATTTGTAGATGACGGGCTGGGCAACTCGTCTTATCTGGTTGCCTCAGAGGAGACGGGGCTGGCGGTTGCCATTGACCCGCAGCGGGACGTGGACCGCTACGTACAGGTAGCCGAGGGGCTGGGCCTGCGCATCACCCACACCCTCGACACTCACCTGCACGCCGATTTCGTCTCTGGCGCGCGGGAACTCGCCGCACAGACCGGGGTACACATCGGCGCCAGTGCCGAGGCGGAACTCGCCTTCGACTACCTGCCGCTGCGCGAAGGAGATACCATCCCCCTGGGCGATCTGACTATTGAGGTGCTGACTACCCCGGGCCACACCCCGGAACACATCAGCTTCACGGTGCGGTCCGCCAACGGCGAAGTCCCGGCCGCCATCTTCAGCGGCGGAGCGCTCATCGTCGGTGGGGCGGCACGCACGGATCTGTTGGGGCACGACCTGACGGAGCCGCTGGCCCGGCACCTGTACCACACCATCCACCACAAGCTGCTCCGCTTCCCCGACGAGGTGGCGGTCTACCCCACCCACGGCGCCGGCTCCTTCTGCGCCGCGCCCAGCACCGCCGACCGGGCCACCACCATCGGGCAGGAGCGGCAGCGGAACCCCCTCGTCCAGGCAGCCTCAAAGGAAGCGTTCGTGCACTTGGCGCTGAGCGGCCTGACCTCGTACCCCACCTACTTTCAGCACATGCGCCCTGTGAACCAGCGGGGGCCACGAGTGCTCGGCGGCCTCCCGGTGCTCGAACCGCTGTCGCCGGAAGCCGTCCAGCAGCAGATGGCGCAGGGGGTCGCCGTGGTGGATACGCGCCCGCCGCGCGAGTTTGCAGCGGGGCACATCCCGGGCGCGTACGGCATCCCTCTGGCCGCCCCCCTGATCACCTGGGCCGGCTGGGTAATACCCTTCGGCACGCCCATCATTCTGATCGCCGATACGCCTGCAGCGCGGGAAGAAGCGGTACGCCAGCTCATTCGCATCGGCTACGACGACCTGCGGGGTTATCTGGAGGGCGGCATCGCAGCCTGGGAAGCAACGAACCTGCCGGTGGCCCAGGTGCCGGTGATACCAGTTGAGGAACTCAACCAACGGATGAGACGGGGCGACGCTCCGATCGTGTTGGATGTACGCCAGGATGTCGAGTGGCGCGCGGGGCACCTGCCCCGGTCCATCAATGTTGAGGCAGGACACCTGCCGGCTGAAGAACTGTCACTTTCCCAGGACGATCCCGTGGTTGTCCACTGCGGCCACGCAGACCGCTCCACAGTGAGCATCTCGGTGCTGGAACGACGGGGGTACCGCAACTTGATGCTGCTGGACGGCGGCTTCAGTGCCTGGGAGACAGCCGGGTACGAGGCAGTGCGGGAGCATGAGTGAGCACCGGGTCGTTCTGGGCCTGCGGGCCAACTGGCAGCAGTTCGCGCTGCTGCTGGTGGTCAATGCTTTCGTGGGGGCCATGGTTGGCCTGGAACGGACCGTGGTCCCCCTCATCGCCGAGCAGGACTTTGGCCTGGTCTCCAAGACGGTAGTTCTCTCGTTTATCGTCAGTTTCGGCGTGGTCAAGGCGCTGGCCAACCTGTCAGCCGGCGGCCTCGGGGATCGCATCGGGCGCAAGCGGCTGCTAGTGGCCGGCTGGTTGGTGGGCTTGCCGGTACCCTTGCTGATCATCTGGGCCCCGAGTTGGGGTTGGATCGTGCTGGCCAACGGGCTGCTGGGGATCAACCAGGGGCTGTGCTGGTCCACAACAGTGATCATGAAGATCGACCTGGTGGGGCCGCAGCAGCGCGGATTGGCCATGGGCCTGAACGAATTCTCCGGCTACGTCGCAGTCTCCCTCTCGGCGCTGGCCACTGGCTACATCGCTTCAACCTACGCTCTGCGACCCCAGCCCTTCTACCTGGGTATCGCCTTCGCCCTGCTGGGGCTATTCCTCTCGGTTTTCTTCGTACAGGAGACCCGCGGTCACGCCCGCGCGGAAGCGAAGAATTGGAAAATGGAAAATGGAGAATGGAGAATGGAGAATGGAAAGCGGAAAGGGGGTAGCAGATTCCACCCTCCACTCTCCACCCTCCAATCTCCAATCTCCAATTCCCGGCCTTCCTTCGCCCAAATCCTCCTTCTGACCAGTTGGAAGGACCGCGCTCTGTTCGCCGTCAGCCAGGCCGGCATGATCAACAACCTGAACGATGGGATGGTGTGGGGGCTGTTGCCTGTTTTTCTGGCGGGTGCTGGATTGAGCGTGGAGCGCATCGGGATCATCGCTGCCGTCTACCCCGGCGTGTGGGGGATGGGCCAGTTGGTCACCGGCGCTCTCAGCGACCGGTTGGGGCGGAAGTGGATGATCGTCGCCGGCCTCTGGGTACAGGCAGCCGGCATCGGAATGGTCATCGCAGTCCACGACTTCCCGCTGTGGGTGACGGCCGCCGCGCTGATGGGCCTGGGCACAGCCCTGGTCTACCCCACACTCTTGGCAGCGGTGAGCGATGTGGCACACCCCGAATGGCGGGCCTCGGCGGTGGGCGTTTATCGGCTGTGGCGGGATGGCGGCTACGCTGTGGGGGCTTTGCTCTCCGGCGTGCTGGCAGATGCGCTGGGCATGAACTGGGCCATCGGGGTCATCGGCGGGCTGACGGCGATCTCTGGTTTCATGGTTGCAGTCGTCATGTACGAGACGCTGGCGACCGGGCGTGTGTCAGTCATGGCGGGGCTGGCCTCTGACTGAACACGAAACTCTGCCAATCTCTTCTACTACAACATGAGCACTCGTAAGGTGGGCCTCTGCGGGACAAGAACCGATTTCTGTGCTATCATAGAGGTCGCCTGCAGATCGCAGTGTGATGTGGCAGCCTCTGACGGCGACGGTGACGTTGGGTCGAGCTTTAGCGTTGCCTGTGATTCACTGCCATGTCCTGGCTAGCCAGTGTAGTATACGGCATTGCGTACAAGTACGGGGAGAAGGGGGGCGCAGAATGGCTGACACCGACTCAACCACCTATCAGCCGCTCATTCAAGACTTGCCGGCCAATGAGCGACCGCGAGAAAGACTCCAAAACTACGGAGCGAAAGCACTCTCGAATGCGGAGTTGTTAGCGATCATCCTTCGAGCTGGTGTCGAAGGACGAAGTGCAGTAGCTCTGGGGCAGCATCTCCTGGCCCGCTTTAACGGCCTCCGCGGGATCGCGCAGGCCACTATCGGCGACATCTGTCACCTCAAAGGCGTCGGCCCTGCCAAGGCAGTGCAGATCAAGGCGGCCCTGGAGCTGGGTCGCCGGCTGGTCATCGAGGCCCCCGAGGAACGGCCGCAGATCACTTCGCCGGCTGACGCGGCTAACTTAATCATGCTGGATATGAGCCTGTTACAGCAGGAGGAGATGCGGGTACTGCTGCTGGATACCAAGAATCACGTTTTGGATGCCGTTCGTCTCTACCGGGGATCGGTCAACACCTCCCTGGTTCGCGTTGCAGAGGTGTTCCGCGAAGCTGTAAAGCGCAACTGCGCCGCCATCATCGTCGCCCACAATCACCCCAGCGGTGACCCCACACCTTCCCCAGAGGATGTGCGCATCACGCGCCAGATCAACGATGCCGGCAAGCTTCTGGACATAGAGGTCCTCGACCATCTGATTATCGGCCACCAGCGCTTCGTGAGCCTGAAAGAACGGGGGTTAGGCTTTGACTAGGTTGGAGGATTTTCGACAGAATCAGTCAACCAGCAGACGAACGTACGACACCATGCTCCAGTAGTCGTGGCCGGAAGCCAGCACCTCCACAGACACAATCCGGGCCGGCGGCGGCGTTAACCCGGTTTCCGGGTCCAGCAGGTTACCCGAATCGTACGTTCGCCATTGGTCCCTGGGAACTTGCTCCCCGTTCTGCATCAGGTTGCCCGGCTTGTAGTAGAAACCGTGATACCACACATGCTCGTTGCCCTGGGCATCCTTGTACTTGAGACGGAAGACCACAGGGTATTCGGTGCTTTTCACCCCACCCCCCTCGAGTTCCTGGTTCAGGATTTTCAGGTCAGCCTGGAGGGTTAGCGAGGTTGTCAGGTCGGGCAACGCCTCATTGATCTGCTGCACAATGCCTACGTCAGCGCTGTTCTCTGATCCCTGGCGGAGGAACTGGATCGCCCGCCGGCCTTCCACCTCGATGGTAGAGACCTGTCCATCGACCCCATCATCGCCGTCAAGACCTTGATCGTGGAACGTCTTCCACACCTCCTCGAGTGGGCGTGCGAAATAGCTGTCCTTCACCAGGTTCTCGACAGCGCCAACGGGGGCACTCGGTGGCTGGCCGGCCATCACCTGGGTGCGCTGACCTGGCCCGAGTTGAACCATCTTGCCGGCGGCCTGGACCTGAGCCTGCTCGGTACCGCCGTAGCTTTTCTCATAGACCACGACCTGTGTCCCGTCCTTCGAGACGTCAACACGGTAACTTCCCTCGCCCAGGACGGCGGTCATGTGGGGTGAATGTACCTCATAATGCAACGGCACGCCGACGGCATTGGCAGCCCCCAGCGTGACGCGCCCCCGGTCCACGTCCACGATCAGGGTGTCGGCGGCCCAACTCCATCGCCAGCGAGGTGCTCGCATCCGGCGTAGCACCACTCTGGTGTTCGCCGCCAGTCGGAGATTGCTTCCCTCAAAGAACTGGACGAAGGCGGCCGATTGTTCATCGGTGACGATTTGGCCACCCTCGGGGATGTCGATGGGGCCGGCCACGGGCCGCGTCACGCCGGTAAACTCGGCCAGCACGGTGCCACCCGTGCTGCTGATGGGCTCCACCGTGGCCATTCGGGACGCCGTTGCCGTGCGAATGTAGCGGTAGACTCCCCAGGGGACGGTGATGACGAGGATGCAGAAGATGGCGAAGGCGATCAGCAAGACCATCCATGCCGTGCGTGCGGGGTCACGGGCTGGGGCGCGCTCCGCAACATGGCCGGTGGTGCCTACGGCCTCAGCCGGCCGGGCTTTTCCATGGGGTGTCATGGCCAGTGCTCTGTCCCCTCGGCAGCCGGACTACAAATGAGACTATGCGGGCTGATACCACGAAGTGCGTTAGAAACGCGCTGAACCAACCGGTGTCCTCCCTGTCTCCCCTGCCCCATCTACTTCGTCAGACAGTGATCGCATCTCCTTACCGTCGTGCATCACTCCCAGCTCACCTTCCAGCGCCTCCACTCGCCGTGTCAGGTCGGCGATCCGTTGGTCGTCTTCCATGTCCCGGACACGATAGAGCACCTCCTCGGTCAGCCGGCGGTGATTTGCGACAGCATCGGCCAGCAACCCGACCACGAAGATGAGAAACCCGATGACCAGGAGGGATGCGCCGATGGTCACGGACTGGAGCAGCCGCTGATAGGCATTGCCGAGCAGATACACATAGAAGAAGCGTCCCAGCAGCGCCAGCCCTACCAGGAAGAAGGGCGCGGCCAGGTACGAAAAACTTCGGAGCGGCTCGTAGTACGTGAAGGTGCGGGTGATGGTGCCGGCCTGCTGCTTGACGAAGTTCCAGTTGCCCTTGTAGAGACGGGGTGGGCGCATCTGGGGGTTCGTCTGGACGGGGACATGTGCGATGGTCAGCCGGCGCTTGCCGGCCTGGATCAGGTTCTCGACCGTGTACGAGAAATCGCTGGTCACGTACAGCCGCAGTGCTGCTTCCCGCGAGTAAGCCCGGAACCCGCTGGGGGCGTCCGGCACATCCGTGTCCGATGCCAGCCGTACGACCCAACTCCCCACCTTCTGTAAGATCTTCTTCTGACCGGAGAAATGGTCAATGTGGCCTACCTGCCGATCTCCAACGACGATGTCGGCTTTGCGTTCGAGGATTGGGGCAATGAGCTGTGGAATCGCGGCACCCGGGTACTGGTGGTCGCCATCCGTGTTGACGATGATGTCGGCCCCCAGGCGCAGGCAGGCATCGATGCCGGTCTGGAACGTAATCGCCAGCCCCTTGTTGCCACAATGCCGAATCACATAATCTGCGCCGAGTGCAGTGGCCAGCTCGGCTGTCCCGTCTGTCGAGCCGTCGTCGATCACCAGCGTCTCGATGTTATCGACACCTGGGATCTCTACCGGCAGGTCAGAGAGGACTGCCGGCAGAGTGGCCGTTTCGTTGTAACAGGGAATCTGAACAATCAGTTTCATCGCCCCGCCTCCTTGGGCGCGGTTTCTGGCCTGCCAGTTCAGCTCGCCGGCCGGCCCCACGGTTCGATGAAGTCCTCCGGCTCCACACCCAGCGCGTCGGCCACGCGAGTGATGTAGTTGAAGTAGCCAATCACCTGAACGGCGTCGTGGATCGCCCGGTCATCCAGGCCGTGGGAGCGCAGGACGTCCAGGTCAGCCGGCGTCATGTCATGCTGATGATGGGTGAGCCTGGCAGCGAATTCGCACAGCGCACGGTCAACTGGACTGAGGGGAGCGCTTCGCCAGTCCCGAGCGACAGCATGCACGAAGGTATCAGCTTGCGTCGGGTCTGCCGTGACTTTTCCGACCTCTTCACGGAGGTCGTGCGCATGGGCCTGCGTTCAGTAGTGACATCCCAGCTCGGTCGCGACCACAGTGGCCAGCAGTTCGCGCTGCACCCGACTGAGAGGCGATTTGCCATGCATGATAGCCGTGTAGAAGCCGATGCTCGCCCGCAGCACACGCGGGTTGAGGCTCATGATGTGCACGATGTGCCAGACGCGGCCGGCGCGCTCAATCGCCTCGTCGAACAGCTTCTTCAACAGGCCGGTAGCTTCGGACACGGGAACTTGTTCAATCCAGGGCATGGAATTACTCTCGAATTCCTCGCGTTTTACGCCTTCGGTCCTGAAGGATCGTCAAAGCCGAAAGGTTTCATGATAGAGATGCGAAATCAAGCGGAATCTTTCGTTCCAGCCGGAGGTCAGGTCTTGGTTCGATAGACGATCCACAAGATCAACCTGGCTGGCATTATAGCTGAGAGACCTGCTGGGCGTCAAATTGGATCATTCCTGGCAACCAGGTTGTGGTATACGGGACGCGTGCGTTGACACTACAGGCGAACAATCGTATGATTAGCTCTGTCGGCACACGAGGGTGCGAATGCAATGAGCAACAGTGATACAAGTCTGAAACACAGAGCCCTGGAGGTCCACAAGCGACTTCTGCAGGTCTATGGTGAGCCCAGGCGCGGGGAGCGCAACCCGATAGCCGCTCTGGTCTCCACTATTCTCAGCCAGAATACCAACGATGTGCTGCGAGATCGGGCCTACCGCCGGCTGCGTGATCGCTTCCCCACCTGGGAGCAGGTGCGCGATGCACCGGCAGACGAAATTGCCGAGGTGATCCGGGTGGCCGGCTTGAGCCGGCAGAAATCTGTCCGCATCAAGCGGGCACTCCAGCGCATTGCCGAGGAACGGGGCGAGTTGAGCCTGGGCTTCTTGCAGGAGATGGCGGTAGAGGAGGCGAAGCAGTGGCTCACATCGATCAAGGGGATCGGGCCGAAGACCGCCGCGATTGTACTGCTGTTCGCCCTGGGTATGCCGGCCTTTCCTGTGGACACCCACGTGCATCGGCTCAGCCGGCGCATCGGGCTCATCGGCAAAACTACGTCGCGTGAAAAGGCCCATGATGACCTGGAGAGCATGCTGCCCGAGAAACTCTACTATCCGTTTCACATCAATCTGATTCGGCACGGCCGAGAGATTTGCACGGCTCGTGTCCCGAAATGCGAGATCTGTGTAGTGAACGATTTGTGCGATTACTATCAGACAATGAGGTTGCAGATCTCATGCTAACCTTCAACCTGTCACCTGCAACCCTCAAGCCGTTCGAGATAGACAGTCGCGGGTGACACGAGCCGTGTATTGACAGGCAATCCTTCCTACAGTATAATGCAGTCGAACATTTGTTTTGCTTGCGGATGTAACTGGCCTTCACTATCGGATCAGGGGGATTGGGGTAGCCATGCCGGATTTCATCTCGAAGCTTGCGGCGCGCATTGACGAGCGACGGGACAGTCTAATTCAGACGTTGGGCACGGGTGCCGAGGCCAGGGAAGCGGCCCTGCAGGACCTCATGGCGCGTCACTGGCACCCATTGCCGGAAGACCTGGTCGTGGGCGCGCGACGCAGGCCGGCCTTTGCCGTTGATGGCTCCATCCGCCGTGTCAACCTGGCCAACGGTGCGTTCTTGTTCACCGCCCAGGCGC
This sequence comes from uncultured Anaerolineales bacterium, assembly GCA_964532665.1. GTDB lineage: Bacteria > Chloroflexota > Anaerolineae > Epilineales > JAANWY01 > CAZHMV01. The sequence continues at coordinate 38,293 of CAZHMV010000033.1, forward strand.
TCCTTCTGGGTGAAGGGCGAGCCGAGACCGACGTTGACGTTGAGATCTTGCGCGGAACTATCCCGCGTGGCAGCATAGAGCGATTTGCCGATCTGTTCCAGCAACGGCTGGAGATTGGCCTGGCGCGGGACTACGCGCACCATGTTCCTGAGGGCAGCGTCATCTTCCTGGATGGAGCACTGTATGGTCAACTCCCCCAGCTCTACCCGCTAACGATTGAGGGGGTAGACTATCCCTTCCCCCAAGACATCATCCAGGCATACCTGGATCTGTTCCGGGCGTGTCGTCAGGGACACCGCACCCCGGTTTCCATTGCCAAGACAAGCCGTGAAGCCACCCACGCCAAAATCTGGATCAGGAGCGAGGGTGTCGAGAATCTACCGCTGGAGGTCCCCGACAGCGAGATGATCTATCGCTGGACCGGGGACCGGAAGGGGTATTCGACACCGGTTATCCTGGGGATGTGGGGATTTACTCGTGGCAGCCGCGAACTGGTTGAGCATGGAGACTTGAAAGATGCGCCGGCCATCGTCTCATTTTTCGTTCGGCTGGAGGATTACGATGATGCCGTACGCGTGGATGTGCCGGCCTTCTGCCTGGGCGATGAGCGTCGGCTGGGCGAATTGAAAGGCGAGGTGCTGGAACCGGACACACCGGCTCTCCACGGGATTCTGGAGATCCTGGCCGGCGACTATGGCGGGCCGGAGGTGTACAACGCGCTTCTGTACGCCGTTGACCGCGAGGTACGGCTGGAACGCCGCACAATGAACAACGTCTACCTGAGTTTGATTCAGCGTATGCTGGGCTACCCGATCAGGCTGGACCGCAGTGATCGGCGATTCTGAGCATCTGGAAGTTTGACCTGCTATCGTTGGTTGTGTAGAATTACAGGTGATGCAGAGCGTGCCCCCGTAGCTCAGGCGGATAGAGCAGCGGTTTCCTAAACCGCGTGTCGCAGGTTCGAGTCCTGCCGGGGGTACCAGACGGTGAGGCGGGGACAGGCAGATGCTGGAGTGGCCGGCATTCGTTCTGTCCCCGTTTGATTCTTGACAGGTAAGCGAAGGAGCAACAACACCCATGCGTGAAGTGACAGTTGCGGTGGTGCAAATGCAGCCCCACCTGGCCGATGTCCAGACCAATCTCGCGCGCATGTCTGAATTCGTCGAGCAGATTTGCCTGCGTCAGAAGACGGACCTGATCGTCTTCCCGGAGCTTGTCACCACTGGCTACGAGTGTGGCGTTCAGTTTACGGAGCTGGCCGAGCGCGACTCGGGGCCCATCGTAAACCTCATCGCCCAGCGCGCAGCAGAATTCAGCACACATGTCGTCTTCGGCATGGCGCTGAAGGAGAAGGTGGAGAGCATTCTGTATGACGCCGCGATTGTCGTCGGTCCGGACGGAGAGCTCATCGGCGACTACCGGAAAGTGCATCTGCAGGACGAAGAGCGGCTGGCATTCCGAGCCGGATACCGCTACCGGGTCCTGGATTGCGCGTTTGGCAATATCGGCCTCATCCTTGGCTGGGACCTGGCCTTTCCTGAGACGGCCCGCAGCCTGGCTCTGGACGGTGCCGAAATCCTGTGCGTCTTGGCCAACTGGAAAGCGCCATACGTGGACGAGTGGCGGACCTATCTCCTGGCCCGGGCGTATGAGAATTCGATCTTTGTGGCTGCTGCCAACCGGATCGGGGAGGAGTACACGTACAACTTCTTCGGCCAGTCGATGATTGTCGGGCCGAGGGGAGCCATCCACGCCGTGGTTGATGAGCCGGACGAGGGATACGGCGTGGCGCGCATCGACCTGGATCAGATTCGAACTGCCAGGGAAGAGTTCCAGTTGATCCAGGCACGGGAACCCAGGACCTATCGGGCTGTGGTGCGGAACTATTGAAAGTGGATGTGGGATGAACGGCTTCAAGGTCTTTTGCGGCAGCGCCAACCGACCTCTGGCTCAGGCGATTGCCGATCGACTGGGCATAGAGCTTGGCCAGGTGATGGTGACTACTTTCAAGGATGGCGAGATTCGAGCCCGAATCCTGGAAAACATTCGAGGCTACGACGTTTTCATCGTTCAACCCACATGCAATCCGGTCAATCAGCACCTGATGGAGCTGCTGCTCCTGATCGACGCGGCCAGGCGCGCCTCGGCTGCGCGCATCACGGCTGTGGTGCCGTACTTCGGTTATGCCCGGCAGGAACGCAAAACTGCCGGCCGAGAGCCAATTTCCGCCAAACTGGTGGCGAACCTCATCACCGTCGCCGGCGCAGACCGCGTGCTGACGATGGACCTGCATGCGCCGGCCATCGAGGGCTTCTTCGACATCCCGGTGGATCACCTGCGAGCCGGCCCCATCCTGGCAGATTATTTCAAGCGCCATTGCAAGCCGCCTCTCGTCGTTGCTGCACCGGACGAAGGCTCCGTCGAGCGCGCCATCAAGCTGCAAGCGCGATTGGGACCGGATGTCGGCCTGGCGATCCTGGTGAAGCGCCGCCCGGAGCCGGACCGCGCCGAGGTGGTCGGCATGGTGGGGGAGGTCAGAGGCTGCACGGTGATCCTCATCGACGACCTGATCTCCACCGGCGGGACGCTGATCCAGTCGGCCGAGTACCTGCTGGAACAGGGGGCCTCTGCGGTGTTTGCTGGCGCTGTCCATCCGGTGCTGGCCGGCCATGCCGCTGAAAGACTGCGCGAATCTGTGTTAGAACGCGTTGTGGTTACCAATACCATCCCCCTAGCGCAGACACTGCCAGACGACAAAATCGTGGTTCTCAGCGTTGCGCCGCTGCTGGCTGAAGCGATTGCGCGCATTCACGAGAATCGATCCGTAAGCGCCTTGTTTGGGTAAGCACAGCACGTAGCTATGGAGTACAACGATGATTGACCTGCGAAGCGACACAGTAACCCTGCCAACGCTGCGCATGCGCGAAGCGATGGTGCATGCCGAAGTTGGTGATGATGTCTATGGCGAGGACCCCACGGTCAATCGCCTGGAAGCCATGGCAGCCGAACGCATGGGCAAGGAGGCCGGCCTCTTCGTCGTCAGCGGCACCATGGGCAACCTGGTGGCCCTGCTCACCCACTGCGGTCGGGGCCACGAGGTTATCCTGGGCGATCTCTCCCACACATTTCTGTACGAGGCCGGCGGTTCCTCCGCCCTCGGAGGCATTCACCCGCGAACGGTGCCCAATCAGCCCGATGGCACGCTGGACCTGGACGACATCGAGGCTGCCATTCGCGGCGAAAACCCCCACTATCCGCGCACACGGCTCATCTGCCTGGAGAATACGCACAACCGGTGCGGCGGTGCCGTTCTCCGGCCCGAGTACATGGCCGCTGTGCGGCGGATCGCCGATCGGCATGGCGTGGCGGTTCACCTGGATGGCGCGCGCATCTTCAACGCGGCCGTGGCCCTGGGGTTGCCGGCCTCCGAGCTGACAAAAGACGTGGACTCGGTGACGTTCTGTCTATCCAAAGGTCTGTCGGCACCGGTGGGCTCGGTGCTGTGTGGCAGCGCGGACTTCACTTACGAGGCGCGGCGGGCGCGCAAGATCGTCGGCGGAGGGATGCGGCAGGCCGGCATCATCGCTGCTGCCGGCATCGTGGCCCTGGAAGAGATGGTGGATCGGCTGGCGGAGGATCACGCCAACGCGAAGCGCCTGGCCCGGGGCCTGGCCGACATGCCGGGCATCGCCATCGACCCCGACAGCGTCCAAACCGACATCGTCATCTTCGAGCTGGCCCGCGACGACATGACGCCGGCGGAGTTGGCCGATGGCCTCCGCGAACAGGGAGTCTTGCTGTCGCCGATTGGTGGCCGGCGGCTGCGGGCCGTGACCCACTACGGCATCGAAGCCGGGGATATCGATGCCACGCTCTCTGCCTTTCGACAGATGCTTGTCGCGGAGATATGACGATGACTTCACCCTTCCCGGGTATGGACCCCTATCTCGAGCACCCTGCCCTCTGGTCCGACGCCCATCACCGGCTGATCACGACACTGGCAGACACACTGGGGCCTCAGATCCACCCGCGCTATGTCATACGTGTGGATTTCCACATGTATCGGGAAACGATCGCCGGCCTGGAGCTAGTCGGCCGCCCTGACGTCGATGTGCGCCGCGTGATACGTGAGCAGGCCATTGCCACCTATCGGGCGACCCCACCTTCGCAGCCAAGGTCTGTCAGAGTACCGGTTACAGACGTGATCCGGCAGGGCTACCTGCAGGTTAAGGACACGACCAGTGGCGATGTGATCACCGTGATCGAGGTCCTGTCACCCACCAACAAGCGACCAGGAAAGAATCGGGCAGACTATGAGGAGAAGCGCCAAGTCGTCCTTGATTCCTCAACACATCTGGTGGAGATCGACCTGTTGCGCCAGCATCCACCCATGCCGTTCGAGGGCACAGGCGAAACTGGCCATTACCGCATCCTGGTCAGCCGGAGCGAGAACCGGCCCACGGCCGATCTCTATCTTTTCAGTGTGCGTGAACCGATCCCAACATTCAATCTCCCCCTGCGCCCCAAAGACAACGAACCGTTGGTGGATCTCAACACCCTTCTGCACGACCTGTACGAGCGCGCCGGCTATGACCTGAGCATCGACTACACCCTCGACGCCGTTCCGCCGCTGGAGGGCGAAGATGCCGTCTGGGCAGCCAGGCTCCTGCGGGAAGCGGGATTGCGTTGACTCCCGTAGACTTTCCACGAGGACTTGATGGTAGAAAGTAGAGGCGAGGCAGGTCGGACTGGCCGCTCATTGTTTACTGATCACTGCCCAGTGCCCACCCAACCTGGCGTGGCTCCCGCACCGTCCAGCGAAGGAGCACGAACCCGAGGGCCGACAGCACCAGGCTTACCCAGAAGAGGGTCTGGTAGCCGGCCACGCTCACAATCCCGCCGGCCAGCAGCGACCCCAGGCCAGCGAAGGGTCCGAGAAACGTGTTCGTCAACCCGATGTACGTTGGCCGGTCGTCTTCGGGCGCGAACTCCATGACGATGCTCAGCCCCGACAGGATCGCGCCGGCCAGCGTCGCACCGCTCAGGGCGAATACGGCGTAGAACCACCCGACGCCGGGCGCCCACAACGCGATGGCCATGGCCGCCACCGTGAACAGCGTGGACAGCTCCAGAACCTGTTTGTGGCCGCCCCGATCCCCCCACCAGCCCAGCAGTGGGTTCAGCAGTGTCTGCGTCGCCATCCACGCGGCTGTCAGCCGGCCGGCATCCGCAGCCGAAGCGCCCAGCACCTCCACAGCATACACCGTCAGAAAACCCGCTGCCATTCGGCCCAGCATGGCAGCGGCCCGGCTGACCAGGAAGCGGGCATAGTTGGGATCGGCCCGGAGCAATCGGGGGAGTTGTCTGAGGAAGTGGAGCATCGAGGCCTTTGCCCGGCGGCTGGGACGGGCAGGCTCCACGGTGAGACCGAGAAAGATGTAGGAGATCGCCATGGCGACGACCGTCAGGCCGAAGCAGATGGCGAAGTTCCCTGGATAAGCCACGCGCTCCAGAATCAGGCCGGCCACGACTGCCCCGCCGGAGCCCAGCAGCCCACCCAGGGCCTGCTGCGTGCCAAAGAAGCGCCCGCGCGCCCGAGTTGGAATGACCTTGGCAATCATGTCTTGCCAGGCCGTCCCGGTCAACCCGCCGCTCATAGCCGCGAGGCTGTAGATCATGAAGAAGAAGACCAACACCGTTTGTGGAGACAGCCGGCCAATCTGCAGGGCCAGCAGCGCCAGAATCGCGTATGGTATGCGTTCCCCCAGCGTGGCGAGCATGACCCAGGGCTTCTTGCGCGGGTAGCGTTGGACGTAGTTGGCGGTGAACAGTTGGGGGACAAACCAGCCCATCTGGGCAATGGCCGCGATAAGGCCGATGGCCAACGCCGACGAAGTCAGCCGGCTGACAAACAACGGAAGAATCGTGACCGACGAGGCGAAGCTGACGGCGAGGGCGAAAAAACCACCATCGAGAACGTTTACGGCAAAATTCCGGCGCAGATGCTGCTCAACCGGGTTGGGCCCCCGGTCGTCGTGAGAAGACATGTAACCTCGTTATTGCAAGTGTGTAAGCCAGTGTGCTATTATATCATCGTTGCAATCTCCAAGCAATCAAGTCTCATTCCTGGCCGCATTCGCCATTAGCGGCTTCGTTGCTTTCCTCATCTGGCTGTTTGTCATGCTGCGAAGATGACATCAGTGCCGCTCTTTCTTTCCCTTTTCCTGAGAAATCCACTATAATTTGTGAGAGCTTGCAGACGATAGAATACTCTTCTCAGGTGTTACATGATGACATATCAGCGCCCGACCGGAACCAACGACATCCTACCTGATGAGCAGCGTTATTGGCGGTACATCTTCGACCGCATCCACCATGTCGCGGCGCTCTACGGCTATCAACAGATCGAGCCCCCCATCTTCGAGGACACGGCGGTGTTTGCCCGTGGCGTCGGCGAAGCGACGGACATCGTCCAGAAGGAGATGTATACCTTCGAAGACCGGGGGGGCAACTCGTTGACGCTCCGCCCCGAGTTCACGGCCGGCGTCGTCCGCGCCTACATCGAGAACGGCATGCACGTGTGGTCCCAGCCGGTGAAGCTCTATTCCATCGGCCCCGTCTTTCGACACGACCGCCCGCAGGCGCACCGCTACCGCCAGTTCTGGCAACTGAACGTCGAGGCGATTGGCGAACAGGACCCGGCCGTTGATCTGGAGATCATGTCCCTGGCGTGGCAGTTGTACCAGGAACTTGGTCTGGCCGAGATTTCGTTCCAGGTGAACAGCACCGGTTGCCCGAAGTGCCGGCCGGCCTACATCGCCAAGCTGGCCGACTTCTTCCGGCAACACGAGCATCGATTGGGAGAAGACGACCAGCGCCGGCTCGCGACGAACCCGCTGCGAATCCTGGACACCAAGGATGAGCGGATCCAGGACCTGGTCGAAG
>CAZHMV010000034.1:0-42529 GCA_964532665.1 uncultured Anaerolineales bacterium
GCCAGCTCTTCGACCGCCCCGGGCGGCGCGGTGAAGCACAGCTCGTAGTCTTCGCCGCCCGCCAGCGCCAACCGCCACGGCTCCCTGCCGGCCAGCTCGGCCACGCGTTGGGCCGCCGGCGACATCGGCAGCCGCTCCGCCCACAGCCGCACACCCACCCGGCTCTGGTCGCAGATGTGGCCAATGTCGCTGCTGAGGCCGTCGCTCAGGTCGATCATGGCTGAAGCTGTTCCCATCCCGGCAATCACCGCCGATTCAGGCAGGCGTGGCGTCGGTGTGACGTGACGGGCCACCAGCATCTCCCGATCAGCGGCCGGCACCGACAGCTTGGGATCCAGGAGCAGGCTCAGGCCGGCCGCTGAGTCGCCCAGCCGGCCCGTGACCAGTACCTGATCGCCAGGCCGCGCACCCGACCGCAGAAGTAACCGATCAGGCATCACCTCTCCCAGCAGGCAGAGGTCGATCACCACGCGGTCGCTCCGCGCGACGTTGCCACCGACGATGTCCACCCCGTAACGCTGCGATTCTTCAACCAGGCCATCGTACACGGCGTCGATGAACGCCACCTCGGTGTCTTCGGGCAGGATCAGCGAGATCAGGAAGTGGCGTGGCGTCCCGCCCATGGATGCGATGTCGCTCAGGTTGATGGCGGCGGCTTTGCGGCCTATCTGGTAAGGCGTCACGACGTCGGGCAGGAAGTGTACGCCGGCCACCTGCGCGTCGCACGTCGCCAGCAGATAGCGGTCGTCGGTCACGCGCAGCACGGCCACATCGTCGCCGACACCAACCACCACATCTGCACCATAGCCGCCCAGCCGGCCTGCCAGCCGCTCAATCAGCGAAAACTCTCCCAACTCACCAACACGCATGCTTGTCTCCCACGTCCCTGAGTTCCCCTGAGTTCCTCCGAGTTCCCTGGGTTGTTTCTGAGGAACTCGGAGGAACTCGGAGGAACTCAGGGGAACTTAGGGGAACTCAGGGAAATTCCACTATCCGCGCTCCTTCGGCTAACTGCTCCGGCGTCAGGTGGTAGAGGTGATCGAACAGGGCGACTTTGAAGCTGGCCGGCCCGTTCGCCTCGGCAGCGGCCAACTCGGCCGCCAGCGCGAAGCAGGCCAACCCGCCAGCAGCAGCCATTAGGTAGTCGCTCTCCACGGCTGCGAACGCACCGACCACCGCCGTCGCCATGCAACCGCTGCCGGTGATGGTCGTCAGCCACCGGTGGCCGTTGTCTACCGCCAGGATGCGCTGGCCATCGGCAACAACATCACGCTCACCGGTGATCGCCACGACGGTCCCGTGCTCTCGGGCCATCGCCTGCGCGACCGCTGGCGGGTCAGCCACGGCCTGCACGCTCTCCACGCCCCTGACCGCACCGCCGGCCCTGCTCAAGGTCCCAATCTCTCCCGCGTTTCCCCGCACGACCGCGATCTTCAGCTCCTCCAGCAGACGCAGCGCGGTCTCCGTGCGCAGCCTCGTCGCGCCGGCCCCGACGGGGTCGAGCACGACGGGAATGCCCAGTGCGTTGGCCTGTCTGCCGGCGATGCGCATGGCATCGATCCGGGCCGGCGTGGGGGTGCCCAGGTTGAGCACCAGCGCGCCGGCCATGCGCGTCATCTCAGCCACCTCTTCGACCGCGTGCGCCATGACTGGCAGCGCCCCCACGTGCAGCGTCACGTTGGCCACGTCGTTCATCACCACGAAATTGGTGATGTGATGGATCAGCGGCCGTTCCTCGCGGATACGGGAGAGCGCTTGAGCGACTCGCTGGTTTACGTCATCCATTAGTGCTCCTTGCTGTCTACCAGGAACCGCAACAGGTACTGATTCACTGCTTCAGGGCGGTCCTGCTGCACCCAGTGGCTGGCATCCGGGATGTAGCGCAACGCGAGCTCGGGCACCCACCGACTCAGGTCGTCGTTGATCTCCCGGCCCAGATAGCGATCTTGCTCTCCCCAGATGACCAGCGTCGGCACACGCACGGTCAGATCGCGCCGGCCTGTGGCACGCCAGGTGCTCAGGCCGAGAGCTTCCCGGTACCACTTGATCATGGCCGTGAGGGCACCGGGTCTAGAGACTGCCTGCTTGTAGCACGCAATTACCTCGTCGGTGAAAGCTTCTGGCCGGGTGGTGTCCCGTCGGAAGCTCTGTTCCAGGGCTCGGTAGTTGCCCAGCCGAAAGGCCGCTTCGGGCAACCGGGGCAGTTGGAAGAAGAGCATGTACCAACTGCGCAACCGTTGACGCCAGTTGCCCTGCATGGCCCGGCGGAAAGCCGCCGGATGGGGCGCGTTCATGATCACCAGTCGATCCACGAGTTCCGGCCGGGTGATGGCCAGCCACCAGGCCACCGCACCACCCCAGTCGTGACCCACCACGTGAGCGTGCTGGCAGCCCAGGGAGCGGATCAGCTCAGCGACGTCGGTCGTCAGGGTCTCAATGTCGTAGCCGTGTGGGGGCTTGTCCGTCAGGTTGTAGCCGCGTTGATCCGGCGCCACAACCCGGAAGTGCTCGGCCAGGGCAGGAATCTGGTAACGCCACGAGTACCAGAACTCCGGGAAGCCGTGGAGCAACAGCACCAGCGGTCCGCGCCCGGCCGTAGCCATGTGCATCCCGATGCCGTTGACCGTCAGAAACAGCCGACTGATCTCATCCACGTCGCGCCTCCTCAACCACTGCCCGCAGCTGGCGAGCTGCCGCTACCACATCCCCTGCCCCCACCACCGCCGAGATCACCGCCACACCTGCTGCGCCAGCCTGAATCACCGCCGCCGCGTTCTCGGCCGTGATGCCACCGATGGCCACCACGGGGATCGACACGGCGCGCGCGATCTCCGCCAGGCCGTCCAGGCCGATGGGCACACCGGCATCCGGCTTGGAGGGCGTGCCGAAGACGTCGCCCACGCCGATGTAGTCAGCGCCGTCCGCTTTGGCCTGGTGGGCTTCGGCCGCCGTGCCGGCTGACACGCCCAGGATGCGGTCGGGGCCGATGAGCCGGCGGGCCAGCGATGCCGGCATGTCATCCTGCCCGACGTGAACCCCCTCGGCGTCGATGGCCAGGGCCACGTCCACCCGGTCGTTGACGATCAGCGGGATGCCGGCGGCCTGCGTGACCGCGTGCAGCGCCTGCCCCAGCGCGATCATCTCACGGGTGGTGGTCATCTTCTCCCGCAGTTGCACCACGGTTGCACCGCCGGCGATGGCCGCCCGGACAACCTCGGCGAGCGAGCGCCCGCCGGCTGCCTTGCGGTCTGTGATGATATAGAGACTCCAATCAATCATGACGTTGCGTAGTGATCGCCGAAGGTCTCCCGACGGAGGTAAAAAGGGCTCGGTCACGAGACCTTCGGCGATCAAAGAGCTGCCCCTGGTCACACAGGCACCGTCTCCATCAGAGGCTGGCCTTTCGTCTCCTGTCCGAGCAGGAACACCGCCACTCCACCAACGACGAAAGCTATGGCGTAGAGGCTCAGCGCTGCCACCAGGGAGATGGGCAGCAGCACCCCACCCAGGATGGGCGCGAGAGCGCCGGCAATGCGCGTCATGCCGCTGGCCCATCCCATGCCGGTAGCACGCACCTCCGTTGGATACAGTTCTGGCGTGTAGGCGTACAGAACGCCCCAGGCCCCCAGCGTGAAGAAGGACATGAGCACCGCCGCGCCCACGATGAGCGACAGGCCACTCACAACGGCGAACAGGTAGGTGAACAACCCGCTGAGGGCCAGATAGATCGCCAGGGTCATCTTCCGGCCCCACCGTTCCACCAGGTAGGCAGCCGAGAAGTAACCGGGCAGTTGGGCCAGAGCCATGATAAACACGTTCTGATATGTCTTCAGGAAGCTGAAGCCCCGCCCCACGAAGATCTTGGGCAGCCAGATGAAAGTCCCGTAGTACCCCAGCGAGATACAGAACCAGGCGATCCACAGCATCAATGTGGTGCGCACGAAGGGCGTCTTCCACAAAGCCGAAACGGTCATCCCTTCACTGCGCTCCTGGATCTGCAGCCGGCCAATCTCTAACGCGGCGCCGTTCTCACGAGCAACCTGTTGGAGCACCTGACGTGCCTCCTCTTCCCGTCCTTCAATGAGCAGGTAGCGCGGCGATTCAGGCACGTAGCGACGGATGAAGTAGATGATCAGGCCCGGCACGGCCGAGATTGCCAGCAGGGCGCGCCACCCCACGCGGGGCACGATGAGCCAGGCCAGGCCGGCAGCGACGATGGTGCCCAGCGCCCAGAAGCTTTCCAGTATCACCAGGTAGCGACCCCGGTTAGACCTCGGCAGGTACTCCGAGAAGATGGAGTAGTCCACCGGCAACGTACCGCCCACACCGAAGCCGGTGAGTGCCCGCAGCAGCACCAGCCAGATGTAGCTGGGGGACAGAGCAGACAGAAAGCCGAAGACAGAGTCCACCAGGACGGTGAGCTGGAACCCCAGCTTGCGCCCAACGTAGTCACTGATGGTCCCCCAGAACCAGGCGCCGGCCAGCATGCCGAGAAAGATGGCGGTGCCGATGAACCCGGCCTGGCCCGAGGTCAACGACCACTCGCGGATGACGGCCGGGATCACGAAGGCGATGATGATCACTTCCATGGCATCGGCGGCCCAGCCGGCACCGCAAATAGCCAACAACTTGTACTGAAAGGGACCCAGGCCGATCTGTTCGATGGCCTCATCGATGGTCAGGGTTCTTGTCTCCACGGATTTCCTCCCAGGCTATTTTTCCGCACCACGCAACGCCGGCATCCCCACCCGAGCCAGGGCCAGGTACAGCAGGAATGCCGCCGCGAAGCTGGGGATCGATGCACCGAGCGTCGGCAGGGTGCGGGTGATGATGTGATAGATGGCGATGCCGGCCACCCAGGCCGCCACGGCGACCCAGTTAATGCCCTGGCGATACCAGTACGGACCGCTGGAGCGATACAGCTCATCCGTGTCGATATGCCGGCCCCGCAACACGAAGTAATCGGCGGCCAGCAGGCCGAACAGCGGCACGAAGACTGAGCCGATGAGCAGCAGGAAGTCGAAGTACTGACTCATGGTCAGGAACGCCGCCAGCCCCAGCCCGACGGCCCCGATGAGCACGATCAGTAGACGCTGACTCGCCTGCGGGAAGATGTTCTGGATGGACACCGCCGCCGAATAGATGTCGGCGAAGGCGTTGTCGGTCTCGTCCACCAAGATGACCAGCAGAGCGACCAGCCCACCGGTCAGAGCCATGATGGCCGTTGCCAGGTTCTCGGGGGTGGGCTCGGCCATGTTCAGGGTCAGGATGAACAGCGCACCCAGGCCGTAGAACCAGACGTTGGCCACGAAGTAGCCCAGGTACGTGCCCAGAAACGTCCCGCGCGAGTCCCGGGCGAACCGGTTGTAGTCGGCGACCAGGGGCATCCAGGAGATGGGCATGGCCACCACCAGGTCCACGCCCAGCCAGAAGGGCATCTCTCCGGTGCCGGCCTGGCTCAGCAGCGCCCCAATGTCGTAATGGGTGAACAGGTAGACGGTCATCCAGGCGGTGACACCGTAGACCAGCCACACGCCGAACTTCTCCAGCCACTGCCGGACTACGACCAGCGGGCCGCCCAACGCCAGCAGCACGCACCATGCGGCGAACACCACCAGCCATACGCCATAGCCCGAAAAGCCGAACAGAGCCTGGCTGATGCGATTGGCTGCCAGGGCCATCACCCACAGCTCGAAGGCGGTCCAGCCGATGAGTTGTGCCAGGTTCAGCAGGCTGGGCAGGTAGGAGCCTCGCCGGCCCAGCACCGGACGGAGCAGCACCATGGTGGGCACGCCCTGGTCGCTGCCGGCCATACCGGCCAAGGCCAACAGCAGGTTGCCGATGAGCGTCCCGATCAGGATGGCCAGCAGCGCCTGCCCCAGACTCAGCCCCGGCACCAGGAGCGCGCCGGCCTCCAGCACCAGCAGGCCAACCCCCAGGCTGGACCACAAGACGAAGTAATCGACGAACCGCAGAATCCGCGATTCCCGAGGAACCGGCTTGATCCCCCATTCGGGGGGAGCCTGGAAGAACGGTCTCTTGTCCTTCACAGTTTGCGTCGCCATTTGGATGCTCCTCCTTTTGAGCATAGTTGCCAGGGTGCACGGAAGCAGGGGCGCGTCATTCGACCGTACCCCACTCCTTCTCCCCTGCTCCCCAGCTTGCCGGCACAGAATGCACCACCAGTAGGATTCCCTCACGAACTGCAACTTGAGCAGTAGTGCCCGTCATCTCGTTGCTGATGCTGAGGGTGGAACCAAAGCGCAGGGTTGCGTCGTTCAGCGGCCAGAAGAGGCCGGCGGTCTTTACACCGGGCACCTGGGGAGTCAAGGGGAGCAGTGAGATGACATCGCCGGGTTGTCCGCTGAACTGCACCGCGCTGCGAACACAAAATGCCTCCCAACCGTCGCCTATCAGGTTCACCGCCACGCCATCGAGGAACGGGAGGGTCAGGAGGAAGACGTTGGCCAGCGCCTGGTCGGGCCGGCCCCCCATGGCACCGACAAGGGTGGTGGTTTGCGCGCCCTGCCTGACCGCATAGCGCAGTGCCAGTTCCAGGTCCGTCGCATCCTTGTTGACCGGATAGGTGATGAACTGCACGCCGGCGGCTTCGAGTTCGGCTCGGTCGGCGGGGGCGATGGAGTCCATGTCACCGATGATGACCGATGGACGCAGTCCCAGCCGGCGGGCGTTGGCCGCCCCGCCATCGGCAGCGATGATCAGATCGGCGTCGGGGATGAGATCCCGGCCCGGCAGGTCAGCCGGCGCGCCGTTGGCAACGATGAGAATATGCATGAGGTCTCCTGACATACAAAAACGCCGCCCTCCGGAGGGCGGCGTCTGCGTTTTCCTCGGTGATGGCGTTTCCCTCCGCTGGCATTACCCAGATCAGGTTCTTGGGGTCGATGGCGAATGTGGCCATCCTCTCAGCCCGGCTTACCCGAGCTCCCCCAACAGGGTATTCTCATGATACGACCATTGCAATTGTAGCACGGTGCTGCTGACTTGTCAATCGACCGATGGGATGTGAGCAGGGCAATCGCATCTCAACGCAGAGAGGGTGACCCGTTCAAACTGATAGAACTTGCCCCAATCTGTCGTTCTGAGCGGCCTGACGAAGTCAACGCGCATGCCGGGTCCACCCTCCGGTCTTGTTCGCCCCGCCTTGCAGAACCTTGATAGCGAAGAATCTCTGAAGTCAGCCTGGCTGCACTCACCCTCGCCGGGTTGGGACCAGCGCATTGGGATTGTCGTCTCCTACCGCCTGGTGTTGGGACGGAGATTCTTCGCTCTCTTGATCTGTGCCAGGCGGTCAGATTGCATGAGCGAGTTGGTTCTCCCACCAGACTGATTGCGGCAACCCGCTCAGAATGACATTTCAGTGAGACCTGGCTCCCAGTTTTATATTAGATGCGATTGCCCTGCTTCCCCGCCTCAGCCAGCTTCCCTTTTGCAGGAACATCATGTATAATTGATATGCCTTTCAGTTAAAATGTAGCGTTGAAGATCCTCTATCTTGGAGGTAGTTGGCAGATAATGCGTGGGTCAGGATGGTTCCGAAACGGCATCGTATGGGTGCTGGTTCTCGTTGCTATCGGAGCGCTTGTTCTCAACTTTATGCCGTCCGGTAGCACAAAAACAGTTGATCTCACAGACCTGGCCAGGGATATCAAAGCTGGCAAGATCGCGAAAATCAGTGTTCGTGGCGACGAGTTGCGTATCCAATATCGTGACTCGAAAACTGAAGTGGTAGCCCATAAAGAGCGCGATGTCAGCATTTTCAGCACCCTGGACAGCCTGGGCGTGCCCCAGGAAGTTCTGGACAAGAACAATGTGGAAGTTGTGATTGCAAATCCCAGTCGATGGGGTGATTTGGTAACCATCGCTACCAGTATTCTCCCGTTGCTTTTCTTTGCCGGGCTGATCTTGTTCATGATGCGTCAGGCACAGACAGGGGGCAGTCAAGCTCTATCCTTCGGCAAGAGCAAAGCACGCTTGTTCAGCGGCGACAAGCCGACCGTCACGTTCGAGGACGTGGCCGGCGTCAAGGAGGCCAAGCAGGAACTGGCCGAAGTCGTGGAGTTCCTCCGCGAGCCCGAGAAGTTCATCGCCCTCGGCGCTCGCATCCCCAAGGGCGTCCTCATGGTCGGCCCCCCCGGCTGTGGCAAGACCCTCATGGCCCGCGCCGTGGCCGGCGAGGCCGGCGTGCCCTTCTTCTCCATCTCCGGCTCCGAGTTCGTGGAGATGTTCGTGGGCGTGGGCGCCAGCCGGGTGCGGGACCTGTTCGACCAGGCCAAGAAGCACTCCCCCTGCATCGTGTTCATCGACGAAATCGACGCCGTGGGCCGGCACCGGGGAGCCGGTCTGGGAGGCTCCCACGACGAGCGGGAGCAGACGCTGAACCAGATTCTGGTAGAGATGGACGGCTTCGACACGGACACGAACGTGATCATCATGGCAGCAACCAACCGGCCGGACATTCTGGACCCGGCGCTGCTGCGGCCGGGGCGGTTCGACCGGCGGGTGGTGATCGACCGGCCGGACATGGTGGGCCGGCGGAAGATACTGGACATCCACGTGCGGGGGAAGCCCCTGGGGCGGGATGTGGACCTGGACGTGGTGGCGCGGCAGACGCCGGGGTTCAGCGGGGCGGACATCGAGAACCTGGTGAACGAGGCGGCGATTCTGGCGGCGCGGCGGAATGGGAAGAGCATCAAGATGGAGGACATGCAGGAGGCGATTGAGAAAGTGGTTGCGGGGCCGGAGCGGAAGAGCCGGCTGATCAGCGAGGAAGAGCGCGAGATCATCGCCTACCACGAGGCCGGCCACGCACTGGTCTCCAAGCTACTGCCCAACTGTGATCCAGTTCACAAGATAACTATCGTAAGCCGCGGGGCTAACTTAGGTCTAACCATAACCATCCCCGAGCGGGACGAGTATCTACGGAACACAGCGAAGTTCAAAGACGAGATCGCTGCAGCCCTGGGCGGTCGTGTCGCAGAGGAACTCATCTTTGGCGACATGACCACGGGAGCCAGTAAGGATCTGGAGCAAGTCACCAAGATGGCTCGCGCGATGGTCACTCGATATGGCATGAGTGAGAGGTTGGGACCAATTCAGTTCGGAGATCGCGATGAACTGATTTTCCTGGGCCGAGAAATCAGGGAACAACGAAATTACAGCGATGCCATGGCAGAGATCATCGATGCTGAGGTCAAGGGCATTGTCACGGAAGCCTACGATCGTGCGCGCGCCCTGCTGACTGAGCATAAACCGGTGTTGCACCGAATCGCCCGGAAGCTCATAGAGATCGAGACCATTACTGCCGAGGAGCTGGATGTTCTCCTCGATCCCGTGCCGGCTGCCTAGCCCTTAACGGCCTCTAACAAAGAGCCGAGGCGCGCGCCTCGGCTCTTTCGTGTCGATGCAGTTGTCCTCAATTGGATGCGTTCAAAATGGGTCGGTAGGGGCGGGTCTTGCACCCGCCCAGGGCGACCGCAAGGGATCGCCCCTACAACCCACCTTTCTCAATTCATACTGCCTGATCAGACACACTCAACAAGTCTTCAAGGAGAGATAGATGGAGAACCTCAAAATCGGACTCATCGGCGAAATCCGACGCACAGTCGAAGATCGCCATACGGCCCGGCATCTGGGTAGCGGCAACGTATCTGTGCTGGCCACACCGATCATGGTTGCTCTGATGGAAGAGGCAGCCATCGAAGCTGTCGATCATCTGCTACCCGAGGGCCAGCAGACGGTCGGCATCCACCTTGACGTCAAACACCTGGCCCCAACACCTGTCGGGATGGAGGTGATCGCCCGCGCCGAACTGACCGACATCGACGGGCGCATTCTGACGTTTCGCGTGACCGCCGAGGACGAAAATGAGCAGGTGGGCGAGGGCACGCATAAGCGAGCGATCATTGACCTTGCGAGGTTCCAGGGCCGAATCGCGAAGAAGCAGACCGACGAGTAGGGCGGCTTTGCTAGCCGCCGGACTGGGGGGGGTAGCAAAGCCGCCCTACTCGGGGTCGGGTTTGCTACCCGACCTACATCAGTCGGGTAGCAACAGCCGCCCTACAGCGGTCACACGGCTGTGGAGCCTGAGATGCGTTTGGCTTCCCAGCGAAGAGACGCGGGATCGAAACGCAACTCGAAGGTGCGCGGGCCAGATATCATCACAAGGACATGATGCAGGCCGTCTTTATCGGTCCATTGCCGGCCCACATCGGTGACCGGCCACTGTTGCCTGCCCCACAGGAATGTCTGGGGCCGAATACGGCCTTCCAGATCAAAGATCGCTTTCACGGCGGTCGGTTGCCAATCTGACGGTTGTTCCATCTCGGACCCTCCTTGCTGATCAGAAGAACGCGTTTGTCCTCCTGTTGACTAATCCACCAGACTGAGTTGAGAGCCGCTATGTCTTCTAATACGATTTTCTTCGATATGGGTTACACGTTGGCCTTCCCTTATCCATCCTGGACCGACGTGTACCACAAGGCGTATCGCGATGCCGGCCTTCACATCGACCGCGATACCCTGCACGAGGTGCTGGAGGCAGTCTGGCGAGCCGTGATTGCCGAAGATGCCACCGCCGCGTGGGAAGCGAGTGAGGCCGGCGATCTACGCCGGAAGTGGGAGATCGAGCGCGAGATTCTGGACCGACTGGGCCTGAAAGACGACCACCGCCAGATCTTCGATCGCGTGACGGCGGCCTTCCGCGATCCGGCGAACTACCGCCTATTTCCCGAAGTTCCCGACACCCTGCGAGCGCTGCGTGATCAGGGATACACGCTGGCAATTGTGTCTAACTGGGACTGGCATTTGCCGGCGCTGTGTAATGACCTGAACCTGACCCCTTATTTCGATGCCATCATCACGTCGGCGCGGGTCGGGCGAGCCAAACCCCACCCGCAGATTTTCCACACCGCCCTGGCGGAGACCGGGGCTGAGCCTGAGCGTACACTCCATGTGGGTGACAGCTACGATGCCGACGTCGTGGGCGCTCAGGGCGTTGGCATTGCGGGGGTCCTCATCGACCGCGAGGGTGTAGCCAAGACCGACGGCCATCTCACCATCCAACGCCTCGACGAACTCCTGTCACTGTTGGATCGTGCATGAATATCTATGATTGGCCTCTTTCAGCCAGCGCCGTCAGCGGGATCAGCCCCGCGATCTCATCGGGGACCAACCCAGCGATGGACCTGCCTTGTCGCACGCGCTCGCGGACCTGGGTGGATGAAAGGCCGGCATGAAACGAATCCAGCTCGATCAGGTGTATCTTGTTGGTAAAGGGCCGGCAGGCTGGCTGCTCCAGGAACATCTCAACGTCAGCCAGGCTGTGTTGGCCACGATTCGCTGCAATGAATTGACTCCGATCAAAAAGCTCCCGCAGCTCAGCCGCCAGATCGCTGTAGTACTTCGGATCAAACACACGCACCAGCGTGTCGTAGCCGACGATAAAGTAGAGCTTGATATCTTTCGGGTAGACGGCTCGGATGGCCTTTGCCTTGTCGATAAAGCGGGCGTGGCTGCACATCGCCACCGAGAACCGGGGCCGGCCCTGGGCAAAACGCTTCAGCATCCACAACCGCTCCGCCAGTGAAGCTCCGTAGACTGCCTTGTCTACGTTGACCCTGGATAGCTCGAACATCACCTGGGCCAATTGATATTCCTGCATTGCCAGCTCGGCCATGCGGACGTGGGCAGCGGTCAACGGGTTGAAGGCGCTGGATAGGACGCCCAGTCGATTGTGAATTGCGAATTGGGAACCACCGGCCTTCGCTGACCGGACTATGGCAAGCTGCGGTGCGCTTTCGGGGTCTACCTGATCGACGATCCGCTGCAGTTCGGGCAGTTCGGTTCGTCGCTGGAGGTAACATTTCAGGAGACCCAACGCAGCCTCGGCGGATTGCCACTTGTTTCCCGAGCGGCTCCCCTCGAATACGTGCTGTTCGCAGACCTCGATGTCCTCGGCAGACAGCCCGATGTACGTCAGCCCGACAGGTTTCTTCGATCTTCTACCCGTACTGGGACCGGCGATCCCGGTCACCGACAGGCCGATGTCAGCCTGGAACTGCCGGCGGGCGCCACGGGCCATCTCGCGCGCTGTCGGTTCACTGACCACACCATATCTTTCCAACGTCGCGTGGGCAACACCGACCAGCCGTTCCTGAATCTGGCGTGCGTAGGGGACGATGCTACCCACAAAGTAGTCGGAACTGCCCGGCACTTCCGTGAGCCGATGTCCCAGCAGTCCCCCGGTGCTTGACTCAGTCAGGCCAAGGGTCAGCCCTTGTGCCCGCAGCATCTCCCCCACAACAACTTCCAGCGGTTTTTCGCTCACGTATGTTTCAAAGATGACGACACTGAGACCTCCGAGGTTTCCGTCAAAAGTCCTACCATGCTGGGTTGTCTCACCGTGTATTGCAATCTACCACCTGCTGCTACTCGCGGAAACCTCGGCGATATCTCACAAATGGGTAGGAGCCCAACCGGGTTGGGCGTATCTGGCCCGCGACGGCCAATGCGATTGGCCTGTTACCCGGTTAACCCGGGACTTATTCGCGCTAACAAGAATTGTATCACCCTCTCGCCGGCCCGTCAAAAAGTGGCTCCGCTCAAAAGCCACCCCACCGTGCGCAGCACAAACCATCCGCCGAAGCCCACCAGCGTCACGCCACACACCGCCGCAATCAGCCGGAACAACTGTGGGCCGACGAGCCGGCGCCCGCCGTGCAGCAGCGCCGACAGCCCACCGAACCAGATGATCACCCCCGTGCTGATGCCGGCGATGAACTCCACTGCTGTAACCCGCTCGATGCCGGCAGCGAAGAATGGGGCTGCGATGGCGGCCCAGGCGATGATGGTCATTGGGTTGAGCAAGGTGATGGTGATGCCCGTCAGATATGGCCGGCCGGCGACGTCAGCGGTGGCAATATCCGCTTCAAGCGCGGTGTCGCTGCGCAGCACATCGAGCCCGAGATAGACCAAGAACGCCCCACCGACGAGCCACAAGGCCGGCCGAAAGCCAGGCAGGCGCGTCAAGACCGGCGCCAGCCCCAGATAGGCCAGCATGCAGTAGATAGCATCCACTGTGGCAGCCCCGACGCCCACGCGCCAGGCCGGCCAGAAACCGGCGCGGAGTCCCGTTCGGATTACAGCAACGTTCACCGGCCCCAGGGGTGCAGCAACGGCGATGCCCAACAGGACACCGTTGAGCCAGGTTGTGCCCACCTCGAAATCACCTTTCAGCATCAAAAAAGCCCGGCGCACATACATTGCACACCGGGCGTTGGCAACTGTTCTAATCTCCAATACCCAATAACCAATCTCTAACACCCCAAAATGGGCGAAGCAGGACTCGAACCTGCAACCTCTTCCTTGTAAGGGAAGCGCTCTGACCAGTTGAGCTATCCGCCCTGTTCCAAAGTATAGCATAAGGGTTTCAGAGAGTCAAAAATCATAGCGAGAACGCACGCAATTTGGAAGTTTGACACAGTCGGGGGGCCAGTGGTATACTGCGAAGCGATGCGTTATTCGGGGAAAGGACGAGGAGACGTCTATGAAAGTTGTCACAGCCGCAGACATGAGTCGAATCGAGAAGCAGGCCGATGCCGGCGGGCTCACCTACGATCAGATGATGGAGAACGCCGGCCGCGCTGTCGTTGACGCCATGGCTGAACGCCGCGACATGAGAGGCCAGCGGGTCGTGGTCCTCTGTGGACCGGGCAACAACGGCGGCGACGGCCTGGTGGTGGCCCGCCACCTGCACGACATGGAAGCCCGGGTCTCGGTCTACCTGTGGAAGCGGGACACCACCGACGATCACAACTTCGATGCGGTGAAAGAACGCAACCTGCCCGTGGCTCGTGCTGATGAAGACAAGAACTTCGCCACCCTGAAGGAGTGGCTCGACGAGGCGGATGTCGTCATCGATGCCCTGCTGGGGACCGGGCTGACGCGCCCCATCAGAGGTACCCTGGCGGAGCTTCTGGCCTTCGTGACCGAGGTAGTGGCTGGCCGCGATGAGCCGCCGTGGCTCGTCGCCGTGGACATCCCGACCGGCGTTAACAGCGACACCGGCCACAGCGATCCCGCCACCGTGCCGGCGGACCTGACAGTCACCTTCGGACTCCCTAAACGAGGCCAGTTCCTCTTCCCTGGCGCTGCCGACGTGGGTGAGTTGGTCGTCAATGACATCGACATCCCCTCCGATCTGGCGGCCGATGTGGAGCTGGAGGTGACTACCGTTGAGATGGTGCGCGATCTGCTGCCGTCGCGGCCTCTCGACGCCCACAAAGGCACCTTCGGAACCGCCCTGATTGTGGCCGGCTCGGTCAACTACACCGGCGCTGCCTACCTGGCTGCCGCCGCAGCCACGCGGGTCGGCACCGGGCTGGTGACGGCCGCCTTGCCAGGCCCCGTATACCCGATTGTCGCTGCAAAACTTGCCGAGGCAACCTATCTGGTCCTGCCTCACGATATGGGCGTCATCGCCCCCGATGCCGTCAAGGTGTTGCGCGAGAAGATCGCAGACTACGATGCGCTCCTGGTCGGCTGTGGACTCACCCAGGAAGATCCGACGGCCGAGTTTCTGGAGGCATTCTTGCTCCACGAAACTCCCGAACACCGCTGGCGTGGACACGTTGGCTTCGTCAGACCGGTAGCCGAGGAAGATGGCCCGGAGAAAACAGTGGCGAATGCTGCGCTGCCACCCCTGGTCGTCGATGCTGATGGCCTGAACAACCTGGCCAGGATCGACGAGTGGTGGAAGAACTTGCGCGCCGAGCAGGCCATTCTCACGCCGCATCCCGGCGAGATGGCCCGGCTACGCGGTGTAGAGATCGCCAAGATTCAGGCTGATCGGATTGCCGCCGCCCGAGAAGCGGCCGAGGAATGGGGACAGGTGGTCGTATTGAAGGGGGCGTACAGCCTCATCGCCGCACCTGACGGCCGGGTGACCATCAATCCCTTCGCCGTGCCGGCCCTGGCCACAGCCGGCACGGGCGATGTGCTGGCCGGCACCATCGTCGGGCTGCTGGCCCAGGGGCTGCCGGCCTACGACGCGGCTGTTGCCGGCTGTTACCTGCACGGGCTGGCTGGCCAACTCGTCGGTGCAGAACTGGGCAGCGCAGGCGCCGTGGCCGGCGACTTGCTGTTGGCGTTGCCGTATGCCATTCAGGAACTGATGTAGGGCAGCTTTGTTAGCCGCCCTACTGGCTGGCCGCCCCTGAAGTCGGGTAACAAACCCGACCAACCAGTTACACCCACCGATACCTGTGCTGCAATGCCTGCCTGAAATCTTGCTTGACGCCTTCGTTGTGGCTGAATCCCCACTTGTCGCCACCTTCGCCCTCACGACGCCAGCGGTAGAGCAATAGGGCCCGGATTTTCTGGTTCGCCGGATTCTGGTTCCATCGATCTATCTCGGCGTAGGCGTCCTGCACCCAGCCCAGGTTCTGGGTGAACCATGCGTTGCCATTGTCACTATCCTGGTTGGTCTCGGTGATGTACACCGGGAGATGCCGCATGGAATCAGGAATGGCCTGCATGAAGTCCTTGTAGGCTCGAAAATGAAAATGGGCACCGCCCGTTGTGGGGAATAGGTTGAGCCAGCGTTTGTCTTCGCTGGTGATGAAGGTATCGCCTGTGTTCAGGTTGATCCGGTGGGTGTAGGTGTGAAGCGCAATGCCATCGACGTCGCCTTCCAGAGCAAGCAACATGGCTCGAAAGTAGTCAATCCAATTGCCGGTCGGATTCGCGGCGTACGTACCCTGGGGGTCAGCGCCATACGTCGTGTCAACGTTCCATGGAGCGACGGCGGCGGTGATGATCTGGTCGTCTGCATGGCCGGCCACGTTACGAATCGCTGCCCGGCACAGGCGAAACGCGTCAGCGTACATGCGCGGCGTGATCGCCTGCTCGTCCGGCGTGCCGAACCCCGGTCGCTCCCCCCGCAGGTTTGGCTCGTTGGCAATGATCCAGTGGCTCACGCCCCGCGATCGGCGTACCCACTCGGCGCACTGATTGGCAAAATCCGAATAAAGCGTGTTGTGAGGCAACGTGCCGCTGGGATTGTAGCCCCAATTCAGCCGAACCAACATGCCAAACCCCTCATTGGTCAGCGCAGTGAAGTCCTGCGGCGGATCATTTACGCGGGTCGTGTACAAGACCCAGCCGGTGACGCCGGCCTGCCGCATCAGGTCCTCGCCCCCCGGATCGTGGATGCCGTACAGGAAAGGCGACTCGTCAGCACGCAGTGGAGGTGGTGCTGGTTCTACCGGAATCTGCGTTGGTTCCGGTATGAGGAGAACCTGACCAACCTCGATGAGACTCGGGTCAGGGATGTCGTTGAAATAGGCAATGACCCGGAACTTGCTGGCGTCCCCGTAGAAGCGGCTGGCAATCCTGCCCAGGGTGTCCCCCTGGCGCACGGTGTATGGGACGGTATTCAGGCCCCAGTCACCGACCCACTCGACAATTGCGTCCAGCAGGACGGCACTCATGTTGGTGTTCAAATCTGCCGCGCGGGCCTTGAAACGGCGATGCAACGCCTGGGGAATCGTCGTTGAGACAACTCTGTCATCGGCCATTAACTCTTACTCCCTAAAGCTTGTCCTCTTATCTCCCCCTCTCCCCTGCCCTCCAGCTCCTTCAACTTCTGGTGAGCATAGTTCTGCAGCATAGGATTGTCAGCCTTCTCGCTCACCCTTTGGAAGACGCGTCGGGCATCCTCGTAGCGCCCGAGTTTCGCGTACGCCAGTCCCAACATGTAGTTGGCGTCACTGTGATCGGGAGCGAGCTCTACGGCGTGCTCCAGTTCGCTCACCGCGTCCTCAACACGACCACGGACGTAGTAGATCGATCCCAGATCAAAGTGGGCTTCAGTATCGTCAGGGTGCTCCTGAACCTGGGCCTGGGCTTCCTCCAGCACATCGATTCGTCGATCTTCTTCCTCGCGCCGGCCTCCGAAAAGGCCTCGCAGCAGTGACATTGTGTTCCCCCTGTGAAGTTACTGCTCCTTTGGTGACTCGCGTCCGAGCAAAGCCGCGAAAGCGTGACGAGCGCCGGCGGCTGTACCAACCGCACTCGCAATTGGCCGCACCACCTGCTCACTGACGAAATTCGTGGTGCCCTTCACGGTACTCGCCGTCTCGTTCACCGAATCTAGAATCGGCTTCACATCATGTTGGATTGTGCTGATCAGATTCCGAATCTCCAGAATCAGCAACACCATCAAGATCCCCACAACGATGGAAACCAGGGCCAGGATGATAATCGCAATATCTCGGATCAACATGACTACTTGCATGAGAGTCTCCTTGCATTCATCGGAAAGGGCCGCCCGCCAGGCATTATAACACACCCAGACACAATTGTCACACGTTTACGCTTGCCAGCTCCGCCAGTGATCGACGGCAAGCCCAGCCCAGGCGACTACGGAAGCAATCCCCAGATGGACATCCCCCATCATCAACACGCTGTAACCCAACAGGCGAGCGCCGGCTTCCCCCACCAGAAACCCGACAACACCGATGGCCAGGGCACGCAGCAACCCGATCGCCGTTCGCCCCCACAGGAGGTGGTACAGCGCACCGTAGAAGGCCGCAATGGTCAGTGCGAGAATCAGGGATGGTGGTAGGTAAGCCATCTTTCAGAAGCGACTTCGATGATGCCGCCTCCGACCACGACGTCGCCGTTGTAGAACACGGCAGCCTGCCCCGGAGCAATCGCTCGCACCGGAGTGTCGAACACCAGACGGGCGCGGTCTGTGCCCAGGGGAACCAGAGTGGCCGGCGTCTCTGCGCCCATAGAACGGATCTTGGCCGTCACCGTCATCTCGCCTGCAGGTGGTTTGCCGGCCACATAGCTCACACTATGCACGATCAACTCACGCTGGTAGAGTGCCTGGTCTGGCCCGACGACCAGAGCATTGCGTTCACGATCTGTATGGAGTATGTACAGCGGCTCGCCAACAGCAATCCCTAACCCACGTCGCTGTCCGATGGTGTACAGGGGCAGGCCGGCATGCTCCCCCAACACCTGCCCCGACCGATCTAGAATCGGGCCGGGCACCACGGACTCCGGAGCATACTCCCGGATGAACCGACGATAATCGCCATCTGCCAGGAAGCATAGCTCCTGACTCTCGGCCTTCTCGGCCACAGGCAGGCCCCGCTCCTGGGCCATCTGGCGTACCTGGACCTTGGAATAGCCGCCTACCGGGAAAAGCACATGCTTGAGCTGGGCCTGGTTCAGCGTGTACAGAAAATAGGACTGGTCCTTCTGAAGGTCAGCTCCCTTCAGGAGTTGATATCGTCCGTCTTCCGTCTGGCGAATGCGAGCATAGTGGCCTGTCGCCAGGTAGTCGGCTTCCAGGGCGAGGGCTCGCTGGAGCAGGAACCGAAATCGGATGTGGCGGTTGCACATGATACACGGGCTCGGCGTACGGCCGGCGGCGTACTCCTCGACGAAGTAATCGACCACGTACTTCTTGAATTCGTTCTGGAAGTCCAGCAGGTAGAACGGGATACCCAGATGGCGGGCTACGTTTCGGGCGTCGGCGACGGCCTGAGGTGAGCAGCAGCGGTTGACGCCCTGACCTGTCAAACGGTCACCGCTTGTGGTCTCGCCCCAGATACGCATCATCACGCCGATCACGTCGTAGCCCTGCTCCACCAGCAGCGCCGCCGATGTCGAGCTATCGACGCCGCCGCTCATGGCGATAACGACCCTGGGGTGATCGCCCCGGCTAATATGCGGAAGGTCGGCCTGCGGGAGTTCACAGGTCGGTTCCAGTGTATTATTAACCCCGGTGCTTCGCACGTACCCGTTATTCTTCAACATCACTCATCACTGATTAGTTTTTCTACTCCTGGCCACATACTTTCATGCCCTCGTGGGCCGGCTGGGCGTTGGGATCGATGTCCAGGGCTTTCTGGAGCCATGGAATGGCCTCTTCACACTGATCGATGAGGGCGTACGACAGGCCAATCTCGTAGTAGTACTCCACGGATTCGGCGCCCAGGTCCAGCGCTGTCTTGAATTGATCGATGGCCTCTTCATATTGGCGCTGGGCATACAAAACCCACCCCAGGTGTGCATAAGGAAGGGCATAGCCAGGATTCGCTTCAATCGCTTTTTGAAATTCGACAGCGGCCCGTTCAAACTCCTGATTGGTGTAATAGATCAACCCAAGTTGATCGTAGGCTGCCGAATCGTTCGGGTCAACTTCGATAGCTTTCTCAACTTCGCTAATGGCACCTGAAGTGTCACCCAGAACACGTAAATTGCGGGCGATGTCCAGATAGATATAGCTGAAATCGGGCTGCAGCGCGATAGCCTGGCGATATGCCTCGATAGCGCCTTGATAGTCGCCCTGAGCCTCACGGGCATAGCCCAGGTCGCGCTGGGCGATATAGTTGTCAGGATCGACCTCGACGGCCTTCTGGGCGCTCTGCATAGACAGCTTCCAACGTCCCTTGTCCGCGTATGCCTCGGCCAGATAGGCCAATGCCGGCACGTATTGATCGTCCAGGTCGAGCGCCCGCAACGCAGCCTCGATGGCCGCATCGGGCTGGCCGGCCCAGTCCAGCGCCATCGCCAGCGTCGCATGCGCCTCCGGATTATTCGGAGCCAGCTCAGTGGCCCGACGAGCCGTTTCGACCGCTTTGTCGTAGCTGCGTCGAACTGTCAGCAATTGCGCAAGCCGGGAGAGCGCAGTGACGTTGTCCGGGTTGATCTCCAGAGCCGCCCGGTATTTGGCGATCGCTGTGTCGATGTCACCCTGTTCCAGGGCCTGATTTGCAGCAATCAGTTGCTCCGCTGTGGTCTCTACGGCCGAGTCAGCCGGCGTTGGCGCCACCTGCTTGCGGGAACGTTGGAACCGGGCAGGAAGTCGATCGGTTGGCAGAAAGCCGGTATAGTAGCCGGCTCCGAGACCGATGATGACGAGCAAGACCAGCCACGGCCACCGTCGCCGGCGGCGCTGCGGTCGAATGTACATAAAGTCCTCTCCCAGGATAGGTGCGCACGATCACGCCTGACCGTTGTCAGAATTATACCACGCTGCCAGGCAGTGGTAAAGGACACCCGCGCCATTTCCATGAATCCCGGACCAGATGCTGAGCCCCTTTCATGTCTTTGGGTTGAATTTATGTCACCGTCTTGACAAACAGGACTTCCTTTGGTATGCTATGAGTGCATCGTCTTCCAGTCATCAATATGAGAAGGAGGTGACATGCGCGCGATTCTTGATTTAGCCAACTCCCGATGTTTGAATCCACTCTCTCTCTGAAGTGGCCCTCTTGTATTGATCCTCGTGATGAACCAAAGGAGGTGCGTGAATGCGACATGCGCGAGTCTATCTGTTTATTATCGTTGTCCTTGCAGTGCTAACCGCTGCCTGCGGTGCGCAGACGACGGGGGGACAGCTTCCCGAATCGACACTTAACATCATCGATTCAGCGGCAAGCCTTATTCCGGAAGTGAACCTGCCTGTCCTGGAGGTGACCTACGACCAGCAGGGCGTCCCCAGTCTGTTTGGTATCAAAGCTACCGACATCCAGCGCTTCACCGGTATCGACCTGAGCTTCCTGCAACTGCCCAAGGCTTACGTCGATTGGTTCGAACGCAGCAACTTGCAGCACATCGAAATTGAGAATACCAGGGACGGCTTGTTCCTGTATGCAAACGGGCAGTTGCTTCCCTCTATCGGCTGGAGCACCGAGTCGTTGGACAATGCCGCTGAGATCGCAGATATGTTGGGCGTGCAGAATACGGCTGTGATCAAGCGCCTGGTACCAATCTTGCAACGTTTGGGACTGGACATCGTACTTCGATTTCCGGTCGCCCCTGGGAACGAGTCCTTTGCCCTGCATCCGTCAGGCACGGAACCGCCAACTCTTGCCAAGGTGGAACAGCCGTCAGCCGTTGTTCATCTGGAAGTAGACTATCGTGAAGATGGCCTGCCCACCATCATGGGATTGACAAGTCGGGACCTCGCTGCACTGACCGGGACAGACCTGTCCTTTGTTGAGCTGCCTGACTACTACATCACTTTCTTTAAGGCAATTAACTTGCAGAACCTTGAGGTCGAGACACACGCCGACGGGCTGCGCATCTTCGTCAACGGGAAAGAGCTACCCCGCCTTGCTTACAGCCCAGAACAGATCCACGCTCTGGTGAATTTGTATGCTCAGTTATACCCCGGCTACCAGCCTACACCTGAGTTCCTTGAGGAGACGCTGATGATGGTCCAGCAAGCCGATGTGGACTTCGTCGTGCAGTTTCCTCTGGCTGCGGAAGCCAGCAAAATCCCGCTTCACAACCAGTAGCCTGGCATCGGACCCTGACGATCGGGAGCAGTGGGGCGGTTCGATGGGAAGTGGCAGTAGTTTCCCCCGAATCGCCCCTACTGTTGTCATAACACCTCGAACCGTGATTTTTTCGTGACAACCTCGACATAAACTGTAGCCGCATAGACAATTTGCCGCTCCAAAGGTAACCCTGCCCCCGGGCTTTGATAGCCCCCCGGATGTAGAAGCCCGGTATCTTTCGGAGGTGGCACAAAATGAATACAGTACGGCTGTGCCGGGCCGGTGCTCTGGCACTGGCGCTGGTGTGCTTTGCGTTAGTGACAACGCACGCTCTGGCTGTTCCGGCAACCCTGCCCCAGCCGCAGACACGTGCGATGACTTTGCTCGTGCCGAGCAACTGGCATGAGCAGGGACCATCGTCTCCTGTTGTATGGCCAGCATTGGTACCCCCGGTTTCCCCACCGGTGCGGTTACCTACTGCTCTGCCGCCAGCACCGCCAATCTTGCTGCCGGCACCCAAACCCCCGGGTAGACTGCCAGTACCGGTGTACCCTGTCAAGACACCTGTCCCAGCACCCCCTGGGAGCCCGACAGTGGTACCGCAACCGACCGAACCGCCGGCATCGTTGGCGCCAACCCCATCGCCGACGATGTCCACGCCGGCTCAACTGCCGACGCCCGTGGCGACCCCGCCGGCACAAGAGAGCGGGACGGCTCCCAACGCCAACACGATGGAACTCCTGGTCAAGTTCAAGGCAAGGCGCGACGTAGATTCGTTCGCTCAAGCCGAAACGGACTTGAATGTGCAAGTGGTTGAAGAGATACCACAATTGGGGGTCGCCGTAGTGCGAGTTGCGGCTGGGATGCCCGATCGCACTCTTGGGGCACTACGTCGCTTGCCAGGCGTTGCCTACGTTGAACCCAACTACCCGGTGCAAATTCTCGGGTCGCCTGGCGATCCAGATGTGCCTGCGCAGTGGCATCTGGATGCACTTGAGGCCCCGGCTGCATGGGAGATGGCTACCGGAAACGGCGTCGTGATCGCAGTAATCGACACCGGTGTTGACCCCAATGAGCGCGACTTGAAGAACAAGCTTGTCTCTGGCTACGACTTCGTCAACGAGGATGCCGAGCCATGGGACGACCAGGGCCACGGTACTCGTATCGCGTTGATCGCCGCAGCAGCGGCAAACAACGGCTACGGCGGTGCCGGCGTTGCCTACGACGCCCAGGTCATGCCGCTCAAGGCGATGAACAACACCGGCTCCGGGACACACGCCTGGATCTCCAAGGCGATCATCTGGGCAACGGACCATGGTGCCAACATCATCAACCTCAGCATTGGCGGGCCATACCAATCTCAG
Organism: uncultured Anaerolineales bacterium; assembly: GCA_964532665.1. Classification (GTDB taxonomy): domain Bacteria; phylum Chloroflexota; class Anaerolineae; order Epilineales; family JAANWY01; genus CAZHMV01. The sequence goes on from CAZHMV010000034.1 coordinate 22,688, forward strand.
ACTTTGCAAGATGCTGTTAACTATGCCTGGCGGCATGGCGTCCTGTTGGTCGCCGCAGCCGGCAACGAGAACAGCAACGTCCCGGTGTACCCGGCCGCTTATGACCCGGTGTTGGCCGTGGCAGGTACGACTCGCGATCAGCAGCGGGCAAGCTTCTCGAACTGGGGCGATTACGTGAGCGTGGCGGCTCCAGGCACCAACATCCTCGTTAACCTTGGCGGAAGTCGCCAGACAGGCAACGGCACATCCCTGGCAGCGCCACAAGTTGCGGGCGTCGCCGCTCTGGTGATGTCCCGGAACCCTGGCCTGGCCGCTGGCCAGGTGCGAGATCTCATCCAGTCAACCGCCCACGACCTTGGCAATCCAGGCTGGGATCCATTCTACGGATTCGGACAGGTGAATGCCTATCAGGCGGTCTTGCAGGCGCGTCACGAACCCGGTGGCCCGAATCCCCTGGCCGCTGTGGTCGATGCAGTGAACCACGCGCGGCAGTTGCGCGATTTGCCAGCTTTGCATCCCGACGACGCGCTTATGGCAACAGCTCAGCGACAAGCCGAGAGCCTGTCATCGCGCTGCATGTCGAACGGCAATGCTAACCTGGCGTCCTGCCTGGCTCAGGTTGGGGGTTCTCATCATCGCTCCGAGGTGGTGCTGATCGGGGTATCATCCCCGCAGGCAGTTGTGGATCTCCTGGCGGCTTCGGCTGCCGGCCAACAGTTACTGTTCGGGCCATACTGGCAGATCGGTGCGGGTTACGTAGACCCGGGGCGTGGTCCCCTGAGCCAGATTTGGGTGCTACGCTTCGCGCAGCAGCAAATCCACCCCGGGCTTGGACCACCTGTCCCGATCAAAGGAACCGGCCAGTAAAACGCGATACGCCGGCTTACTATTAACTGTTGCCAACGGGGGCAGCAGTCGGACGGGCGCTCCGACTGCTGCCCCCGATCTTTTGAGTGGGATTGTGAGTGGCCCGACAACCCCTCTTTTACACAACCCGCACTACAGTTCTTGACAGCAACGACGTTTTCAGTTATAATAAACACGCAATTTAGTTGAGGATAAATTTTTCTTTCGAGGGAGCGAACATCATGCTTACATTAGATCTCATCATAGGCTCGATCGTCATCGCTGTTTTGGCGGTTCTGGCGACCCTGGTTCTTGTCTGGCCAGAGCAGGGGTTGTTCTGGCGGTGGCGGCGGGCTCGCCGGCAACAACAGCGCGTCATCATCGAGGATGCCCTGAAGCACGTTCACAGCCGGCGTCATCGTGGCTACCGGGCCACGCCTGAGTCGCTGGCCGGCACGCTTGGTGTCTCCCTGCGAGAAGCTGTCAATCTGATTGCCCGCATGGAGAATCAGGGGCTGCTGCAATCTACCGGTGATGGGCTGCAGCTCACACCGCAAGGTCAGGGGTGGGCATTGCAGATTATTCGCGCCCACCGGTTATGGGAACGATACCTGGCCGATGAGGTGGGCCTTCCGCTGAGCGATTTGCACGCTGCCGCCGAGCGGCAAGAACACCGCCTGACGCCATCTGAGCTGGACATGCTGGAGGCGGATCTCGGCTACCCGCGCCGTGACCCGCACGGCGATCCTATCCCAACCGCTGGTGGTGAGATGGAGCCTCACTCCGGCAAGCCACTGGTTGACTGGCCTGTAGGAGAGCCGGCGCAGATTGTGCACGTCGAGGATGAGCCGGAGACGATCCTGGCACAGATCGTGGCCCAGGGACTGCTGCCGGGCCTGGTAGTGCAGGTTCTCGAATCTGGAGAACACGGCCTGCATCTGGACACGGATGGCGATGAGTGCTGGCTGGCGCCGGTGGTGGCCGGCAACATCTTTGTCGATACCCCGCCGCCGCAATCGGTGTTGCCAGCGGATGCCGAGCGACTCTCGGCGTTGAAGCCGGGTGAACGGGCCAAGGTACTCGCGCTGGAATCGAAGGGGTTGACACGCCGGCGCTTCCTGGATCTGGGCCTGACACCGGGTGTCACGATCGAGTGTGCCCTGCCCGGCATGTTCGGCGAGCCAAAGGCGTACCGCGTCAGGGGAACTCTGGTCGCCCTGCGCCGCGAGCAGGCGGACCAGATTTGGGTTCGGGCAACAGAAGTCGTGGAGTTGTAGAAAATGACAACCAGGAGCTTGAAGGGACTTGTCGATCCGTGTGAGAGTTGTGCTCTTCACAATCATCTAATTAGCCTTGGAATTGAGATGCGGGATTGGGATTACATCGTAGCGTTGGCCGGCAACCCCAACACCGGCAAGAGCACCGTTTTCAACGCACTGACCGGTCTCAAGCAGCACACGGGGAACTGGCCTGGCAAGACGGTGGCTCGGGCCGAAGGGGGCTACGAGTTCCGTGGCCGGCGCTACAAGCTGGTAGACCTGCCCGGTACCTACTCCTTGCTGTCGGCCTCTGTGGATGAGGAAGTGGCGCGGGATTTCATTCTGTTTGGCCGGCCCGACTGCACTATCGTCGTGGTCGATGCCACTGTGTTGGAGCGCAACCTGAATCTGGTGCTCCAGGTGCTGGAAATCACCGACAAAGCCGTTGTCTGTCTGAACCTGATGGACGAGGCGCGCCGCAAAGGGATCGAGATCGACCACCGCTCGCTGGCGCGCGACCTGGGGGTGCCGGTGGTTCCGACGGCGGCTCTCAAAGGCGAAGGGTTGCGCGACCTGATCCAGGCCGTGGCCGAGGTCATCGATGGCACCATCAAGACCCGACCTCACCACATCAAAGGGAATGGCGACTTCCAGCGGGCTGTTGTGGAGCTGGTGCCGATGATCGAGCAGGCTTATCCGGGCATTCCCAACGCGCGGTGGATTGCCATGCGCCTGCTGGATGGCGACCAGCGAGTGCGCGAAGCGATGGAGACCGGCGAACTGGCGGAGTTGGCCGCCGGCCGCGTCCCGGCCGGCCGGGGGGTTGACGTCGGCAAACTGGCAATGGAGGGAGCTCGATGAGCGGTTCGGTTTCGATCACACCACAGGACATCCTGGCTCGCGCCGACACGCTACAGCATGCGCTGGACGTCTCCTTCCGCGACCAGATGGTCCAGGCCACCTACGCCGATGCCGAGCGGATCACGGCCCGGGCAGTCCGAACTGCCGGCGATCACGCCTGGGACCTGGACCAGCGAATTGACCGCATCCTCACTTCGCCGGTGTGGGGTCTGCCCATCATGCTGTTTGGGCTGGCCGTCGCTTTCTGGCTCACCATTACCGGTGCCAACTACCCATCGCAGCTCATCGCCGACGGTCTCTTCTGGATCGAGGATCAGGCCAGCGCGCTGTTTAACGCCGCCGGCCTCCCCTGGTGGCTGACCGGCTTCGTCTGGCACGGCGTCTATCGCGGCCTGGCGTGGGTGGTTTCGGTGATGCTGCCCCCCATGGCCATTTTCTTCCCGATGTTCACTCTTCTGGAAGACCTGGGGTTCCTGCCGCGTGTGGCCTTCAACATGGATCGGCTGTTCAAGACCGTTGGTGCTCACGGCAAGCAGGCACTGACCATGTCCATGGGCTTTGGGTGCAACGCCGCCGGCATCGTGGCCTGTCGCGTGATCGATTCGCCCCGCGAGCGGTTAATTGCCATCCTGACCAACAACTTTGTGCCCTGCAATGGTCGCTTCCCCACATTGATCATGCTGGCGACGATTTTCGTGGCGGCTGCCTTCCCGCCGGTCTTCGCTTCCCTGGCGGCTGCCGGCTCGGTCGTCGGTGTCATCCTCATCGGTGTGGCAGTGACCTTGATCATATCGTGGATGCTCTCGCGGACGGTGCTTCGGGGCGAGGCCAGCAGTTTCACGCTGGAGCTGCCGCCCTATCGCCGGCCCAACATCATGCAGACGCTGTACACTTCCCTCATCGACCGCACGTTGTTCGTGTTGTACCGGGCCGTTGTGATGGCCGCGCCGGCCGGCGGCGCCATCTGGTTGCTGAGCAACGTGATCATTGGCGGGCAGAGTCTGACTCAGTGGGTTGCCGGCTTTCTCAACCCGCTGGGCCATGCTATCGGACTGGATGGGGTGATCCTGCTGGCCTACATCATTGCCATCCCGGCTAACGAGATCGTGGTGCCGACCATTCTGATGGCGTACACCGGCAGCAGCATGATGATTCAGTTGGATAGCCTGACCCAGTTGCAGGCGTTGCTGGTTGGGCAACAGGGCTGGACCTTGCTGACAGCGGTTAACCTGATGCTCTTCTCGCTGCTGCACAATCCGTGTTCCACCACAATCTGGACGATGTGGAAGGAGACCGGCAGCAAGAAGTGGACCACCTTCGGCGCACTGATGCCACTCTCCATCGCTTTCGCTGTTACTTTCCTGGTGGCGCAAGGGGTGCGGCTATTCGCCGGCCTGTGACGAACGATGATTCGCGATATTCGTGGTGCGTGCTCGCTTCGCTCTCAGTTGGTTCTGTAGATTGTGATTGGTGAATCCGTCCTTCTTCACGAGAACTTTTCGTCCGACCTGGGCACGCGGTGGCAGCGCCACGTTGTGGGGAACGGGGCACTCGGTCTGACCGGCTCAACCCTCCGCTGTGTCAACACCGACACTTCCTCTCGGCGATATACCAACGCCCAGATTGACGACTACCAGGGCCGGCCACGCGGTCAGTTCCCCTGGCGGCCACCGCTGACGCTCAGCGTGCGGGCGCGCTTCTCGCATCCAGCCGGCGAACTGAGTGGCACTGCCGGCTTCGGCTTCTGGAACGACCCATTCTTGATGACCGGCGCACGGCTGCCGGCGCTTCCTCGCGCCATCTGGTTCTTCTACGCTTCGCCGCCATCCAACATGAAATTGGACCTGAACACGCCAGGCCATGGCTGGAAGGCGGCTACCATCGATGCCTGGCGCTGGCCTTTTCTCCTGCTGCTGCCGACCGCGCCGCTGGCAATCCCGCTGATGAACATTCGCCGGCTGTACCGCGCGCTGTGGCCGGTGGGGCAGCGCGCCATCGGCGTGTGCGAGGTGCTGGTGGACGTGGATATGACAGCCTGGCATAGATACGTTATCGGGTGGGGAACCGAGACAGCGCACTTCAGCGTGGACGGGCAATCGATACTCCATTGCAGCACGTCACCGCGTGGACCACTGGGCTTTGTGATGTGGCTCGACAACCAGTACGCGATCGTCACGCCGTGGGGGCAGTTCGGCTATGGCCTGCTCGACGCACCTGGCCGGCAGTGGATGGAAGTAGACTGGCTGAGAATCGAGTAACTCTGCCTCCTGGCTCCGACTTGCCCGTTGCTTTGACCTGCCATATAATTGCGACCATGGTGATACACCGTTGTCGGGAGATAATGACATGAGTCTTCAGCCGACCCCAACTATGAGTCCCACCAGGCAGCCGCCCCGTCCTCGCGCCACGCCGCTGCCTCAGCCCCCCCCTCTAAACTCGGGCGACCACCTGTCCCGCGCCGAATTCGAGCGGCGCTACGAGGCCCATCCCGAAATCAAGAAAGCCGAACTCATCGAAGGAATCGTCTACGTGGCAACACCCGTTCACGCCCAATCTCATGGCCGTCCTCACAGCGATGTCATTGGCTGGTTGAGTATGTATCGAGCCGCTACACCTGGTATCACGGTTCTCGACAATACAACGCTGCGGCTGGACAATGACAACGAACCCCAGCCTGATGCCATGGTGCGCCTGGAGCCGGCGTTGGGCGGCCGCTCGCGCATCGACGAGGACGACTTTGTCGAGGGTGCCCCGGAGCTCATTGTGGAGATCGCCGCCAGCAGCGCGTCCTACGACCTGCACGCGAAGCTGCGGGTGTACCAGCGTATCGGCGTGCAGGAATACCTGGCGGTGCAGATGTACGAGCAGCGGGTGGATTGGTTCGCCTTGCGGGAGGGGGTCTACGAGCCGTTGGTGCCGGACGAGGCCGGCGTGCTGCGCAGTGAGGTGTTCCCAGGGCTGTGGCTGCAGCCGGCGGCGCTGCTGGCCGGTGACCTGGCCACGGTGCTGAAGGTGGTGCAGGAGGGACTGGCATCCCAGGAGCATGCGGCCTTTGTGGAGCGGCTGCGAGCGGTGTCGCCACAGGGCTGACCACCATCCAGCCCTCTACGGTGACGCCGGCACCTTGAACAGCAGACCTACCCCGTACCCGACCATCGCACTCAAAGTGCCAATCAGCGCCATCTCCAGCCCGCTCTTGCCCGGATGACCAACTGTCACCCGGGCTTTGTAGACGCCCACGACGAAGAGTGTGAGGGCCGCGACCAGAATGGAGACCACCATGCTAACTCTCACCGGCAGAAAGACGAAAGGAGCCAATGGAATCAGCGAGCCGATGACGGCTGCGATTCCGACCACGAAGGCCGAGCGCAGGGCTGTCTGGCGGTCGGTTGGCGTTAGTTGATGCTCTTCAGCCATCATTACCGCCACCCACACGTCCTTGTTCGCAGTGATCGTGTCCACAATTCGGTCGAGAAGTTCCCCTTCAAACCCTCGGCCTCGATAGATGTCGCGAATCTCCTGCTGCTCCAGCGTAGGGACCTCTTGAACGTGCCTGTATTCGCGCTCGAGCTCGCTCATGTAGAAGTCGGACTCGGCCAGCGTGGCGGTGTATGCCACAGCTCCCATTGAAACCGATTCGGCGAAAGTAGCCGCCAGGCCGGCTGCCATCACAATGCGCGGATCGCCGGTGGCAGCGGCCACGCCCAGGATGACGCCCAGTACGTTCACCAGTCCATCCTGTCCCCCCAGAATAACGTCTGCCAAACCAAAGGCACGGTGGTGTGGATCGATACGGGTGTGGTGGTGCAGCTCATCGTGATACAAGGTGAAGAGGTGGCTTCTCGGTGACTCTCCTCCGGTGAAAGTGTGTTCCGGCCGGCTAAGTGGTTGGTGATCGCGTGGCTTATCTTGAGTCATAACTTTACTTACGCCCCCTTCATCGCACCCAGTTCCACACAATGCCTCGTCGAGGCGCAAACAGGAAAGCGAGCACGAAAATGGTCGTCGCCGTCAGTACGACCGCCGGCCCCGAAGCAACGTTCCTGTAGAATGACAGGTACAGCCCGGTAACACCGGAAAATGCGCCGATCAGTGCCGAAACGGCCATCATAGCTGGCAGTCGCAGCGTTAGCAGGGAGGCCGAAGCGGCCGGCGTCACCAGCATGGCCACCATCAACGCCACACCGACGGTTTGCAAGGAAACGACGATGGTGACGGCGATGAGCACCAGCAGCAGGTAGCGCAGAAAGGTCGCCGGCAGTCGCAGCGTCTCGGCCAGGATCGGATCGAAGGACAGAACGAGGAACTCTTTGTAGAAGCCGACAATGGTCAGCAGCACCAGCGCGCCCAGGCCGGCGGTCAGCCACAGATCACTGTTCGACACCCCCAGCACGTTGCCGAACAGGAAGTGGGTCAGGTCGGTGGTGTAGCTTCTGGTTGTGGATAGCAGGGCCACGCCCAGGGCAAACGCGCCGGCGAAGATCACCCCGATGGCTGTGTCTTCCTTGATCTGCCCTTTTGTACTGAGGGCGCCGATGCCCAGTGCTGTCAAGATACCCACCACGAGAGCGCCGAGAGATAGGGGCCAGCCCACCAGGTAGGCAATGACCACGCCAGGGAGGATCGAGTGAGCCAGCGCATCCCCGAAAAAGGCCATCCCCCGCAAAACGATGTACGTGCCCAGTACTGAGCACACCACCCCAACCGTCACAGAGGCCGCCAGGCCACGTACCATAAACGGATACCCGAGGGGGTCGATCAGCCAGGACAACATTGCGCTCACGAGTGTTCCTCTGCGCCATCGCAGCAGGTGTCGGCCAACACCATGGCGCCACGTTCAGCCGGCAACACATGCATCTGACCCCCGTAGGCTCGCAATAGCGTGTCGGGCGCCAGAACCTGATCTGGCCGTCCCAGGGCCATCACCCACCGGTTCAGGAGCATCATCAGATCGAAACGCTCCGATGCCAGGTTCAGATCGTGGGTTGACACCATCACTGTCACACCGCGCCTCTCCAGATCATCCAGAATCTGGAAGATCGCCTCCTGGCTGGGCATGTCCAGGCCGGTGAAGGGTTCATCCAGAAGCAACAACTGGGCCTCCTGGGCCAGAGCACGGGCGATGAACACCCGCTGTTGCTGTCCGCCCGACAGCTCGCCGATTTGCCGGCCGGCGAAATGCTCCATACCCACCTGCTTCAGGCTGCTGTGCACCAGGTCCCAATCGCTGCGGCTCGGCCAGCGGAATAAACCAATCTTGCCCACCCGTCCCATCATCACCACATCAGCCACCGTGACCGGGAAGGTCCAGTCGATCTGATTGCGCTGCGGCACGTAGGCGATGCAGATGTGACCATGGGGGCCGTGCCCGTAGACGCGGACCTTGCCGGCGGATGGCTGCAACATCCCCGCGATGACCTTGAACAACGTGCTCTTTCCCGCTCCATTGGGGCCGACCACGGCCACGCGTCGGCCCGGCTCCAGGCGGAACGACACGTCCTCCAGCGCCGGCGTGCCATTGTAACTGACCGAGACTCGATCCACCTCCACCGTCGGAGCGCCGGCGTCGTGCGCAACGTGCCTGGTTGCTATTTGTGCCATCATACCACCTTTTCACTTCAACGCTGCAACGATGGCGCCCACATCGTAGCGCATGAAGTCGATATAGGTACCTGCCTCACCGCCGGCTTCGCTCAAAGAGCCGGTGTAGAGTGGGACCAACCGGATGCCGGTATCTTCGGCCACCCGCGCGGCCAGCTTTGGATTGACACTCCGTCCCACGAAGACTGCCGGCACGCCAAGCTGTCGGATGCTGTCCTCCAGCGTGACAAGTTCCTGTGCCGACGGCTCCGCGGCCGCACTGTAGGCTTCGACAACCGCCCCAACCACCTCGAACCCGTACTCTTGTGCGAAGTAGCCCAGGACGCGATGGTCGGAGACAATTTTCCGGTTCTCCGCCGGAACCTGGGCTACCTGCTCTCGAATCCATGCGTCCAACGCTTCCAGTCTTGCCACGTACGCCTGCGCGTTCGCCTCGTAGACCTTCGCGTTTGCCGGGTCCAGCGCGGCCAGCGTGCGCTCGATGTTTTGAGTCCAGATCACCACATTCTTTGGATCAAACCAGGTGTGGGGATCCGCCCCCAGATGATCTGGCTCGTCTGCTTCGCTGGGATTTACCTCAAGGAGCTCGATGCCGCGCGACACGGGGACGACGGGCGCATCGCCGCCGGCGTTCCTGATCATCTCGTCCAGAAACGCCTCCAGCCCCACGCCGTTGGCGAAGATCACGTGAGCGCCGGCCACGGCGCGCAAGTCCTGCGGCGTCGGCTCGTAGGCATGGGGATCAGCGCCCGCCGGCAGCAATCCCGTCAGCTCAATCCGGTTTCTGCCAACATTGCTCACGACATCGGCCACGGTGTTCGTGGTAGCAACGACGCGCAGCTTCTCCCCATCTCCCAGATGCACAGCCGACAGCGCCGGCAGCCCCCTGGCCGGCTCAGCCGGAGTAACGGCCGGCGACTGGAGGGTGTCCCCGCACGCGACCAGCAATGCCCCTGCTAACACGAGAACCACAAGAGCAATGAGACGCAGTCCTCCTGAACTCAGTCGTTCCATATCCCCTCTGCTCCCTGGCTCTCCTGCCGGGCTTTGCAGTCGGGGCACCTGCCATACAGCTCCAGAAAATGACCGTCTATCTGGAATCCGGTCTCCTGGCCAATCGTCTCCACGATGGACGTAAGACGACACTCGGCAAATTCGATGACCTTCCCGCAAGAGGAGCAAACGCAGTGATCATGGTGGCCCGCTCGGCTTTGGTGAAAGCGCTGAGTGGCATCCCCCATGTAAGTTGCTCGCAGTGTGCCCAGTTCAGTCAACAACTCCAGTGTGCGATAGACCGTCGTAAGGCCCAGCGAGGGGTAGACTTCTTTCGCTCTCTCGTAGACTTCCGACGGGCTCAGGTGATGCGGGCCGGCCTCCAGAACTTCCAGGACGGCCAGTCGCGGCTTGGTCAGCCTGTAGCCGTGGAGCCGCAGCCGGCGCGCCAGGGACGTGTTACGTATTTGTGGATTGATGCTCATGAGCTTCGCCCCGCTTAGTGAAAATTGTTTTCATCTACAGCGCAAACTATACCAGAAGTCGTGGAGGCTGTCAACTCGGAGGTCTGTCCCTCCCCAAACTTGTCGATGCGTCCTGTCGCGTTTGCGTAGCCGGACCAGGGATCCTATAATCAGTACTTGAGAATTCCTGTACCAGATGGAGACACGATGACCGCTTCCACCGACGAGTTTCTGGGCGAGCTCCGCGTGGGCCGGCAACTGGCAACAAGGGGTCAGGTTGCTGCTGGCGGATTGATCGTCCTGATGGGCTTGCTGTTCCTGTTGGCTGGCCCAACCATGACCCTGGTTGGGCCATGGACAGCTCTGGCCGGCGTGCTGGCCGGCATCGTCCTGGGGCTCACGTTACTCAGCGCGTTAGAGATGCTGGGCGGTAGTGGAGAGCGCGGCGGCACCTACGTCTTGATCCAGGAGACATTGGGGGGCGCGGGAGCGTTCCTGGCGGGGTGGAGTATTCTGGCCGCCAGCACTGCCTTGAGCGCGACGCTAGTCAGGGCTGCAGCGAGCCATGTACTTCTGCTTTTCCCCACGTTTCAGGTTCAGGCAACCGACGTTGCCCTGGCTCTCTTCGGCATCCTGGTTCTGGCCGAACTGTTCCAGCTTACGCCCCGGCGCCCGCTGCTCTGGCCGCTGACGGTGGTTTTGCTGACCGTGCTGGCCTTCGTAGTGCTGAGTACCCTGCCCCGGGTGGATTTCGAGCTGTACCGATCGGCACCGCCCATCAGTCTGGGAGACTTGATGCGTTCGGTCGCCTGGCTGGTGGCCGGCTACATCGCCTTCGAGGCCATGCTGGCATCACGACGCCAGATTCGTGATCCGGGCCGCAATCTGGCGCCCGCTCTTCTTGGTACGCTGATTTTTGGTGGCCTGGCTTTCGCCGTGACCATGCTCGTAACGGCCGGGCTGAGCGCCGAGGTGCAACTCTCGTACGATGCGCTGGCACAGGTTCTGGCTGGTGCCAGCTTCTTACCCCGGTGGACATCCCCGCTTCTGGCAGCGGTTGCCCTCGTGTTAGCATCGAACGGCTGTCTGATGGTGGCTGTTCGACAGATGCATGCCCTCAGTCGCGAAGGTGCCTTGCCGGCCGGCCTGCGACGCGTTCGAGGCCCCTTTCCCATGCCGCCATTGCTATTCGGCACACTGGCAGTGGTTACACTTCCCCTGATCATCTGGGTACCAGCTCAGTGGCTGACCGAACTGGCGGCCGGCCTGTTCCTGGTGACGATGGGGCTGCTGAACATCGCAGCCATCCACAGCCACCGGGCGGAGCCGGAGCGCCGGCGGCCCTTTCTCGTGCCGTTTTACCCGCTGGTGCCGGCTGTGTCCATCGCTTTGGACGTGGCATTACTGTTGGCCTTACCTCCAGGAGGACTGGTGAGCAGCGGCGTGTGGTTGCTTCTGGGTATGCTGGTTTATCTGGCATACGCGCGACGCCACCAGGTGGCGGCCCAGGAAGGCGTCCTGGTCTTCGGCACGGACCGGCGGCGGGAGAAGAAAGAAGGCACGTACCGCATTCTGGTTCCTCTCGGTCGGGGGCATGAGCGGCGTCTACCGCTGCGTCTCGCAGCAGCATTGGCCCACCAGCTCGACGGTGAGGTTATTCCGCTACAGGTCATTCCTGTGTCCGACCCATTGGCCATTGAGGAAGGTCGCCGCCTGGCGCGGGAGCGCAACACGCTGTTCCAATGGTCCACACGCCTGGCTGAGAACATTGGAGTGCCGATGTTTCCCATTACTCGCCTTGCACCTAGCGTCTCGCAAGGCGTTATCAATACTGCCCTGGAAGAGGATGCTGACCTGATTCTGATGCCCTGGGCGGTCACGACGACGACGCCTGGTGCCGGAATGGGGCACGTTCTGGATCCTATCATTCGCCAGGCCCCGTGTGACCTGGCAGTAGTGGCATACCATTCTGGCGATTTGGAGAGCCAGGGAGCAGGGGAGCGCGGGAGTTCCTTCGGCTCCCCTGCTCCCTGGCACCCAGGCTCGATTCTGGTCCCGACCGCCGGCGGTCCTCATGCCCCTCTGGCCATCCGAATCGCCTTGTTGGTGGCGGGCGAGTACGATGCCACAGTGACCGCCATCTACATTGTTCCGCCGGAGGCATCGTCCGCAGACGTCGCTCTTGGAAACGAGCGCATCCAGCAGACGATTGCCGCTATGCGGCAGAAAGCAGCGGAGCTATCCAGCCTGCACGGCAGGGAGGTGGAACTGCAGGAAATCCCCATCGAGAGCCATGTGATCACCGCCGATAGCGTGGTGGCCGGCATCGCTAATGCCGGCGCACAGCATGATCTGGTGCTGATCGGTGCTTCGGAGGAGAGTCTGATCGACCAGGTCCTGTTCGGCAGTGTGCCGGAGCAGGTCGCCCGGGCGTGTCCGACGCCGGTTGTCATGGTCAAGCGATATCGAGGCTTGCCCCGCTTCTGGCTCCAGCGCACCTGGGATGCGCTGTACGCAGCCCTGCCGAGTCTCAGCGGCCAGGAGCAGATTGAAGTCTATAAGGAGGTGCGACGCGGTGCCCGACCGGATGTAGATTACTTCGTGATGACAGGATTGTCGGCGATTATTGCCACCTTTGGGCTGTTGCAGAACAGCACTGCGGTGATCATCGGGGCCATGTTGGTGGCACCGCTGTTCACCCCGATCCTGGCTTTGAGCCTGGCCATTGTCGAGGGTGATGTGCGGCTGTTTCGTCTGGCGGTGGAGGCCACCTTGAAAGGCGTTGCTCTGGCCATTGGTCTGGCCGTCCTCCTGACGTTTGCATCACTGCTGCGAGTCGTGCCGGCAGACATTCCAGAGGTCGCCGCGCGCAGCCATCCCAACCTGTTCGATCTGGTTGTGGCGCTGGCCTCGGGAGCGGCTGGTGCGTACGCCATCGCTCGCAAGGATGTGGCAGCGTCGCTCCCGGGTGTGGCCATCGCCGCCGCGCTGGTGCCGCCCCTGGCTGTTGTTGGGATCGGGCTGTCCCTGGGGGATCTCCGCGTCGCCGCCGGTGGTGGGCTGTTGTTCACCACGAACCTCACGGCCATCACCCTGGCCGGCTCGGTCACGCTGCTGTTGCTGGGATTCCGGCCGGCCCATCGTGGCGAGCAGGAGGCACGGCTGCGAGTGGGGCTGGTGACCACGGTGGTGCTACTTGTGCTCATCACCATCCCGCTGGCAGCGCTATTCATCCGGTCCGTCAATACCTCACGGACCCGACATGCGATCCAGCACAGCCTGGCACGCGAGCTTGAGACGATGCCCGACCTGAAGTTGGCGAGTTTCGACTTCCAGGGTCATGGGGCCGCGATAGAGGTCACGGTCACGGTCTATGCGCGGGGGCGCATCACGCCGGCTGTGGCCCAACAGTTGAGCGACAGGCTGAGCGAAGCCATCTCCAGACCGGTGCAACTTCGTGTGGTGGCCATTCCCATCACAGAGGTTGAAGTGGCACCGAGGTAGATACCTATTGTCGGAGAAGGTGTATTGGATTTCGCTGGTCAGGGTTTGTATCAGGTGGGTGCCGCTAATAAAGAATTCTTACGGACGACCATCATGACCGGCAATGGATCTGGTGTGAACCGTCGCAACCTCAAGTTGACGGATCCTAAATCTTGCCGTATAATATGATTATCCATGGTGGATGCGAGGTCCATGGCGGACGTCATTTGCGAATCGGTGTCAGCAAGAGGAGACGTTGCCGGCCACAGTGCAAGAATACTATCGCATCCAGGTAGAACTCCGGGACGGCCTTACCGATAGTCGCGGGGAGTCACTGCTAAAAGGCATTCGAAGACTGGGCGTCGATGGAATCACCGGCGCCCGGTACAGTGACCTCTACTTTCTGGCAGGTGAGCATCTTAGCGCAGAGGAAGTGTATCTCCTCTGCGCTACTCTTTTGTATGACCCCGTAATCGAAGTTGCCGGCATCAATGCCCCATGCCCACCTGACGATGACCGATTGAGCATTGAAATCGGTTTGCTACCCGGGGTCACTGACACCGTCGCCGAGGAAATCTGCCGGGCCGCGTGGCTTGTCGGCGTGGATTCGCTGGAACACGTGGCAACGGGACAGCGCGTCACTCTGTTCGGCTGCCTGGATGAAGCTGCGCTCCACACCATCGCCGGCCGGCTGCTGTGCAACGACGCCATCCAGCACTATTCTATCGGCCGGCCACTCGTCCCCTCGTTTCTGGAAACGGTCGGTGCCAGCGGGCACGTCGAGACGATTCCACTGCGCAATCTGGACGAGAACGATCTGCTTGCGTTGAGCCGCCGGCGCGGATTGGCCCTGAACAGCGAAGAGATGCTCGCCATCCGCGACTACTTCCGCGCCGAAGGGCGCGACCCCACCGATGTCGAATTGGAAACGCTGGCCCAGACCTGGTCTGAACACTGCGTTCACAAAACCTTCAAAGCCATCATCGAATATCAAGAGTTGCCCGCGTCGGACACTGTCCCGTCACCCACTCCGCAGATCATTGATGGCCTGCTAGATACGTTCATCCGTCGAGCGACCGAGGAAGCCGGCAAGCCCTGGGTTCGCTCGGCCTTTGTTGATAATGCCGGCATCGTGGCCCTGGATGACGAATGGGACCTGGCCTTCAAGGTCGAAACCCACAACCATCCGTCGGCGTTGGAGCCGTTTGGCGGCGCCAACACCGGCGTGGGGGGCGTCGTCCGGGACATCTTGGGTGTCTCGGCCAGACCCATCGCCGTGACGGATGTGCTGTGTTTCGGTCCTCAGGACGTTGACTTCGACAATCTGCCTGAGGGGGTTCTGCATCCGCGCCAGGTGGCAGCCGGCGTGGTGCACGGCATCGAAGACTATGGCAATAAGTTGGGGCTGCCCACGGTGAGCGGCGCGGTTTTGTACCACGCCGGCTACACCGCCAATCCCCTGGTCTACTGCGGGTGTCTGGGACTGCTGCCTCGCGGCCGCCACGTGCGCGGACCGCAGGCTAGCGACCGCATTGTCGTCATCGGCGGGCGAACGGGCCGCGACGGTTTGCATGGAGCCACCTTCTCATCCGAGGCTCTGGCCCACGACACGGGGGAAGTGGCCGGCACCGTGGTGCAGATCGGCGATCCCATCACCGAGAAAGGTGTCCTGGAAGTCATCACCGCAGCCCGGGATGCTGGCCTGTACAACGCTGTCACCGACTGCGGGGCCGGCGGTCTCTCCTCGGCGGTGGGGGAGATGGGGGCCGGCCTGGGGGCCGACGTCGAGCTCTCGGTGGTCGATCTGAAGTACCCGGGCCTGTGGCCGTGGGAGATCTGGCTGTCCGAGGCTCAAGAGCGTATGGTGCTGGCCGCCCCGCCGGCCAACCTCGACGCGCTGCGGGCCATCTGCGATCTCCACGGCGTGCCGATGACGGACATCGGCTGTTTCACCTCGACGGGCCGGCTCACCGTTCGCTATCGGGGTGAGCCTGTCGCCGACTTGTCGCTGGATTTCCTGCACGAGGGCCTGCCCCGACGTCGCCTGCGCGCCACCTGGACCCCGCCCAACACGACAGAACCCGAATTCTCAGCGCCGGTTGATCCAGGCGGGACGCTGCTCCGTCTCCTCAACCACCCCAACATCGCCAGCAAGGAAGCCGTCATCCGCCGCTACGATCACGAGGTCCGGGGTGGAACGGTCGTGAAGCCGCTGGTCGGTGTGGAGATGGCTGGACCCTCTGATGCAACCGTGCTCCGCCCGGTCGATCTGGAAGATGGAAAACGGAGAATGGAGAACGGAGAATGGCGGGGGATAGCTCTGAGTGTGGGCATCAATCCGCTCATCGGCCTGCTCGATCCGTATTTTATGGCCTGGGCAGCAGTGGATGAGGCGGTGCGCAACGCGGTGGCTGTTGGTGCCGATCCGGGCCGGCTGGCGCTGTTGGACAACTTCTGCTGGGGCAACCCGGAGCAACCGGACCGGCTGGGGGGCCTGGTTCGCGCTGCCAGGGGCTGCCACGACGCCGCTCGGGCCTACGACCTGCCGTTCATCTCGGGGAAGGACAGCCTGAACAACGAATACGTTGGCCCTGGCGGAGAGATGACGCCGATTCCGGGCACGCTGCTGATTTCAGCCGCCGGCCTCGTGCCGGACATCCACCGCTGTGTGACGATGGACGCCAAAGCGGCCGGCAACCTGCTATACATCGCCGGCACGACACGCCGCGAACTCGGTGGCTCACACTACTTTCACCTGCTGGGCGTGTATGGCGGTGTGCCGCCCCAGCCCTCTGCCGAAGGGCCGGCCATCGCCCGGGCGGTGTACCGCGCGATGCAACGGGGGCTGGTGCAGGCGTGTCACGACCTCAGCGAAGGCGGTCTCGGGGTGGCAGCGGCCGAGATGGCCCTGGCTGGCCGGCTGGGGCTCCAACTCGACCTGCGGATGCTCCCGCGAAGGCGCGATGTTAACCACGATGACATCGCCCTGTTCGCCGAATCCCTCAGCCGCTATCTGATCGAAGTGGCCCCCGAAGACGCGCCGGCCTTTGAGATGCTGTTCGATGGGTTCCCGCTTGCACGCATTGGCACCGTGGCCGATACCGATTGTCTCACCATCGTCGGGTTGGAGGGCAAGTCTATTACCGAACTGCCCATGGAGGCTCTGCGCTCAGCAGCCCGACGAATGAATTCGCCGTCTGATACTGCGAAGTGCGTTGAAAACGCACTCTTTTCGCGCTAAATCACCCTGATCTAACACGTTTTAACGTGTTTCGTAGTAGCAGGCGGGCAATTCATTGCTCGCTCTCTGCGAAGGGCGACTGATTACTGAATGCTGATGACTGATGACTGATTACTGACCAGGGAGAGAGTATGTCCATGAACCCATCCGTGGCTATCCTCCACGCTCCCGGTACGAACCGCGACCAGGAAGCGGCGCTGGCCTGTGAGCTGGCCGGCGGTGCGCCGGAGATTGTCTACATCAGCCAGTTGCGGGTTGGCGAACGGCGTCTCCGTGACTACCAGATGTTGGTGCTGCCGGGCGGGTTCACCTACGGCGACGCATTGGGGGCCGGCAAGCTCCTGGCGCTGGATCTGCAGGTCCATCTAGGCGAGGAACTGGCAGGGTTCATTGAGGCCGGCAAGCCGGTGCTGGGTATCTGCAACGGCTTTCAGGCGTTGGTGAAGGCGGGGCTGCTAACGGCTAATTGTGAATTGTCAATTGTCAATTGTGAAGTGGCTGACGATCCACGATTCGCCATTCGCCATTCGCCATTCGCCATTCGCCATTTGCAATTTACACTGGCGCGCAACGCCAACGCCCGGTTCGAGTGCCGCTGGGTGTACCTGCAGCCGGAGCCCGAAAGTCGATGTGTGTTCACCCAGGGTCTGGATGATCTGGTCTACTGCCCGGTTGCTCACGGTGAAGGCAGATTCATGGTGCGGGACGAGGAGACGTTAGCCCGCCTGCGCGATGCCGGCCAGGTTGCGCTCACCTACGTGGACATCGATGGCCGGCCGGCCCAGGGCCGATACCCCCTCAATCCCAATGGTTCGATGGCGGACATTGCCGGCGTCTGCAATCCGCAGGGCAATGTCCTCGGCCTCATGCCCCACCCCGAAGATCACGTGCTGCCTCACCAGCACCCACGCTGGGCGCGCGGACAGGGTGGCCGGCTGGGCCTTCGGTTGTTTGAGAACGGGATCCGCTACGCAGCGGACCTGTAGGCTTCGGGACAGGGGTGCGGCCAGATGGAGGAAGCAACTACCCTGACAATGGCACATTTCGAGCCTGGCGAATGAGTTCGCGGCAACGAGTGCAAAACCCGCCTCCGTGGGTTGAGGCGAGCGAGCAATGAATTGCCCGCCTGCTACTGCGAAACCCGTTGAAACGGGTTGCGAGCGTTGGATCCACCGCGCAGAGAGTGCGTTTTCAACGCACTTCACGGTATCAGCCGGCGAATTCATTCGTCGGCGAGCCGGCCGGGCGAGTCGTCGTGTTACCGGATTAAATTCTCAATCTTCGTTACTACTCAGCCGCTCCCGCCGGATCACCAGATCCGGCGGCTGAAACGGCGAAATCGCGTTGATACCGTGGCTCTCGGCCTGGATTTGACAATCCAGGCCGAGCAGGCTGAGTAGCTTGACATTGTTAGATTGTACATGTGTTCTATGATTTCCCGAGTTTGTAGTCGGATTTGCTATCCGACGCAAGCCGAGGCGGTTAGCAAAACCGCCCTACAACCGAAATTTAACAATGTCAAGGTAGTAACCAACCTTCATCAAGTGCCGGACAGCGAGGAGAGTTCAGACATGACCGAGCGTTTTGATCACACAACGTTTCTGTCCCCATTCACCTGGCGCTATGGCAGCCAGGAGATGCGGCACATCTGGTCTGAGGTGCATCGCCGGCGGCTGTTGCGGCGTGTCTGGGTTGCGCTGGCCGAAGCACAACAGGTGGCCGGCCTTGTCACAGCGGAACAGGTCGCCGACCTGCGAGCGCATCGAGATGACGTCGATCTTCCTCGGGCGCATGAGATCGAGCGTGAGATTCGCCATGACCTGATGGCAGAGCTGCGCTCCTTTGCTGAACAGTGCCCGGTGGGCGGCGGGATCATTCACCTGGGCGCGACCAGCACCGACATTCTCGACAACGCCGATGCGCTGCGGATCCGCGAAGCCCTCGACCTGATCATCGACCGGCTGGCAACGCTGCTGGCCCATCTGGCCGGCGGAATCGATCGCTGGGCCGATACCGCGTGCATGGGGTTCACTCACCTGCAGCCGGCGGAGCCGACCACCGTTGGCTATCGGCTGGCGCAATATGGCCAGGACCTGCTGGTCGATCTCCAGGAGCTACGCCGGGCACGGGATGGGGTTCACGGCAAAGGGATCAAAGGCGCGACCGGCACGTCGGCGTCGTTTACGCAGTTGCTGGCCGGCACAGACATGACGCCGGCGGACCTGGAGGCGCAGGTGATGGATGCCCTCGATCTGGAAGCCTTCGATGTCGCCACGCAGGTCTACCCCCGGAAACAAGACTGGCTGGTCCTCAACGCCCTGGCGGGCATGGCCGGCACGCTCTACAAGTTCGCCTTCGATCTACGATTGCTGCAATCGCCGCTGGCTCACGAGTGGTTCGAGCCTTTCGGCGAAAAGCAGGTGGGCTCGTCGGCCATGCCGTTCAAGCGCAACCCCGTGGCCGCTGAAAACATCGACAGTCTGACCCGGTTCGTGGCGTCACTGCCGCGGGTAGCGTGGGATAACATGGCCCACAGCCTGTTGGAGCGGACGCTGGACGACTCGGCCAACCGGCGCGAAGTGCTGCCCGTGGCCTTCCTGGCCACCGATGAGGCCCTGCGCCGGGCGAGCCGGCTGCTGGCCGGCCTGGAAATCGACGAGACGGCGCTGGCGCGCAACCTGCACCGCTACGGCACCTTTGCGGCTACCGAGCGGGTACTTGTGGAAGCCGTGAAGGCCGGCGGGGACCGACAGGTGCTGCACGAGGTGATTCGCCAACATTCCCTGGCCGCGTGGGAGGCCGTCGCCGCCGGAGACGCCAACCCGCTGCCCGATCGGCTGGCCGGCGACGAGGCCATCACCCAATACCTGATCCCCGACCGCGTTCGCGAACTGCTGGACGCGAGCAGGTACGTGGGCGATGCGCCGGAGAGGGCACGCAGACTGGCTGGCCGAATTCGAGATTCAGTGGGATTGGAGATTGGAGAGTAGAGATTTGAGATTTGAGATTGGATCATGCTGACATCGCAGAGTATTCGTCCGTTCGGCAAGGTCTCCTGACCGCCGCCGCACAGGGCATCGGTCGGGAGACCTCG
>CAZHMV010000035.1:0-42133 GCA_964532665.1 uncultured Anaerolineales bacterium
GGGCGGAATGACCAGTACTGGTATCGTCTGGCAGGCCACTTTGGTTGCTACGACACCGCCACCTGGACCATCGACGGTCTCTACGCTGCCGATCCGGCACTGCAACGAGTTGTCTCCACCGCCGGCCACCCGTTGCACCTGCACGGCTACCAGACCGAAACGATGGTGGGCGGGCATGTGGGCAGCGCAACGGCCATCAGCGTCACTGCCACCATCTGGCCACTGAGCCAGGTGAGCACCCGTAGAGGTGAGTTGCACAGTGAAACGAGCGGTGAGGGACTGGTGGGTGGTCCTCACCGACTTCGGTGCGGCGGGAGGGTGCAGTATGAAAGGCGAACTCGAGGAGAAACACATCGGTGTCTATCACGACCATGAGCGTCCCCGTAATGCTTGCATGGTTTCTTCCAGGGTTTGGGCTCGGTCGAGCGCAGCCAGCTCCGATTGGATGGACCGGGCCAGAGCCTGGCCTTTGTTAGTGCAGTTTCAAGTACTGGACGTGAGGTATTTAGCGAGAGATAGCCGGCCAGGACCGCCCCTGCCCGAGCGGCCCTGGCCGGTAAGAGGGGGGCTGACAGGCACTAGGGAGACTGTGGCTCCAGCGTGAAGTCGATGTTCGGCACAGATTGACCGACTTCCTCCACAATGACAGGCGTTGCCTCCTTGGGGGTTGGCGCCTCCTGCCAGAACTCAACACCGTAGCCCTGGCGCACGCCGGCAGCGGCCACCATGTACTCGCCGGCCCGCAACCTCTGGATGGTGTAGTGGCCTTCCTCATCTGTCACTGCTGCCGGATGGGGCCGGCGATGCTGGCGGTTGGCCGTGCCTTGTGCAGCAGGCGACCCCTGTCGGCTTTGCAAGCCAGGCACGGGCTGGTGACCCTGTGGCGTGATGGCCGGCACTGACGGTGTGCCGCCGGCCCCCTCGGCCGGCGACACAGGCCGGACCATGATGGGGATGCCGGCCAGCGGCTCCCCGGTCTCCTGATCGGTGACCGTGCCGGAAATCTGAGCGCCCCGGTCGAGGCCGAAGTCGATTCCAGGCGTATCTGCGCCTTCTGTTACTGTCACTGGTGTTGCCTCGTCCGGCGAGTGGACGTTGTCATACACTTCACCCAGATAGGCCGTGCCTTTTGCCTGCACGCCAACGATGTAGTCACCGGCCGGCAACCCCTCGAGAGTGTACTTCCCCTCCGCGTCGGCTCGAGCCGTGCGACGAATACGCAGTTCCCGGTTGCCGGCGATGACCCGCAACCCTTCCAGGGGGTCGCCAGAGTCGTTCGCCGTCACTTGACCGGAGATGGAGCCGAAGGTGGACGGGTCGAAGACGACCACGTTGGCCTCAAGCTCATCCACATCCTGAGCGGGTTCACCCTCATTCGGCTCGGCTGTGGCCGTAAGACGCACGAGCAGGTGGACCTCCCCCGGCTGGTAGAAAGAGACTGAAACCCCGAGGGGGTGTTGCTCGAAGGCCGGCCCGTCCTTTGTGTCGGAGACATGGTCGTCGTCCAGGAGGGTCATGGCACCCTGCTCGTCAACCGAGTACACTTCAAGATCAGCGGACAGAGTGCCGCCTGACTCACCGAGCCAGAGGCCACTGGCGCCGGCCATCATGCGCACCGTGGTACCGGGCATTACGGTGAACGTGGGCATCTCCTCGGGCGCCGGTCGAACGAAATTATGGGCGGCCGCTCGATCCTGCACAATAGCCCCCCGGGCTGCGCCGATGCGGATCGTTGGCACATGTTGTGCTTGCACGGGGGGTGTCGGTTCGGCCAGGGCCGAAACCGCGGTGACCAGCAACAAAACCACAACCATCACTATGGCGAACATGTAACGTCGCTTCATCAAAAGAACCTCCTTAGCCTGTGGTGTGTGCAGTTCATCGAACCAGCCTTGACTGAGGTGATGCGTACTATGTACTGCGTACTGCGTATTGCGTAATACGCAGTACGCAGTACTCACACTATGCCCAATTGTCAAATCACGGCTCGATGAATGACACACTTGCTTACTTCAACACTCTGACTCAAGGGTATCGCCCACCTGTTAGCCAGTCTTTGTCAGTTTGTAAACAACCTGTAAAGCTGTGGCGCTACTACTCACCCTCCCGCAGGTTTGAGCCTTCTTTCGCTGAGAATCACGGCTGGAGACCTGGTCTCAGAGGCAGAAGTGTCTTTCTCAGCAACCTGCGGGAGGGTGGCTGAGCAGTTGCGCCGTGGCTTCTGTATTGACGCATGGCAGTTTCCATGCTATAGTTTGACTTGTTATGGGAGTTGACTCACCGCCCCTGGTCGTCATCGAAGGTCTGTCCAAGCGGTTTGGGCCGACGTGGGCTCTACGCAAGGTCGATTTGACGCTGACGGCAGGGGTGTTTCTGACGGTTTTCGGTCCGAACGGCGCCGGCAAGACAACGCTCATTCGGATTCTGGCAACGCTCAGCCGGCCCTCGTCCGGGGAAATCTATCTGGCCGGCGTGCCCTTGAAGCGCGCCGGAGCGCGGCTGCGCCGATCCATCGGGCTGGTAACACACCAGACGTTGCTGTATCCAGACCTGAGTGCCGAGGAGAATCTGCGGTTTTATGGCCGGCTGTATGACGTACCGGACCTGGACAGGCATATCGACCTGGCACTGGAGCGAGTCGGGCTGCAAGGGCGGCGGTACAGCCTGGTGCATGAGTTTTCGCGCGGCATGCAACAGCGGTTGTCCATCGCGCGCGCGATTCTTCACGACCCGGCGCTACTGTTGCTGGACGAACCCTACACCGGGTTGGACCCGGAGGCCGCAGAGACGCTGGGGGAGATTCTGACCGGCCTGAGCCGGCAAGGTCGCACCATCATCATGGCAACCCACAACCTGGAGCGCGGGTTGGCCCTGTGCGACGAGGTTGCCATTCTGGCGCGGGGCCGGGTGGCCTATCGCGCTTCACGAGAGGAGATTGATGGGGGAGACTTCGGAGCCATCTATCGCCACTACGTGGCCCGGGCAGCGTGAGATCCCGGCGACTCAGGGATGGGTTGCCGAGGCGAGTGGGTATCTGAAGAAGGCCGGCACGATTGCCGGCAAGGACCTGCTCACCGAGTGGCGCGGCAAGGAGGTCATCAGCGCAACGCTCGTCTTCTCGTTGCTGACCGTTGTGATCTTCAACTTCGCCTTCGAGCTGCAGCGGGTTGACCTGACAACGGTTGCGCCGGGCATCCTGTGGGTGGCGTTCACGTTCTCGGGTACGCTGGGGTTGAACCGCTCCTTTGCGGTGGAGAAGGATCGTGGGTCCCTGGCCGGCCTGATGCTGGCTCCGGTGGACCGCAGCGCGATCTACCTGGGCAAGGCGACGGCAAACGTATTGTTGATGCTCATCACCGAAGCCATACTTCTCCCCATGTTCGCTGTGTTTTTTAACATGTCTGTGGTGCGGCTTGCAGCGATCATCCCGATTGTGTTCCTGGGAACGGTCGGCTTCGTCGCTGTGGGCACGCTGTTGGCCGCGGTGGCGATGCACACCCGGGCCCGGGAAGTGATGCTGCCCGTCCTGTTGTTCCCGACGCTCATGCCCGTCATCATTGTCGCTGTGCAGGCAACGGGAGCGATTCTACGCGGCAAATCACTGAGCACACTCACACCTGAGTTGGGGGTCCTGTTAGCGTACGATGCCATTCTGTTTGTCGTGGCCTGGCTCAGTTTCGAATTCGCTGTAGAGGCATAGGGGCTAGGGAGGAAAGATATGAACGATCGACTGGAGCGTTGGAGCCAGATTACAGGCTGGGCAGCCCTGGTGTTGATGCTGGTTGCTCTGTTCGGAGCACTCATTATGTCGCCACCCGAACAGACGCTGGGCGATGCTTTCCGCATCTTCTACTTCCATGTTCCCTCAGCCTGGACTGCTTACCTGGCATTCACCGTGGTTTTCGTCTCAAGCATTGCGTATCTCGCCACGCGCAACCGGCGCTGGGACGTGCTCGCCCTGTCATCAGCCGAGTTGGGTGTGGTGTTCACAACGCTGGCATTGGTGACCGGCAGCCTGTGGGCCAAGTCCTTCTGGGGGATCTGGTGGACCTGGGGCGATATGCGCCTGACGCTGACCCTCTTCTTGTGGTTCCTGTACGTGGCGTACCTGATGCTGCGGGCTTACACCGATCCGGGGCCACAGCAGGCTCGCCTGTCGGCGGTGATCGCCGTGGTCGGCGTGCCGGTGATTGTTCTGAACCACTTCGCGGTGCGCATCTGGCGCACTCAGCACCCCACGCCGGTGGTTTTGCGTGAGGGCGGGCCGGCCATGGAACCGATGATGATCGTTGTCCTGGTTATCTCGCTGATTGCGTTCACGGTGATGTACGTCTACCTGCTCACCAATCGTATGCGGTTGGAGCAGACGCGCATTGCGCTGCGCAGCGCGCAGGAACAATTGAGTGCTTAGGAGTTGCCTGTGTCTACTCTCTGGATCTACTTCATTGTGTTCGCCGTCCTGGGCGCGGGTATCTTTCTCTACGCCTTTCGCTCCCTTGGGCCGGCGCAGAATGCGGAAAAACGAGTGCTGGAGCTGCGAGACCGCGCCGAAGAAGATGCGTAAATGAGCCGGGTGCATGATTCCCTATGCGTTACTATGGAACCTTAGAACGCGATCATCTGCGCGAACACCGCACCGCCGGCGGCGACCACGAGCAGGAAGCCAATGTAACGGGTATCGGATCGCCTGGTCAGCACGGTGATGAGAATGGAACCTGCCAAAATGGTCAGCTTGCCGGGCAGTTGAAGGGCTGTTAGCCAGACGGGGTTGAACAGCGGGGTGATGGCGAAGAGGAGCGCCAATGCGCTGATTGCAAGGCCAACCCAGCGCAGCCGGCTTCGCCAGGCGGAGAAAGTGATCAGCAGAGCCAGCACAAAGACGTACACGTGCAGACCGCAGAAAAGATAGTTTATCACAGGCACAGTGGTCTCCCTTTCATGCATCCGCAATTGTAGTGCTCCGGGCGAAAGCGTCAAGCGTGGGGCTTGCCGGAGCCCGCGACTGCTGACGGCCACTGAGCAACGAACGGCAGAATTATAAGTTGGACTATGAGAAACCTCGTCCAACAAGCAACTGAACTCATCGCCCAAGCCCAACACGTGGTGGTTTTCACCGGGGCCGGCGTCTCCAAAGAGAGCGGGCTGCCCACGTTTCGTGATGCGCAGGAAGGTCTGTGGGCCAGGTATGACCCTGAGGAACTGGCATCGCCGGAGGGATTTCGCCGCAACCCGGAGCTGGTCTGGAATTGGTACCAGTACCGGCGGGCTCTCTACAGTGAGGTGGAACCCAATCCCGGCCACCTGGCCATCGCCGAATTGGAAACGCTGGTGCCGCGCGTGGTGGTTGTCACCCAAAACGTGGACGACCTGCATCGCCGCGCCGGTAGCTCCGACATCATTGAGCTCCACGGCAACATCTACCGCTACAAGTGCCTGGACGAGGGAAGACGGCTGGATCTGGAGGAGTCGGAGCAGACGCACCAAGTCCCACCGAAGTGCCCGCACTGTGGCAGCCTGGTGCGCCCGGATGTCGTGTGGTTCGGTGAATACCTGCCGGCCGATGCCATGGATCGGGCGATTCAGGAGAGCCGGCAATGCGACGTGATGCTCGTCGTCGGCACATCGGCGATTGTGCAGCCGGCTGCCTTGCTGCCTTACGAAGCGACTAACCACGGCGCATCCATCATCGAGATTAATCCCTCCCCCAGTGGCGCGACCCGAATCGCCGACGTGTTTCTGCAAGGTCCGTCGGGCAAGCTGTTACCCCGGCTCCTCGACGAGTTGCGCCGCCGATGAACATCTACGACTTTCTGAAGGGGTGGTGGCGCTTCGTCGAGTGGGGGTTCACGCAACTCTACACCAACTTTGTCTGGGCCTACGACGCCGTCGCCTGGGTTGTGTCTCGGGGGCAGTGGAAAGAATGGGGACGCGCTGTCTTACCAGGGATCAGAGGGAGTCGGGTGCTGGAGATTGGGAGTGGGCCGGGGCACTTGCTGGCCCAGATGGCGGCCGAGGGCTACGCCGTGTCTGCCATCGATGCGTCACCGCAGATGGTCCGCATTGCTCAACGCCGGCTACGTCGTCGGGGTCTCCGCGCCGGCCTGGTGTGGGGCCGGGCACAGGCACTGCCGTGGCCTGACGGGCATTTTGACAGCGTCGTGATGACGTTCCCGACCGACTTTGCCTTGCAGCCCATAACACTCAGAGAAATCTGGCGTGTCTTGTGCCCGGGTGGACGTGTGGTGATCGTGGATGGGGCCCGGCTACGCGATGACCTGTATGGGCGGGTAGTCAACCTGGCATTTCGGGTCACACAGGGTGGCGGGGACTCGCTGCGATTGGTGGTGAATCTGTACAAAGAGGCCGGCTTCGCCGTGACCTGCAACGTGCTACACTGGCCAGACAGTTCGGTTACGATCCTCGTCGGAAGGAAGACCCAGTCAAAAGGATCAGCGGGTCTCTCTTCGCCCCATTAAGAGAGACCCGCTGATCCGACAGGGGGGGTAGTCACTTTTCTAAAGATAAGTATATCCGGGAACCTTAGAGGAAGATTAAGGAATCATAAGAAATCGATTAGATTTTGAGTCATTCCATCGGTTTTCGGCCATAGCTGCCTTGCCATTTCGTGGAAGCTCGTGTATAATTTGGCGCGGCCATGAGGGGATATTAAATGAAAGAAACGCTAGGGCCGATGGCCCTTATTATGCGCCTGGGGGCCATCGTGATAACGGCGATCTTTCTGACGCTTGGCCTGGGATTGTGGATAGATAAGCAACTTGGTTCCTCCCCCTGCGGCCTTCTCATATTCATGCACATCGGTGTGGTCATATCAATCATAGGAGTTTATCGCACCGTGCAAGGCATCTACGACAAATATGCGCCACCCAAGGAGGAGAAGTAGTGACGCGAAACAGAATCATTGCACTTGTTGTGTCAATCGCTTTGCTCGCACTAGGTATTTTTCTCCCATTTTCACGCCCCCCCATTCTGGTCGCTGCTGAACCAATTCCTTCTCCGGAAAACCCGTGGACATTCTTTGGTCTTTTCCCCATCACCAATGCACTGCTAACGACCTGGTTGACGATGTTGTTTCTTGTCGTTTTCGCCTTTGTCGTCAGCCGGAACATGGAACTGGTTCCCAAGGGACTCCAGAATGCTATGGAGATGATCATCGAGGCCATATATGGCCTGGTAGAGGACGTGGCGGGAGCTCGACTCGCCCCGGCTTTCTTTCCCCTTGTTGCCACGATCTTCCTCTTCGTCCTGGTCTCCAACTGGATCGATTTGCTCACGCCGATCCTGGCGGCTGTGGGATTCCGTCAGGTGCACGAGGGGAAAGACGTGATGATCCCGCTCCTTCGGTCACCGAGCACAGACCTGAACTTTACTCTGGCATTGGCCCTGATTTCGGTCACGGTGACCCAGGCGTGGGGCATCCGCGAGTTGGGGATTGTACACTACGCCGGAAAGTTTATCAACATCAATGGCTTCCGCCACTTTTTCCGTGTACTCACCGGTCGCGAAGAGGGAAGCGCAACCGGGGCCCTCATGATGGGCTTTCTGGACTTCTACATAGGCATTGTTGAGATGATCAGTGAGCTAGCCAAGATCATCTCGTTCTCTTTCCGGTTGTTCGGCAACATCTTTGCTGGTGAAGTGCTGCTATTGGTCATGCCATCATTCCTGTCCATGTTTCTGATTCTACCTTTCCTGGGACTGGAAGTGTTCGTCGGCCTGATCCAGGCCTTCATCTTCGCCGTGCTTACTTTGGCTTTCATGACCATGGCAATCATATCTCTTGAAGGTCACTAAGAACCTGCCTGGAAATAAGTTCCCAACAGGCCCTGAAGGCTTCGGAACCCTTTAAGGTCTGAACGCGGTATCATAGAAACATCCATCACATATCAAGGAGGTCAATAATATGGATATCGAGACTGCCAGGTTGATCGGCAAACTGATCGGTGCGGGCCTTGCCATCGGCGGTGGCGCGATTGGTCCCGGCATAGGAATCGGATTGGTTACTCTCGGGGCCTTGCAGGCCATCGGTCGTAATCCAGAAGTAGAGGGCTCAATCCGCATCAACATGTTCATTGGCATCGCCTTCGCCGAGGCCGTTGCCATCTACGCCCTGGTAGTGACTTTTATTCTGCTGTTCGTCGTCTAGCGATCAATTTGCAGTTGTCTCGGTCACGACCGCGGGTATCTGGCAGGCCCGTGAACCGATCATCGTCGGAACTGTGCGATCGGTGCAGAAGCCTGGCCGGCCCTCTGGAGGGTTGCTTGACAGACTGTGTGGTAGCAGCGAGCGACATAGGACCACGTGAGGCAGTCTCGCGGTACTCATCATTTCGGAGAATATCGCGAGACTGCTGTACGGATGACTGCCACCAAGGAGGGGTATAACCGTTGGAAAAGTTAGGCATCAGACTCGACCTTCTCATCACACAAATCATCAACTTCGCGATTCTGCTATTCTTGCTATATCGCTTCCTGTATAACCCCATGTTGAACATGCTCCATGAGCGTCGCGAGCGCATTCGTCAGGGGCTCGCCGAAGCTGAGCGCGTACGTGCAGAAGCCGAAGAGCAACGCAAGCAATACGAGCAAGAGCTGGCCCGTCAGCGACAGGAGAGCCAGACGCGTATCCAGCGGGCCATGCAGGCCAGTGAGGAGGCGCGCGGGGAGATCATTGCCGAAGCACGCAAGGAAGCAGAACAGATCAAAGCCCGGGCCCGGGAAGAGATCGAGTACGAGCGGCGCCAGGCACTGGAGCAACTGCGGACGCAGGTTGCAGACCTGTCTATCCTGGCTGCTAAGAGAATCCTGGATGGCGCGATCGATGAAAGCGTTCACCGACAGCTCATCCAGAGCTTCATCGATCAGGAACTAGGGAAGGAGCTCACATAATGGACGCCTCGCCCCACGCCTACGCCCGGGCCGTGTACGAAACGGCTGTGGGTGAGTGGCTGGAAGACCTTCGTAAGATCAAAGAGCGAATCGAACGGCGCGATCTGGCCATGGCGCTAGACGATCCGGTGAAGCCCTTCGATGAGAAAAAAGCGCTCCTGGAGGATGTGCTGGGCCCGGATATTGACCGCCGCGCACGCAACTTCGTCTACACGCTCGCCAGCAATAACGATGTCAACATGCTGGATGAGATTATTGGCGACTATGAGCGCCTGCTGCGGCAGGGGGTGCTCGAAATGCCCCTTGGTCAGGTGACCAGCGCCGTTCCGCTAAGTGACGCTGAGCGGCAAGCAATCGAACAGAGCCTGCGCCGGCGCTTCGGAGAAGAGGTAGAGATCAACTATCAGGTGGACCCATCCCTTATCGGGGGGCTCACCATACGAATTGGTGACAAGTACATCGATGGCAGCGTCGCCACCAAGTTGGAGACGATGCGTGACCGGCTCGTTAGCCGACAATAACAGTGACCGGTAATCAGTAACCAGTAATCAGTGACCAGGAACCGGCCACTGATTACTGATCACTGAATACTGATTACTGGCTAGATGGAGGCCAAGTAATGGCAATCCGTGTGGATGATATTACCGAGATTCTTCGGCGACAGATTGAGAGTTTTGAAGCGCCGGTCGAGATGGTCGAGGTCGGTACCGTTGAGGAGATTGGCGACGGTATCGCCCGCGTCTCGGGCCTGGCCGGCGTCATGGTAAGTGAACTGGTCGAATTTCAAAACGGTGTCATGGGCATCGCCCTGAACCTGGAAGACGAACAGGTTGGCATCATCATCATGGGGGACTACACCGACATCGGGGAGGGCGATACCGTTCGCGGCACCGGGCGAATTGCCTCGGTCCCTGTGGGCGAGCAACTCATCGGTCGAGTCGTCAATGCCCTGGGTGAGCCCATCGATGGCAAAGGCCCCATTGGGGCGACCAAGATTCGGCCGGTGGAGCGCATCGCACCCGGCGTCGTGTACCGCCAGAGTGTGGATACGCCTGTACAGACGGGCCTCAAGGCGATTGACTCGATGATCCCCATCGGCCGCGGCCAGCGCGAGCTGATCATTGGCGATCGCGGGACAGGTAAGAGCGCTATCGCCCTTGACGCCATTGTCAACCAGAAGGGCAAAGACCTGATCTGCATCTACGTGGCGATTGGCCAGAAACGCGCCAAGATCGCCCAGGTAGTTCAGACGCTGGAAGGTTATGGCGCGATGGAGCATACCATCGTGGTGGTGGCGTCAGCCTCCGACCCGGCGGCGCTCCAGTATCTGGCGCCTTATGCCGGCTGCGCCATGGGCGAGGAGTTCATGGAGAACGGCAAGGATGCCCTGATCGTGTATGACGATCTCAGCAAGCACGCCTGGGCCTACCGCCAGGTGTCTCTGCTGCTGCGGCGTCCACCAGGCCGCGAGGCCTACCCGGGCGACGTGTTCTACCTGCACTCCCGCCTCCTGGAACGGGCGGCCAAGCTGCACCCCGACTACGGCGGAGGATCGCTGACAGCTCTGCCCATCATTGAAACCCAGTTGGGTGACGTATCGGCGTATATCCCAACCAATGTGATTTCCATCACCGATGGGCAGATCTACCTGCTGCCGGAGTTGTTCTACGCCGGCATTCGCCCGGCGGTGGACGTGGGCATCTCGGTATCCCGCGTGGGTGGCGCTGCCCAGACCCGGGCCATGAAGAAAGTGGCCGGCAAGCTGAAGCTGGATATGGCCCAGTTCCGTGAGCTGGCGGCCTTTGCTCAGTTCGGTTCGGACCTGGACAAGGCCACCCGAGATCAGCTTGAGCGGGGAATCCGGCTACAGGAGATTCTGAAACAGTCCCAGTACCAGCCGGTCCCGCTCGAACAGCAGGTCATGATCATCTTCGCCGGCACGCAGGGAGCGCTGGACGACGTGCCGGCAGACAAGGTGCACGCCTGGGAAGAGGAATTCCACCGCTTCATGACCTCGACCTATCCCGACATAGGCCAGCGTATCCGTGAGACGAAAGACCTGGATGCCGAAACCGAAGAGCGGCTGCGGGAGGCGATTGATGCCTTCAAGCAAACGACGGACTTCGGGGAGCAGTCAGCACAAGCGCCAATGGCGGCTGGAGCATAGTGTAAGGGGGAAACCTTGGCCACCATACGTGAG
This sequence comes from uncultured Anaerolineales bacterium, assembly GCA_964532665.1. Lineage (GTDB taxonomy): Bacteria > Chloroflexota > Anaerolineae > Epilineales > JAANWY01 > CAZHMV01. The sequence continues at coordinate 11,108 of CAZHMV010000035.1, forward strand.
CTCAAACGTCGTATTCGCAGTGTCAAGAACATTGGCCAGGTGACCCGGGCCATGGAGGCTGTGGCAGCCTCCAAGATGCGCCGCGCTCAGGAAGCCACGCTGGCCAGCCGCGAGTATGCCGACAAGGCCAACGAGGTGCTGACATACCTGGCAAGCCAGCCGAGGCGGGGACCCGTTCCCAGCCCTCTACTGATCCAGCGCGAGGTGAAGACCATCGGCCTGCTGCTCATTACGCCAGATCGAGGTCTGGCCGGCCCGTTGGTTTCCAACATCCTGCGCACAGCCCTGGACTTCGTCAAACAGCAGGAAGTTCCGGTGTTGGTGATGGCCATCGGGCGCAAAGGGGCAGCCTTTCTGGCGCGTAACAACTACCCGATGCATGCAGTTTTCACCGACATTCGGGATTTGCCGTCTACAACGGAGGTCAGCCCTATCGCCCGGCTGGTGATCGATGACTACACCGACGGTGTATTCGACAAGGTATATCTTGGATACACAGATTTTGTCAATACGCTGGTCCAGCGACCGGTCATCCGTCCCCTGCTTCCAGTTGAGCCAGCCCTGCCGGAGCAGCGGCTACCCACGGTGTACACATTCGAGCCGGACCCGCAAACCATCCTGAACGAACTTGTACCGCGCCTCACGTTGCTTCAGATTTATCAGGCGATTCTGGAGGCCCAGGCCAGCGAACACTCGGCTCGCATGGTGGCCATGCGCAATGCCACCGAAAATGCCCAGGAGTTGGCCCAGGACCTGACGCTGACGTACAACAAGGCGCGGCAGACCGCCATCACCCTGGAGATTCTGGACATCGCCGGCGGGGCCGAGGCGTTAGCCAAAGCACGGGCGGAGTTTGCATAGCAGTAATCAGTGATCAGTATTCAGTGATCAGTCTGGTTGAAACTGATCACCGACTGCTGGCATTTGAAAAGGAGAAGAAAGAACGTATGGCAAAAGGCACGCTGGGCAAAGTAACACAGGTGATCGGACCTGTGGTTGACGTCGAGTTCCCGGCGGGGGAGTTGCCGGAGATTTACAACGCGGTAGAGATCCCACTGGGAGAGCGCACGTCCGATGCCGCCTTCGGGCAATCCATAGGGGCCGACGGCCATGGGGGGGACAAGCTTGTGGTGGAAGTGGCACACCACCTGGGAGGTGATCGGGTGCGCTGTGTCGCCATGGGACCCACAGACGGCCTGCGGCGCGGCATAGATGCTTACGATACAGGAGGGCCTATCATGGTCCCCGTTGGCACGCCCACGCTGGGACGGCTGTTCAACGTGCTGGGCAACCCCATCGATAACCTGGGGCCTGTGGAATCCGAAGAGCAGTACCCCATTCACCGACCCGCACCGACCTTTGAAGAACAGGCGGCCACGGCAGAGATCCTGGAGACGGGGCTCAAGGTCATTGACCTGGTCGCACCCTTCACCAAAGGTGGAAAGACAGGCATCTTCGGCGGAGCCGGCGTGGGCAAGACGGTGATCATCATGGAGTTGATTTCCACCATTGGTCGCGAGCACCAGGGCGTGTCCGTGTTCGCCGGCATCGGCGAGCGCACCCGCGAGGGGAATGACCTGTGGTACGAACTCCAGGAGGCCGGCGTGATCCAGCAGGTGGCCATGGTGTTCGGCCAGATGAACGAGCCGCCGGGGGTGCGCCTGCGGGTCGGGTTGACAGGCCTGACCATGGCCGAGTACTTCCGGGACCGTGGGCAGGACGTGATGATGTTCATTGACAACATCTTCCGCTTCGTGATGTCCGGCTCGGAGGTCTCGGCGTTGCTGGGGCGAATGCCCAGCGCCGTGGGCTACCAGCCGACCCTGGGCACAGAGATGGGTGAGTTGCAGGAGCGCATCACATCAACCAAGACCGGCTCTATCACCTCGCTGCAGGCCGTGTACGTGCCGGCCGATGACTACTCCGACCCGGCACCTGTGACCACCTTCGCCCACCTGGACGCCACCATCGCCCTGGAACGCTCCATTGCAGAGCAAGGACTCTACCCCGCCGTGGACCCGCTGGCATCGACCAGCCGTGCCCTGGACCCACAGATCGTCGGCGAGGATCACTACTATGTGGCTCGCGAGGTCCAGCGCGTGCTCCAGCGCTATCGCGACCTCAGTGACGTAATCGCGATCCTGGGCGTCGAGGAGCTCAGCGAAGAGGACAAGCTGACTGTCGCTCGCGCTCGCAAGATTCAGCGCTTCCTGTCCCAGCCCATGTTTGTGGCCGAAGCTTTTACTGGCCGGCCAGGTGCCTACGTACCGGTCGAGAAGACCGTCGAAGGCTTCAAGGCGATCCTTGATGGCGAGGTCGATGACCTCCCCGAGCAGGCCTTCTACATGGTTGGCCCGCTGGAAGACGCCATCGAAAAGGCCGGGCAGATGGAGCGCGGAGAGGATTAACATGCCTCTGCGACTGGATATTGTCACCGCCGAACGCAACGTCTACAGTGATGACGTTGATATGGTCACAGCACCCGGCATCGAGGGTGAGATGGGTATCTTGCCACGGCACTCGCTGCTGATGACAGCCCTACAGCCGGGTGAATTGCGAATCCGGAAGGGTGATGAGGTGGAGTTCCTCGCCATTGGTGGGGGCTTCATTGAAGTCCGTCCAGACCGCGTCATCGTTCTCGCTGATAGCGCCGAGCGCGCTGACGAAATTGATGTCGAGCGTGCAGAGGCCGCCCGACAACGAGCCGAGAAAATGCTGAAGGAGGGTGTCCCCGAAGGCCAGATGGAGGCCATTGAGGGCGCGCTCAGGCGGTCGCGGGTTCGGCTCAAGGTGGCCCGCCGGCGGCGCAGGCGTGCGGATATGCGCCGGCCAGGTAGCGAGTAGTTCAGACCTCCGAGGTTTCTCCAGCGAACTGGACCAGGGCCAGGGTTCCATCGAGGTCCCCCCGGCCCCGGATGCAGCGACAAAGGCGAGAACCTCGGAGGTCTCTTGGGTAGGTCAGGTATGTTTTCAAAGCGAATTGGCATCGACCTCGGGACGGTGAATGTCCTGGTGCACGAGAAAGGGAAGGGTATCGTGCTCCAGGAGCCATCGGTCGTGGCGATTTCGGTTAACGACAACCGGATCATGGCCGTGGGCAATGAGGCCCTGGAGATGTTGGGGCGTGCCCCCGACACCATCGAGGTGCTGCGCCCGATGCGTGATGGGGTCATCGCCGACTACATTGTGACCGAGGCCATGCTGCGCTATTTCATCACCAAGGTGGTTGGCCGAATGCCGTTGTTCCGCCCGGAGGTGATGATCAGCGTACCTGTTGGCGTGACGAGCGTGGAGAGTCGGGCCGTGCACGATGCTGCGGTCCAGGCCGGCGCACGGGAAGCCTTCTTGATCCCGGAGCCACTCGCTGCAGCCATGGGGGCCGGCATGCCGATCGGTACACCATCAGGAAACATGATTGTAAATTTGGGTGGTGGGACCACGGAGGCGGCTGTGATCTCGCTGCATGGCATTGTGACATCCGCCTCGGTGCGCGTTGGCGGGAACAAGCTCGATGAGGCGATTGCCGCGTATGTCCGCCGCAAGTACAACCTCGTGATCGGCGACCGCACGGCCGAACACATCAAGATCGAAATCAGCAGTGCGCTGCCCATGGACACCGAGCTCACCATGGAGGTGCGCGGGCGGGATCAGGTGGCCGGCATGCCCAAGACAATCGAAATCTCTTCAGATGAAGTGACCGAGGCCATTGTCGAGCCACTGCAATCCATCGTTGGCGTTGCCAAAGAAGTACTTGAACAGACGCCACCTGAACTTGTCTCTGATGTGATCGATCGCGGTATGGTCATGGCCGGCGGCGGTGCCCTACTGCGAAACATGGATCGCTTGTTGACTCAGGAAACAGGTGTTCCCAGCTATGTGGCCGAGAACCCGATGGCCTGCACCGCGCTCGGTGCGGGAAAGGCGCTGGAGAACTACCAACTGATTCGGCGAACATTGCCGGCCATGTAGGATGTTCCGGGCGAGAGACACAAAGGGCGAGGGCCATGGCCCTCGCCCTTTGTGTCTCTCGCCTGCATCTTTTGCGTTTTACGGCATCGTTTGACAAAGTGACAAAATTCAATACACTTGAATTAGTAAGGTCGATGTCGGAAAGTAACGGGCATTGTTGCCCCGACCGTGAAATCCAGTGTGCGAGGAGCTAGCAGGAGTTTATGGTAGCCCGTCTTGAGGACAACCATCTGGGTAATGAGATCGTCGAGGGCCTCATCAGTCTGGGCCAGGAGCGTGGCTATCTGACGACAGAGGAGATCCTGGAAGCTTTTCCGGATGACGAAGAAAACGCGGAGCAGGTTGAAGCGGCGTTCACGGAGCTCCTAAAAGCCGGCGTTGAAGTGCGTGAAGCCGACACCGACACCGAACTGCCGCGTGCAGCGGCCGAGGCTCGTCGATCCCGCCGGCTTGCTGACCCGTCCGGCGTTGACAGTGACGACACCATCAGCCTGTACCTGAGAGAAATCGGCACCATTACACTTCTCACATCCGAAGATGAGGTCGAATTGGCCAAGCGGCTGGAACGTGGCAATGAAGCCAAGAAACGCCTCGACAGCGAACAACTTGAACCCAACGAACGTGCGGAACTTGAGCGCGTGGTTATGGATGGCGAACGTGCTCGCAAACAGTTGATCCAGGCCAACTCACGCCTCGTTGTGAGCATTGCCAAGAAGTATGTCGGGCATGGCGTTCCATTCCTGGACCTGATCCAGGAAGGCAATCTGGGCCTGATTCGGGCGGTAGAGAAGTTTGACTATCGTCTCGGCTACAAGTTCAGCACCTACGCCACCTGGTGGATCCGGCAGGCCATCACTCGGGCGCTGGCAGATCAGGCCCGAACCATTCGCGTGCCAGTGCACATGAGTGAGCAGATCAACAAACTCAGGACGGCGCAGCGCCAGTTGGAGCAATCGCTGGGGCGAGAGCCTACGATTGAGGAAGTGGCTGCCGAGCTGGACATGAGTCCGCGCAGAATTGAGCGGATCATGGAAATTGCACAGCGGCCATTGTCACTTGAGTTGCCCGTTGGCGAGGAAGAAGATAGCGAACTCGGCGATTTCATCGAAGATGAGGAGACCCCATTGCCGACGGAAGCCGCCTGGCAGGAACTTCTCCGCGAAGAAATCGAGCAGGTGTTGGGCAGCCTTTCACCGCGCGAGGCCCGCGTCCTGCAACTCCGCTTCGGCCTGACCGATGGTTATCAGCACACACTGGAAGAAGTCGGTGAGAAATTCGGCGTCACCCGCGAGCGCATCCGCCAGATCGAAACGAAGGCAATCCGTCGCTTGCGCCACCCCACGCGCAGCAAACGTCTCCGCGACTACCTGCGCTAGTTCAGTAATCAGTAAACAGTGAACAGTAATCAGTTTCCTGGCTACTGATCACTGTTTACTGTTCACTGGTTCCCCAGCCACCGATCGAAGAACCCAACCACCCGCTCCCGATACTCCTGCGGCCGCAGCTTGTGGATGTCCCGATGGCCGGCCTCGGGCACCATCCACAACTCCTTCGGCTCCCGCGCCGCGTGGTAGAGCCGATAGGCGGCCCATGGCGGCACGAACGGATCGCGCTGGCCGTGGATCATCAGCAGGGGCGCGCGGAAGAAGTCCGCCCAGCGGATGGGGTCGATCAGCGTGATATCCACGCCCAACTGAATACTGGCAGCCCAGATGATGGGCCGGCTAACCAACCTGGCGAGTGGCGCCGGCATCCGGTGGCGTCGGATCACACCACTGGCGACAACGTCCATCACTCGTGTGAACCCTCCATCCGAAACAATGGCTGCGACAACCTCCGATAGGGGTGAGGTGGCCATGGCGACAGCGCCCCCCATGGAGAAGCCCATCAGGCCCACCCGCTTGACGCCCCGCTCACTGAGAAAATCGATGGCGCCCAGGAGATCGCGTCGCTCCAGGATGCCCAGGGAGGTCACGGCCCCATCACTGCGTCCACGCCCACGCCAGTCGAACATCAGCAGGGCGTAGCCGGCCTGGTGGAACCACGGTGCGTACAGCAGGTCCGAGTGCATACTCCCCGTGTGCCCCGGGCAGAAGATGACCGTGCCCCGGATATCCTCATTCGGAATGAACCAACCGCGCAGGGTCACGCTGTCGCGGCTGGGGAAGCTTACGGGTTCGAACGGCAGGTCGAACGCCCCCGGATTGGTGTAGACGTCGGCGTCGGGACGTTGGGTTAATTGCTGGCCGGCGAGCCAGGAGAGAAAGCCGGCGGCGCCTACTGCTCCAGCAGCTCCCCCAATTGCCAATCGTGTAGAACGTTTCATGGCTGATGATGACTGGATCACTGATTGCCGTTCCAAGCCCCTTCGCCCTGGACTACTCATCCATCTCCAGGAGATCCAGGAATGCCTGTACCACTTGCGGATCGAAGTGCTTGCCGGCCTGCTCGCGGATGTACTCCCGTGCCTGCTCTTCGGTCCAGGCTTTGCGGTACGGGCGGTCGGAGCGCAGGGCGTCGTACACGTCCACCACAGCGAAAACGCGCGCCGGCAGAGGGATCTGCTTGCCCTTCAGCCCCTGTGGGTAGCCCTTGCCGTCCCACCGTTCGTGGTGGCAGTAGGGGATGTCCAGTGCCGGGCGCAGGAACGGGATGGGGAGCAGCAGTTCATAGGCATAGACCGGGTGCTGGCGCATGATCTCCCATTCTTCGTCGTTGAGCTCGCCGGGCTTTAGCAGGATACTATCACGGATGCCCATCTTGCCGATGTCATGCAGCAGGACGCCCCGGCGTATGTGTACAAGTTCTTCGTCCCTCATCCCCATGGCGTGTGCCAGGCGCAGGGTTAACTCAGTGACACGCCGGGCGTGGCCCTCGGTCTCTTGGTCGCGCAACTCCAGGGCTCGTGCCCAGCCTTCCAGGGTCATGTCATAGGCGAGGGTCAACTCAAGGTTGGAGCGCTGCAGATCCTCGAATAGTGCAGCATTGTCAATGGCAATGGCTGCCTGCGTCGCCAACGCTTCGAGAAAGCGAAACCACTCCGGATCGGGCGCAAGCGGAGAACGGTGGAAGATCTCCATGACACCCAACACGCGACCTTTGGCGACCAGCGGCACGCCGTAGTAGGAGGTGAAGGACTCGCCGGCCATCTGCAGGGCGCGCGTGAGGTCGCCCGCTTCCTCGGCGAGATTGGGGATCTCGATGCGGCGACGTTCGAGGGCCGCACGTCCGGCATGACCGTCGCCCAGCCGCAGCCGGGTGTATCGGAGGGCGTCTGTGCGGAAACCAACCCCGGCGGCGTACTCCAGAGTGTGGGTGTACACATTGAGCCGAAGGATGTCAGCAGCATCCACACCCAGTTGGGTGGTGACGTGATCTAGCAGAATGTTGAGGGGGACGCGCAGGTCCACACTGGCGGTGATGGCCATGTCAATGTTGTGCAGGGCAGCCAGACGCTGCAACTGGAGTTGGATGTGTTCTTCTGCTCGCACCCGCTCGGTGATGTCACGCTTGACGGCGACGAAGTTCACGACGGTACCTGATTCAGCGAGAACGGGTGCAATGGTCATCTCCTCATGATAAAGTTCACCTGACTTCTTCCGGTTGATCAGCGAGCCGTGCCAGACCTTGCCGGCCAGAATGGTCTCCCACATCTGCCGGTAGAAGGCCCGGTCATGTTTTCCAGACTTAAGTATGCGCGGGTTCTGGCCGAGGGCCTCGTCCCGGCTGTAGCCTGTGATGCGCTCGAAGGCCGGGTTCACGTACTCAATTTCGCCCTGTGGATCTGTGATAACGACTGCCTCGGCAGCCTGTTCGATCGCCCGATCCAACCGGCGCAGTTGCGCGTTGTGAGCAACGACCTCTTCAAACAGCCGGGCATTCTCAATGGCGATAGCTGCTTGCACGCCCACACTCTGGGCCAACTCGATCTCTGCCGGCTGGAACACTCGCGGGGCGCGGGTATCGTCCAGCACCAGGATGCCAGTGACTCGATCCCGCTGCACCAACGGCACGGCCAGGAAAGCCTGGACATCGAAGGCAGCAACGTACTCGGGGTTGACCACGTCGGCATAGGCCGGGTCGCTCACATCGGGCACGATCAGCGGTTCACGCGTCTCGAACAGGCGGACTACCAACGCCTCGTCGCGGGGGAGACGGATGCCTTCTACACCGGGTTCGCCAGGCTGGCCGTAGGCCCGACCGGTCAGGAACTCACCGCTCTCGTCCAACAGCCAGATGTTGCAGCGGTTGACTCCCAGCACAGACATTAGTTCCGCGGCCAATTGATCCAGCAGTTCGGGGAGATCCAGGGTGCTGCTGATGGTGCGGTCGATACGGTGGAGGAGTTGCAGTCGGTCTCGCTGGCGGATTACCTCCTGGTTGGTTTCCTGCAACTGGATCATCTTGTCTTCCAGCTTCCGGATGAGGGCCTCGTTGTACTCCCGCAGGTAGATCGTTTCCTCCTCCACCGGCTCCCTCGGCGCCACCAGCCGGCCGGCCTCGTGCTCCTGAATGATCTCCTGAACCATCCCGGCGAACACGTCTGGCTCTGCCGGCTTCACAATGAACCGCTCCGCCCCCAGACTGAGGGCAAAATCCTCATCCTTGGGGTCGGTATACGTGGCGGAGTAGAAGACGAAGGGAATCTCTTTCAGTTGCTCGTCCTGCTTCCACTGGCGGCATAGGGTAAAGCCGTCCATCATCGGCATCAGGATGTCGGTGATAATCATGTCCGGCCGGCCGCGTCGGGCCGCGTCGAGGGCCTCGGCCCCGTTGGCCGCCGGCACTACTTCGTACCCATGGCCCTCCAGGAGGACCTGCAACATGTAGCGATCCTGCTCGTTGTCGTCAACCAGGAGGATTTTCAATTTTTGATTTTCGATTTCGGGGTTTGAGTCTGTCATCTTAATCCCCCATTCTCTAACCGTGCGATTCGCGATTCGAATCGCAAATCGAACATCCTAAAGGTACTGTTTGACTTCGGCGATAAACGTGTCCGGGTTGATGGGTTTCTCGATGTAGCCCGTACAGCCGGCTGCCAGTATCCGTTCCTTATCACCGACCATGGCGTAGGAAGTCACAGCTACGATGGGGACATCGTCGAGCTCCGGGTTGCTCCTTAACTCCCGCGCCACGGCGTAGCCATCCATGCCCGGCAACTGGATGTCCAGGATGATGAGTGCCGGTCTGACCTGGCCCGCTAACTCCGTCCCTGCGTAGCCATCCCGCGCCTGGATGACCTGGTAGCCGTGCCTCTCCAGGATGAAGGTGAATAGGTACAAGTTCTTGTCATCGTCTTCGATGACCAGGATCTTGGGTTTCATCTTCTCCTCCTATGCATCTCTTGTCATTGCGAGCGCAGCGAAGCAATCTCGTGTCGAAGTTGGGGATTGCTTCGTCGCGGAGTCTACCCTGAGCTTGGCCGAAGGGCTCCTCGCAATAACAGGTCGCGTGGCAGCGTGAAGGTGAAGGTGCTACCCACACCCCACTCGCTCTCGGCCCAGATCTCGCCGCCCAGCATCTCCACCAGCCGTTTGCAGATAGATAGCCCCAGCCCGGTTCCCTCGTGCCGGCGGGTCAGCCCGTGCTCGATCTGCCGAAACGGCTCGAACAACTTATCCATGTCCTCCGGCCTGATGCCGATGCCGGTGTCTATCACCCGCGTCACCAACCAGGCGTCGCTGACCTCACAAACGATGTGCACCTCCCCTTGCTCGGTGAACTTGACGGCGTTGTTAACCAGGTTGATGAGGATCTGCTCCACGCGCCGGCGGTCACTCACGATCTGGCCTACCTCTGGCGCCACCTCAGCAACCAGCGCAAGGCCTTTCTTCTCAGCCAGGGGTGTCACCGCCCGCACGATGGTCTCGATCGATTTACGCATGTTGAACGACTCAGAAGCCACCTCCAACTGGCCGGCTTCGATCTTGGAAATGTCCAGGATGTCGTTGATGAGGGCCAGCAGGTGACGGGCACTGCTCTGCACCATGCGCAGTTGCCTGGTTTGTTCGTCGTTCAAGGGGCCGGCCAGTCCCTGCAGCATGATGCCGGTGAAGCCGATGATAGAATTGAGTGGGGTGCGCAGCTCGTGGGACATGGTGGCCAGGAAGGCCGATTTGAGCCGGTCGGCGGCCTGTGCCTTCTCCGTGGCGACCTGCAGTTCCGCCGTGCGTTCGGCCACCCGCCGCTCCAGGGTGGCGGCGTGCTCCCTGATCTGCTCGTACAGCCGTGCGTTCTCGATGGCCACCGCCGCCGGCCCGGCCAGGGCAGTCAGCAGGCGCTCATCCTCCTCGTCGTAGGCGTCTGACTTGCTGGTCTCCACGTTCAGAGCGCCGATGACCTTCCCGCCCACCACCAGAGGTACGCACAGCTCGGATCGGATGTCCTCTCGCATGGCGAAGTAGCGGGGGTCCTGGCGCACATCGCTCAGCCGTACCGCCTGGCCGTGCTGGATCACCCAGCCGACGATGCCCTGACCCACGCGCAATCTCTTGCTGCGCACGTACTCTTTGTCCTGCACCACGAATTCCGGCCCCTGCTGTTGATCGCTCAGAGCCAGTGGCACCAACTCCTGCGTCGGCTCGTCCACCGCCAACACGGCCCCGTACTCGTAGCTAAAGAGACTCTCCATCGCCTCGATCAGCCTCTGGCCTATCACCGCTGGGTTCAGGCTTCGGGCAAGGACCTGACTGGTGCTATGAAGCATGGACAGCTCCCGCCAATGTCGCTGCCCTTGCTCGTACAGGTGGGCGTTCTGTACCCCGATAGCCACTTCGCTGGCCAGGGTCTCCAGGAACCCGGCCTGCTCTTCAAAATCGCGCTCCGTAGCCGAACCCAGTCCCAGCACGCCAACGCCGTCGTCCCCGCTGCGCAGGGGCAGGGCTGCAAAGGAGCGCAGGCCGGCTTTCTTACATTCCTCCCACGTGCACCGTGGATCGCGGTGAACATCGCTGGAATAGATCGGCTGCCCCTGGCTGTCAGCCAGCCTGCAGAGACACTCACCCACGCGGTGCTCGGGGGTCTCTCGGTGGGCGAAGGGAGAGTCACGTGGGCCAATGCCTCGCAGGAGCAGTCGGCCACGCTCCCGCAGAAAGATCAGGGCCAGGTCAGGGGCGGTAGTAGTCGCGACCTCGTCAAGGGCTGCCGCCATAACCTGATCCATCGACAGGCTGGCGCTGACTTGCTGAGCCAGACGGTTGAGAGCCACCAATTCCCGATTGCGTCGCTGGATACCCTCTTCCACCCGCTTGCGCGCGGTGACGTCGCGGGAGACGCCAACAATGCCAACTACCTTGCCGGCTGGGTCGAGGATGGGGCTGAGGGTGATCGAGAACCAGAATTCGCCCGACTCGTTGACCGAGTGCCGTTCGAAGTGGACCGGCTGACCGGTCTCGATCACCTTAGCGTGCTGCTCTTCGTAGAAGGCGGCCTCCTCCGGCGGATAGAAATCGCGGATGCTCTTGCCCACGAAATCTGCCTCAGTCCACCCAAAACGGCGCAAGGTGCTGGCATTGATGGCCGTGTAACGGCCGTCGCGGTCCAGGGAGAAAATCACGTCGTCGGCAGAATCTACCAGGGCACGATGGCGGGCTTCGGACTCCCGCAGCGCTTCCTCCGTCCGCTGGCGTTCAGCGCGGGTGCGCAAGGCCACGATGCCATAGGCCAGGTCATTTGCCAGTTCCGTCAACAGCTTCTCCTCCTCCGCATCAAAGGCGTCCGGCTCGACGGCATAGATGTTCAGCGCGCCCAGGATCTGGCTGTTGGCAGTCAGGGGAAGGGCAATGGACGAAGCGTAGCCACGTCGGGTCGCTTCTGCCCGCCAGGGGGCGAAATTGGGATCGGTCAGGATGTTTCGGGCCATGGCCGGTTCGCCGGTGCGGATGGCGGTGCCGGTAGGGCCACGACCGCGCTCGGTGTCGGCCCAGGTGATGCCCAACGTCTGAAGATACCCCTCCTCAAAGCCGGCCTGCGCCACCGGCCGTACGGTCTTATCCCGGTCCTGTTCGGCAAAGCCCACCCACGCCAGCCGGTAGCCCCCTGTCTCCACAAGAAGCTGGCAGACCTGTTGCAACAAAGCCGATTCCTCCGTGGCCCGGACCACGGCCTGGTTGCACTCGCTGAGCACCCGGAGCGCCCGATTGACCCGACGCAGCTCCTCCTCCGCCCGCCGGCGCTCGATGACTTCGACTCGCAGTGCTTCGTTGGCTTTCTTCAGCTCTGTAGTCCGTTGCTCAGCCCGTGCTTCCAACTCATCATGAGCTTCTTGTAGCGCCTGCTCTGCCTGCACCCGCCCAGCGACTTCCTGCTGCAGTTGTTCGTTGATGGCTCTAAGTTCATGCTCCACCGTGATCAGTCTTGTGTTTGCCTGTTGGAGCTCACGGCTCTTCTGGACCGCACTTTCGTAGGTAGAGAGAAGCAGGTCAATGATCTGCATGCGTCCGGCGGTGATGAAGTGCTTCTTGCCGGCAAAGTAGATCTCAAGCCCCATTTCCGAAATTGCATCCCGGCGCAGCGTCTGGTTTGCGAGAATGTACTGGATGCGGGAGAGAAGCGTCCGCTCATCGTAGGGCTTGATCATGAAGTTGTCCGCGCCACACTCCAGGCCCTCGACGATATCGCTGGGATCGGAAAGCTGGGTCAGAAGAACAACCGGGAGGTCTTTGAGGTTTGCATCTGCCTTGATCTGCCGGCAGAGTTCAAAGCCGTCCATGTACGGCATGACGATATCGCTGATCACCAGGGTTGGCGCGTGCCGCCGAGTGGCGGCCAGGGCTTCCTCACCGTTGTGGGCCACGAAGACCTGATAGGCGTGCTTTTCAAGCAGTTGTTTCAGGTGCCTGGCCTGGGCTGGGCTGTCCTCGACAATCAGGATTTCGACGCCGCTGTTCATGGCCTTCGCTCTATTTCGTCTGGCGTAGGCTATGTGCAACCAACTGGCAGGTCGTCTCCAATGTCGGAATCGCGAACTTTGGTCGCCGGCAGCACGAACTCCCCGACGCCGAAGCGCGGGTTCAGCAACCTCTCCCTGAATTCGCTCACATCCACGCGCCGCAGCATCAGCGAGCGGTAGACGCCGGCGGCGCGAATGTCGCCGACCAGGCGGAAGCCCGCAATACGCCCGTCGTTCAGGAAAACCTTGCGCAAAACGTCGCCCCGCTGCCAGCGCAACTCTTCTTCACCGCTCTGTGCCCCAACAGCCATCATCGGCAGCCCGAGGTGCTTGAGACTGTTCATGGTCTCTGCCCCTTCGTAGGCCGTGTCGTAGCCCAGCAGGTTGTAGGCCACCACCCGCCCCTGGGCCACGGCATTGGGGAAGATGGCATGCACGTAGCGCTCGCCAGTCATCCGATCGTACGTCTCTGCCACGTCGCCGGCGGCGTACACGCCTGGCATGTTGGTACGCAGGTGGTCGTCTGCCCGCACACCCCAGCCCACATCAATGCCCGAGCCTTCCAGGAATTCCACGTTGGGTTTGACACCGGTAGCCGCGATGTACACATCGGCCTTCAAAGCCTCACCCGATTCCAGTTGCACGCTTGTGACCTCGCGTTTGCCGGCGAAGGCAGCAGCTTTGGTGTTCAAACGCACTTCCACCCCACGAGCCTGCATCGCTGCCAGCGCAATCGCGGCCGTCTCCGGATCCAGCATGCGCGGCATGACCCGGTCGAGCATCTCTACCATGGTGACAGCTACGCCCAGATCGCTGAGCAGCAGGGCGACTTCTACACCGATGAAGCCGGCTCCCACGATAACGACTTTGCCGCCCTTTCCCCCACGCACCTGCTCGACGAGGGCCGAGGCCGCGCTGAGGGATTTGAAGTTGTACACGCCTGGCAGGGTGTGGCCTTCAAGCGGCGCGTACAGCCGGGCACCGGAAGCGATTACCAGGCGGTCATAGGGGATCGCAGTGCCATTCTCCAGAATCACCTGATGTTGGGCAGGCTGAACGGCCTGCACGCGAACCCCAGACCGGTAGTCCACACCCAACTGCTCGCACACGTCACGCCCTTTCCAGAAGAGCGTCTCCTCGCGGCCGGTCAGGAAGTAGTCGGCCATCGCGGGGGGCGCGTAGGGCGGGAACGGTTCCGCCGATAGCATGGTGATGTCTGTCGTTCGGTCGTGCTGGCGCAGGGTCTCGGCCACCGTCAAGCCGGCCGGCCCGGCGCCGATGATCACCACACGCATTATGCTACCTCCTCTTCAGTTCGTATGAGCACATCTCGCAAGGTCCCCACGGCCTCCACAAACGACGACGCTGGGGCATCGAGCAAGGGGCTGATGGCCGGCTCGCTTTCCAAAACCCGCTCGTCGTACGGCAGAGCGTGGCGCGTCGTGAACGGAAAGCCCCCTTCGGCTTCAATTCGTGCCAGCGCTCTGTCGAAGTCGCCTGGGCGCCGCACGCGGTTGACAACGAGGTGAATTGCGGGAATGCCCAACCCCTGGGCCAACCGCGCTGTGTGTACCGCCACCTGAAGCGCGTTGAAAGTCGCATCCGCAATCACAACGGCCTGGTGGAATCCTTGGGCCAGCGCTCGCCCAAAGTGCTCCACGCCGGCCTGCGTGTCCATCAAAATCACCTCGCCCTGCCGCAGGTTGATGGCGTTCACCACAGCGGCCAGGAGCGTGTTCTCCGGGCACAGGCAGCCGGCTGCCGGCTGGGTCAGCGTGCCCATCACCAGGAGCCGCACCTGATCCGGCCCCACGACGCCGAAGCGCTCTACCACATCGCTCACGTCCGGGTTCAGGCGAAAGAAGAGTCCCCAGCCCGAACCGGGCCGCGCCCCCGTTTTCTCTTCCACGTAGTCGGCATTGCGACTCAGGGGCACCAACGCACGGGCTTTATCCAGCGGGAGGCCCAGGGCGTAGGGCAGGTTCATCTGGGGATCGGCGTCGAGGGCCAGGACCGTGTAGGACTGACGCGCCAGAAGCCGCGCCAGTATGGCCGTCAGGGTGGTCTTGCCGGCCCCGCCCTTTCCCGTGATGACCACCCGAAACTGCCTGGCAGCGTCCTGATCTGCGGATTGGCCTGCGCGGATACTCTCGGCCACACCCAGGATACGTTGACGATGGGCATCGTCACGATCACTCACTTGTGTTGCTCCTCCCCGGTGAGGGGGTCATGCGCCCTGGCGAATGATGAAGTTTGAGAATTTACTCCGGCAACGGCCCTCACCCCCCGGCCTCCTCCCCCAACCCGGGGAGAGGGGGGATTTGGCTCCCCTCCCCCAAAATTGGGGGAGGGGTCGGGGGAGGAGGCCAGCGTCGGCTTACCTGGTTATTTTCTCAAACTTCATCAACCGCCGGCTCATGCGCCAACCGGCGTACGTTCCTCTGCCACCTGGATGCTTGCCGGCTCGATGAACGGCAACCCCAGCGCCTGCCGCTTGGACTCGATGTGGCGGCGGATCAGAACGGCGGCCTTCTCGGGGTCGGGCTCGACGGCAAACTTCGCGCCCACCACGTCGTCCAGGCCGTCGGCCAGCAGGGAGACCACGTTCTTGCTGCCGAAGATCGGCGGCTGGACACCCAGCACGGTGAAGATGCCGCTGGCGACGACGTAAGCGCCAATCGCCACCGCCTTCTCCGAGTACCACTCCGGTGCAGCGCCGGCCAGGGGCAGTTGGCTGATGTCCACGCCCAGGTAGTTGGCGAGGGCGGCTGCCAGCACCAGGATACGCGTGTTGTCCACGCACGAGCCCATGTGCAGCACCGGCGGAATGCCCAGCGCCTTGCAAACGGCGCTCAGTCCTGGCCCGGCCAGGTCCGCTGCTTCCGGCACCATCTGGCCGGCCTTGCCGTTCGCCACGGCCGCACAGCCGGTCACCGCCACCAGGATGTCGTTCTCGATCAGCCGGCGGGTCAGCGTGACATGGCCGAGATCCTGCGGGATCTTCGGGTTGTTGCAGCCCACTATGCCGACAGCGCCCCGGATCTTGCCCTCCTTAATCGCGTCAACGAGCGGTTCGGGCGTTCCACCCAGCGCGCCCACGATGGCCTCTACCGAGAAGCCGGCCATCATCGGCACCGGCTCGACCGGGATGCGCACCCGCGCCGGGTTGCGATTGGCGAAGGCCTCCACGCCGCGACGCACAATCTCCTTGCCGATCTCGTAGCCGCGATGGGGGTCGAAGGAGATGTGAGTTGCACCAGGGAACTTGGCCTTGTCGGACGTCGAGATCACCTGGGTGTGGAAGCACCTGGCCACGTCGGTGACGGAAGGCATGATGCACTGGTAATCCACCACCATTGCCTCCAGCGCGCCGGTCATGATGATCAGTTCCTGCATCAGGTGATTGCCGGCCATGGGCACACCCCGGCGCATCAGCAGTTCGTTGCCGGTGCAACACAAACCGACCAGGTTGATGCCCGCTGCGCCCTTCTCCTTCGCCAGCGCCACCAGTTCGGGGTCCTGGGACGCCTGGACGATGACATCGGAGAGGAGGGGGTTGTGGCCGTGCAGCGCAATATTGACGTGGTCGGCCTTGAGCGCACCCAGGTTGACCTGCGACATGACAGGGCTGGGCGTGCCAAACATCACGTCGGAGAGCTCGGTAGCGATCATCGAGCCGCCCCACCCGTCGGAGAGGCCGGTGCGCAGGCCGTGCAGCAGGATGTTGACGTAGTCGTTGTCCACGCCCATGTGAGTGCGGTGGAGCATCTCGACGTTCTCGCGGTCAATGCCACGCGGCGTGATGCCCAGTTGCTCCCACAGGGCCACGCGCTGCTCCGGGACGCGCTCAACGAACCCCAGGCGCGTCTTGCGCGTGCCAAAGTCCTCCATCATGGCGTCGGCCAGATCGCGTGCAATCTCATTGATCGGCCGCTCGTCGGTGGCGACGCCATATTCGCCGGCCAGCCGCTTGAGCTTCGCCTCGTCCGCAATCTGGTAGCCGGTGGTCTGGCCTTCGGCAGTCTCAAGGAAGACCTCGAGGATGTCGCGACCATGATCCGAGTGGGACGACGAGCCGGCGGCGATGGCACGTCCCAGGTTGCGGGCGACAATGATGTCGGCCGTAGCGCCACACACGCCTTTCTGCGGCCCTTCGCCAAAGGGATCGACGCGACAGGGCCCCATGGCGCAGTTGCGGCAACTGACGCCCATGGCACAGTAGCCGCACTGGGGCTCTTGCGCGGCCAGACGGTCCCAGACCGTCTCGATTCCTTCGTCCTGTGCACGCATCAGCATGGCATGCGCATCTTTGTTGATGCTCATCCGGTGGAAACCGTTCGGACGGATTGTGCTCATCATGCACCTCCCTCTGCAACTTGTGTGGCTTCCTCCCCCCAGGCCCGCCATCCGGCAACGGTTTCGGGCGCGGCGGGAGCCGTCGGTTGGATCAGGGTTGTAGCAGCGAGCACTGCGCTGGTTTCGCGCAGCCGGCCTGCCTTAACCAGTTCGTTCAGTTCTCCAAAGACCAGGGCCCCAACCTTGCATGTCTCAACGCAGGCCGGTATCTCCCCACGCTGCACGCGGTCCACGCACCCATCGCATTTGACGGCGGTCACACGCGCCGGCATTCCATCGCCCAGCGGATAGTAGGTGAGCACGTCGAAGGGGCAGACCATGGCGCACATGGCGCAGGCGATGCATTTGGCTGGATTGACAAGCACGAGATCTTGCGCGGGGTCGCGGAAAATGGCAGCGGTGGGGCAGACTTGCTGGCAGGGTGCCGGATTGCAGTGCCGGCACTTGTTCGGGAAAGAAGTGTTGAAGGCCGGCCCGGGTTCCACGTGGATGCGCGGATGGGGCGGCGGGTCTTCGAAGAGCGCCAGCACGGGGTCACGGCTGTGCGAGTGTTCGACGGCACAGGCAAACTCGCACTGTCGGCACCCGATGCAGCGTTCGGGATTGACAAAAACCGTTTTCATCTGACCTCCCTTCTTCGGGCTGCGGAATACGGGGTGGAGATTGACGTCAGGATTCCGCCGGCCGGAGACCTACGCCGAATGGAGACAAATCTTGTTTCGCAGCTACTCAGCCTGGCGATTAAAATCGCGGCAACCCTTGCGAAGCCGGCCTGCGCCGGCTGAAGGCCAGTCGCCGAAGGGCGATCCTTCGGCAGGCTCAGGACATGCTTCGCAGATGTTGGTGCAGTTTCAACTGCCGAAACGCAGGTAGCCTGACTAGTAACCTTGTTTCGCAATCAGGGAATTGTCAATCTACAATGCGATCACTTCCTTTCTGCCTGAAATGTTGTGTGGGGTTAAACACATTGTATAACGCCGCTGGCAATCTGTCAATCGTGATGACCAGTCTGTTCCTCCCACCCGTCATACGGATGTTTCAACTGGCTGAGGGCGAATTCTTCGTGGTAGGGGCGAGGCAAGTCGGATTGAGGGTGTCGAAGCGAGAAAACCCGCTCTCCGACTTGCCTCGCCCCTACTTTTCGAGAAGATACGAGAGCAGATACGGCGTTTCCAGCATCTCCGCCACGGTGTGTAGAAATTCAGCCGCCGGTGCCCCGTCCACGATCCGGTGGTCGAAAGTCAGGCTCAGGACCATCATCTGACGCAGGGCGACTGCGCCGCGGTAGGCGGCTGGCTTCTCCACGATGCGTCCCACGCCCAGAATTGCTACCTCAGGTGGGTTGATGATGGGCGTGAAGCCGTCGATGCCATAACCCCCCAGGTTGGTCACCGAGAAGGTGGAGCCCGTCGCTTCGTCCATAGAGAGGGTCCCCTCCCGCGCGCGCTGGGCCAGGTCTTTGGTTTCGCGGGCGATTTCGCGGAGAGCCTTGTGGTTCGCATCGCGGATCACCGGCACGATGAGCCCTTCCTCCAGCGCAACTGCCATCCCGATGTGGATCTGGTCGTGGAGCCGAATTTCGTCATCCTCCAGGGAGGCGTTTAGACGAGGGTGTTTCTCCAGAGCACGGGCGGCAGCCTGAATGATCAGGTCCGTGTAAGTCAGATCGAAGTCGCGGCGCAGGTGCTCTCGCAACCCCACCAGTTCCGTCACATCGGCCTCGGTGCACAGCGTCACCTGGGCCATTGTCTGCAAGCTCCCGGTCATGCGCCGCGCGATGGTGCGCCGCATGCCGGCGAAGGGCACGCCGCGGGCCGGCGGCGCCTCGGCCGCCTGGATTGCCCGCTCTACATCTTCGCGTGTAATGCGCCCCTGCGGGCCGGTGCCTTCGATCTGCGTCAGATCGATGCCGTGCTCGCGAGCCATGCGTCGGGCAATCGGTGACGCGGGCACGAATTCTCTCTTTTCTCTGGGCGGTGCAGCGGCCTTCGTTGCCGCCTCTCGTTGCCCAATGACCTCAGCCTCAGCCGGCCCTGTTTCCTCAGCAACCGGAACGCTCTCGCCAGGGGCCGTGATCCAGGCGATGAGCCCACCAACGGGCAGCGCCTGGCCTTCCTCAGCCACTGGGTGCAAGATGCCGGAGGCCGGCGCCTCCACCTGCGTTGTGATCTTTTCTGACTCGATTTCGGCGATGAGGTGACCCCTCTCGACCTTATCGCCTTCGTGTTGCAACCACTCGAGAAGCGTTCCCTGCTTCATAGCCATGCCCAACTTAGGCATGGCCACTTTCGTTGCCATACTCTGCGTCCTCCTGATTTCCCACAGAAGCTACACGTTCCCGTCTGAACGCGCCTTGCCGAATGCCTTCCGCCATGCAGGCCTCGATATCCACAATCCGGGGGCCGTTGCGCGTCAGGCGGACATGCATAGGTTGCCCCGGGAACCCCTTGAGCGAACGTTCGCCATCCAACGCTACCGTCGATGGCAATGCCTCCAGCGTTACCTCATCGCCCAGAGACAGCATCTGGCAATCGTGAATGCCAACCGGCGTCACCAGGCCCGGCGCAACCGGTGCCAGAACCTGAGTCCCGTCCGGTCCCACCCGAAGGTGCATGCCCAGCTCATCATCGGGACCGATGAGCTGAATCCGACTCCCGATGGCAGACATGCCGACGCTGTCTGACGTAGCTCGCGCAAGCACGATCTCGCGGATGCGCGATGGGTCCCACAACGCCCGGCTGGCGATGAACAAATCGCTTGAGACAACCACGTCAACCAACGCAATGTCAAGCAGTGCACCGTCCCGATAGATCTCCAGTCGCTTGGCGACGCAACTGACTTTCTCTGGATCAACAGCGCCGGTTGCAATCAGGCCGGCGGCCAGGCCGGCCACGGTTCCCTCGACCATGTAGGGCACGACGTTGTTCGTGCCGGTGGAAATGGGAACCAGCGGAACGGCCCCGCTCTCCTTGGCCACGGCCCGATTGGTGCCATCGCCGCCCAGCGTGATGATGCAGCCGGCCTCCATCTCTCGAAACTGGCGAGCTGCTTCCGTCGAATCTCGTTCGTCGGCACGAACTTCCATCAGCAAGAATGAAACGTCCAACGCCGCCTTCAAATCCTCAATTGCGTGCTCACCAAGGCCGTAGTAGTCTGGCATGAAAACGGCGCGTTGGACGCCCATCGCCTCCAGAGCGAGAAGGATGCGGCGGAGGATGTTGACCTTTTCGTTGTTATCGAATACGGAACTTCGGGCCACCAGCCGGCGAATATCCTTACCCGAGGCTGGATTGGCAATGATTCCAACAGTGGACACAATCACATATCCTAAGAGTATCGACAGAGGGAGTTGGCCCACCGGACCGGCGAGCAACCCCCTCCGTCGTTAGCATTCACCGCCGCTAGGCCAGCAGTGACCTCACTGTGTTAGCGATGTCCCCAGCACTTGGGATGTATTGATCTTCCAGCGCCGGGCTGAAGGGCACGGGTGTGTGCGGTGCTGTCAGCATTTGCGGCGGTGCGTCCATGAAATCAAAGACCCGTGAGGTGGCCAGCGCAACCAGGTCTGTTGCCATGCTGCAGCGCGGATTGTCCTCATCCACGACCACCAGCCGATGGGTCTTTCTGACCGACTCCAGGATCGTGTCCTCGTCGAGGGGCGAAAGGGACCTGGGGTCGATGACTTCGAGTTCGATGCCGTCCTTCGCCAGTTCCTCAGCCGCGTCCAACGCCATGTACACCATGCGGCCAATGGCGACCACTGTGGCATCCTCGCCTTCCCGCTTGACGTCGGCCTGGCCCAGCGGAATGACGTATGCCTCCTCCGGCACCTCACCTTCCACGTCGTAGAGCAGCTTGTGCTCAAAAAAGATGACGGGGTCGTTGTCTCGAATCGCGGCGGCCAGCAGTCCCTTGGCATCATAAGGGGTCGCCGGTACCACCGTCTTCAGCCCTGGCATGTGGGTGAAGACCGAGTAGTGGGAGCCGGAGTGCTGGCCGGCGGCCCGAAAGCCAGCGCCGATCATGGTGCGGATGACCAGCGGCACCTGCGCTTTGCCGCCGAACATGTAGCGCAGCTTGGCCCCCTGGTTGAAAATCTGGTCCATACAGACGCCGAAGAAGTCAACGAACATCAACTCGGCGATGGGGCGCAGGCCGCTGGAGGCAGCGCCTACTGCCGTGCCGATAAACGCCGACTCGCTGATGGGGGTGTCGCGCACCCGGTCACGGCCAAACTCTTTGGCCAGGCCGGCGGTGACGCCGAGCACACCGCCCCACGCCTCCTCGCCTTTCCCCTCGATGTGGGGGAGCGTCGCACCGCCGGCCACGTCCTCGCCCATGAGAATCACCGTGGGGTCGCGGCGCATCTCTAACCGCATTGCCTCATTGATGGCTTCCCGAAATGTCAACGTACGGTTTGTCATGACTCCTCCTCCTTCAGGCGTAGCTCACATAGACGTCGGTCATGAGCTCGTCGGGGGCTGGCATTGGGCTGGCCTCGGCGAACTCGACGGCTTCGTCGATGGAGTTCTTGGCCTGCGCGTCGATCTCGTTCAGTTCTCTCTCCGACAGCAGGCCCCGCTCCAGCACGTTCTGGCGGAACTTGCTGATGGGGTCTCGCTCGCGGAACGCCGCTCGCATCTCGTCGGTGTAGTAGGCCACGCCGTCACCCTCGAAGTGACCGTAGTACCGGAATGCCTTACACTCGACAAGTGTTGGCCCCTGGCCCTTGCGAGCGCGATCAATCGCTTCACCGACGGCTTCAGTGACGGCGAAGATGTCGGTGCCATCTACCGCCAGACCGGGAAATCCGTAGGCTGTGGCGCGGTCGGCGATGTCCTTGACTGAAGCGTGGTATTCAACCGGTGTGGACTCCGCAAAACCGTTGTTCTCGCACACGAATACCACCGGCAACTTCCAGATGGACGCCAGGTTCATGGACTCGTGCATGGTGCCCTGTTCGGCCGCGCCATCACCGAAGAAGCACACCGTCACGCTGTCTTTGCCCAGGACTTTGGCGGAGAGAGCCGGCCCGCAGGCCAGTGGACCGCCGCCGCCGACGATACCGTTGGCACCCAACATGCCCTTCCCAACATCAGCGATGTGCATGGAGCCGCCCTTGCCCTTGCAGGAGCCGGTGGCCTTGCCGTACAGTTCGGCCATCATCTCCTTGACGTCCACGCCTTTGGCGATGCAGTGACCATGCCCTCGATGGGTCGAAGTGATGTAGTCATCGTCGGTCAACTGCGAGCACACGCCCACGGCGATCGCTTCTTCGCCGGCGTACAGGTGCACGAAGCCGGGCAGCTTGCCTTCGGCAAACAGACCGCGCACCCGCTCCTCGAACTCGCGTATGAGCCGCATCCGCTCATACATCCGCAGTAACTCTTCCTTGCTGTACTCAGCCATAGCAACCTCCCTTGCTGAAGCTAGGATTGAGATTCCTGAAACTGTCCACCATCTCCTGAACACGCTTACGGTTGGGCCACTCTACGGGTAGGTAGCCTCCGGTGTGGGCCACTCAAAATCCGCCGGCACGTTGTAGATTTCGGCAATCATCGACAAAGCGCCCTCAGATTCGAGATAGGTATACGTGAGGCCATGCCACGTGCCGCCCTGGAGTATACCGACACCTTTGCCCTTGAAGAGAGTCATCGCCTCATCATAATTCTCGACCCCGAAGGCCACGTGGTGCAGGCCTTCACCGTGTTCCTTCAGGAACTCAGCGTAGATACTCTTGTCATCCAGCGGTTCGATCAACTCCCACTGGGTGCCACCGACATCAGCCAGGGCCAACCGCATAGCATAGTCCTCTTGTTCGTTGCGGATGATCATATCGCTGACGGTGGAAGAGTTGAAAGTGTGGATATCCCATGGTCCGATCCCATACTCTTCCCAATACTTCTTCATGGCCTCGTCCAGGTCCTTTACCACCACAGCGACCTGCAGAACCCCTGTGAAAATCGGCTTTTCAGCCATCGCGGTCCTCCTTTCAGCATTCGGCCTGTTTCCACCGTTTCTATCTTGCCTACTTTTCAGCCATCGTGATCCTCCTCTCGTGGGCGATCCCTGCTCGGCCTGGATTGATAAATCCAGGCCACGGACGCCGGTTCAGCGCAGATTTGGGCCGTTGAGCCGCCGGATTTGACAATCCGGCGAGAGCAGGTGAACAGCAACGGGTCGGCTACGAGATCGGCTCCAGGCTGAGAAGCTTCACGGTCTGAGCACGGATCTCGCCGTCCCGGATCACGAATGTGTCCACACCGCTGGCACGGTTCTCGGTCCCGGTGCCTTCCCACTCCAGATAGAGGATGTCCCCCTCGACGATCAGGGTCGTGGCCTCGAACTTTGCGCCGACCAGGGGGCCGGACAACACAGCGTCAAACCACTCCCTGATCGCGTTGCGGCCCCGAACTACGCCGTCGTCCCTGGTGATGAGGAAGGCATCTTCGGCATAGTCGAAGGCCACCTCGTCCATATTGGCTTCATTGAGAGCTTTGGCGTGGTGATCGAACACTTCACGGGTTGTACGTGTGTGGTGAGACATGTAATTCCTCCTTCCCGACTTGTGAGAATCTCCAGCCTCTCTTCGGTTTGTGCCTCAGGAAAAGCTTGGGCACTGATTCAGGGGGAGAGAAAGTGGAGTTACAGGCTCTGTATCACCTCCAGAGCTTTGTCGGCATCGGGCAACTCGCCGGGATCGTCAGTCACCCACGCATACTGAACCGTGCCGGCCTGGTCGATGACAAACAGCGCCCGCTTGGCGACGTTCTTATGACCGAAGACCTCGTCGAACAGCACGCCGTAGGCGCTACCGACCTCGCGATTAAAATCACTCAACATCGGAAACTCAATGCCGATTTTCTGGGCGAAGGCTTTGTGGGAGAACACGCTGTCCACGCTCACGGCGAGGACCTCGGCTCCGGCGTCCTGGAAATCGCTGAGACGACGCTGGAACCGAAGCAGTTGTCCCGTTCAACCACGTTCCTCGTCGCCCGTAAAGTCCAGGAGATAGAACGTCAGGACAACCGGCTTCTCTTTCACGACTTCGCTCAGTGTCACCGTGTCGCCAATCGTGCTTGACAGGGTAAAATCGGGTGCTTTATCGCCAACGTTGACACTCATTGTTAGGCCTCCTGTGATTTGTTGGAGAGACCTCGGAGGTTCCCTCCAAACGGCAGATACCGGGTCAGAAAACCACACTGCCATGCAAGCGTGTTCCCCCCGGAGCGAAAACCTCGGAGGTCTCCGGGTGTGTTAGGACAACCAATCGAGGCGCCCTTCACCTATCCCACAGGGCGCATCTCCCCGAGTTCCCCCAAGTTCCCCCAAGTTCCCCCAAGGATCTCAGGGGAACTCAGAGGAACTCCAGGAACGCCAAACTCGGCGGGTAGGCGAACAGTTACCAATCCGGGTTCTCCAGCCGGCCTTTCACATCCTTCAAGAATGCTGCTGCCGGCGCGCCGTCCACAATGCGATGGTCGAAGGTCAGGCTCAGGGTCATCATGGCGCGCTTCGTGATCTCGCCCTGGTGGATGGCCGGCTTTTCCACGATGCGGCCCACGCCCAGGATTGCCACCTGGGGCGGGTTGATGATGGGCGTGAAGGCGTCCACGTCATAGGTGCCCAGGTTCGTGACGGTGAAGGTGCCGCCGGCCACGTCCTCGCTGGCGAGCTTGCCGGCCCGTGCCTTCTCGGCCAGCGCGGCCGTCGTCCGGGCGATCTCTGCCAGCGTCTTCTGATCCACGTCGCGCACTACCGGCACCTGCAACCCATCGTCCAGGGCCACTGCCACGCCGATGTGGATTGCCGGGTGAAGCTGGATTTCGTCCCCGGTGGCCGTGGCGTTGATGTGCGGATGCTCTTTGAGGCTCAGCGCCGCTGCCCTCAGGATCAGATCGGTGAAACTGACGGTGAGTTCTGCCTTGAGCGCTTCCCGTCGCGCAACCAGGTCGGTTACGTCAGCCTCGGTGACGAGCGTGACCTGGGCCATGTCTTGCAGGCTCTGGTGCATCCGCTGGGCGATGGTTTTGCGCATGCCGCGGATCGGGATGCTTTCGACCGCCGGCACAGGCGCTTCCCGGGCGTCGATGGCACGCTGGACATCTTCGCGGGTGATGCGGCCGCCGCGGCCGGTGCCCGCCACGTCCGAAAGGTCGATGCCGTGCTCGCGGGCCAGCCGGCGGGCAGCCGGCGCAGCCGGCACGAACGCGCGCTCTCCCTTTCTCCTGGCAGGTGGCTCTGGAGCTGCGGGGGCTTCGGCTTCTGCCGCTTCTTCGGCCGTCTCGATCACGGCGACCACCTGGCCGGTTTTGACAATTTCGTCCTTGGGGGTCTTGATCTCGACCAGCCGGCCCGAGACGGGCGACTCCACGTCGAAGCTGACCTTCTCCATCTGGACTTCGAGCAACGTCTCGCCGGCCTTCACCCGGGTGCCCACCTGCTTAAACCAGGCGACGACGACGCCTTCATCGGTGTCCTGGGAGAGGGCCGGCAGTTTGAACTCAAATCTCATGACACAATCCGTGATACGGGATGCGGGATGCGCGTTCCGCCACGCATCCCGCATTCTGTTAGTATGCCACCAGTTCCCGTGCTGCGTCGATGATGCGCTCGGTGCTGGGAATGACGAAATCCTCCAGAGGCCGGCTGTATGGGATCGGGGTGTCGGGGACGGCCAGGCGCTTTACCGGCGCATCCAGGTAGTCCAGGGCGTCCTCGGCGGCGATAGCGGCGATTTCACCCGTCATGCCGAAGCTCTTGTAGTCCTCATCCACAATCAACAGCCGGTGAGTCTTCTTCACCGAGTTCACGACCGCTTCCCGGTCCAGCGGAACCAACGTCCGCAGATCGAGGATCTCGACATCGATCCCTTCTTCAGTCAGTTTCTCCGCCGCCTGCAGAGCCTTGTGCACCATCCAGGCCAGAGCCACAATCGTGACATCGCTCCCTTCCCGCTTCACATCGGCCACGCCAAACGGTATGGCGTACGGCTCCTCCGGCACCGGTGTGACGGTGGTCTCGGGGTACTTCATCCAACCCAGCCCCATGAGTCCTTTGTGGAAGAAGTACATCACCGGATTGTCGTCCCGGATGGCCTGAACCATCAGCCCCTTGGCATCGTAGGCCGTTGACGGCACCACGATCTTGAGGCCTGGCACATGCGAAAAGACACCGTAGAGCACCTGAGAGTGCTGCGCCGCGTCATTGTAGCCCCCGCCCATGGCTGTTGTCAGCACCACCGGAACCTTGAAGTTGCCACCCGACATGTAGGTGTTCTTGGCCATGTGGTTGTAGATCTGGTCCATACACACGCCGAAGAAATCGACGAACATCAGCTCGACGATGGGGCGCATGCCCTCCATGGCCGCGCCGGTCGCCATGCCGATGAAGGCCGTTTCGGAGATGGGTGTGTCCATGACGCGGTCAGGACCGAACTTCTCCAGTAGTCCCTGAGTGGCTCCAAAAATCCCACCGTACGTACCAACATCCTCACCCATCACGAAAACCGTTTCGTCCCGCTCCATTTCCTGCGCGATGGCTTCCGCGATTGCCTTGGACATCGTTAGTGTGCGTCCATTATCCGCCATTTGAATCCTCCTACAGTTTGCTGTAGTAGACCCTTAGGGTTTTGCCCCAAGAGTCGAAAAAAGCTGTACTGTTCATCACCGTGTAGACCACCGGGACCTCGATTCCGAGAGAAAACCCTAAGGGTCTCGGTGAGTCCATCTACACGAAGACATGCTCCAGGGCCGCTTCGGGTGCCGGGTATGGGCTCTGGCGCGCGAACTCGATGGCCTCGTCTACCTCGGCCCTGGCCTCTTCGTAGATCCTGTCCAGTTCGGCCTGAGTCGCGAGCCCTTGATCGATCAGTTGATCGCCCAGCCGCTTGATGGGGTCCTTTTTCTTCAGTTCCTCGACCTCGTCCTTGGGCCGGTAGAGTTCCGGGTCGCCCTGGAAGTGGCCCAGGTAGCGGAAGGTCTCGACCTCCAGCAGGGTGGGTCCTTCGCCACGTCGAGCGCGTGCCACGGCCTCGCCGGCGGCCTCGTACACCGCAATCACGTCGTTGTTCTCGACGCGAACCCCCGGGATGCCGTAGGCCGCTGCTCGCTGACTGTTGTCCGCGATGGCGGTGGACTTCTCCTTGGGGACCGAGATGGCCCACGAATTGTCCTCGCACACGAAGATGACGGGCAGGTCCCACAGCGCCGCGATGTTTAGGGTTTCGTGGAATACGCCCTGGTTGGCTGCGCCGTCGCCAAAGAAGGCCACGGCAACGGAGTCCTGGCCCATCTTCTTGGCCGCCAGGGCCGCGCCGGCTGCCGGCGGCATGCCGGCGCCGATGATGCCACTGCAGCCAAACTTATGGTCTACATCGAAGAGGTGCATGTGGCCCCCCTTGCCGTGACCCAGGCCGGTCTCCTTGCCGAAGATCTCAGCGGCCATCTTCTTCAGATCCACACCCTTGGCGATGGCAATGTGGTGGGCACGATGGGGTCCCGTGACAGTGTCATCCGGGCGGAGGTGGGCGCACACCCCAACTGCCGGCGGTTCCTGGCCGGCTGCCAGGTGCATCTCGCCGGGCACCGGCCCCGAACCGATGTCGAAGGCCGGCAATTTGCCCTCGAAGTAAATATCCACCATGCTCTCTTCAAAATATCGGATCGTCTGCATCGTGCGATACAGGTCCAGCAGCGTTTCTTTGCTCAGTGCCATGCCTATCTACTCCTTTCAAAGTCGCGTGAGGCAGCATTGCTGGCCGCCTCTCCCGGTCGGGAAGCAAACTCGATCCATCGTGTTGCCGGCCGGTTGCCAACAACATCCTCGTAGTGAAACCATGTTCGAGTTATCATCACCTCCTGCTCCTGATCATCCTCTGGTGCTCGGTTCGGCAGTCAGTGAACAACAACTGTTACCCGACTACATGCCATGTGGAAGACCGTTGGCTGTGCATCTAGACAACGAGCAGTGGTAATGAAACGAACGTATTGGCCGGCATTGTTACGCCGGGTTCGTTCAACCCTACCGTTCGTTGTCCAGCCTCGCTGGCGGTCATCGGTGGGCAGGTGGCCCTGTGTATCGAGTACCGAATCTTCAAGATGACCATTATTCATGCCTGGCAAATGTTTTATGGAGTGCCTGAGAAGGCCTCAGACACCTGGAGAGGGGCCACGTGCGAGAGACTTTTGCACGAAATGAGGGATCCAGGTGCCGATTGAGGTCTACGCTATAGTATAGCGAACTTTCCATCCGTTGTCAACGGCTTTTGCCCACTTTTTCAGCACCGTTCACTCGATCCGGGTAGGTGGGTCGCCAAGGAAGAAACCGGATGCGGCGGCTGCGACAAGAGCTTCCGGCACATCCACCACCCGCGGACCCTTCAGTGACAGCCGGACGTAAAACTCGTCGCTGGCGTGAACCCGGATCTCCCGCTCACCGTCCAAGGCGAGGATGGATGGCCGGTCGGTGACAGGGACCGTGTCCCCCGGCGACAGGAGTCGATGCTCGGCAATGCGCACGCGCCGTACCAGGCCCGGCGCAACGGCCGCCAGCACCTGCTGGCCATCGTCCCCCATCCGAAGGAACAGGCCCTGTCGGCCGTTGGCTGGCCGCGCTCGCAGATTCCCGCCAATGGATGACAGCCCAATGTTGCCAGGTTCGGCCCGTGTCAGCACCACAGCCCGCACCTTTGACATGTCCCAGATGGCGCGCGAGGCCACAAACAGATCGTCGTACACAGCCACGTCTACGAGAGCGATGTCCACCACCTGATCGTCACGACATACCTCCAGCCGGAGCGTCTGTCGGACCACCTGGTCTACATCGACGAGGCCGGCGGCGACGAGGCCGGCGGCAAGGCCGGCGATGGTGCCTTCGATCATGACGGGGAAAACGTTGTTCGTGCCGGTGGAGATGGGAACCAGCGGCACATCGCCGCAGCCCTTGGCCACCACCCGGTTGGTCCCGTCGCCGCCCAGGGTGACGATGCAGCCGACGCCGGCCTCCCGCATCGCCTTGGCCGCCCGGGTGGAATCGGTCTGATCGAAGCGGGCGCGCATGTCGAGAAACTCGACCTCCAACTTCGGCTGGATGTGCTTCAACGCCCTTCGCCCGATTCCGAAGCCGTCCGGCATCAGGAGCACTTCACCGACACCGACGGCATCCAGGCCCAGAATCACGCGGCGGACGATGTTTGTCTTTTCGTTGTTGTCGAAGACCGACCCGTGGGCCACGAGGCGGCGGATGTCTCGGCCTGAAGCGGGGTTTGCAATGATACCAACTCTTACCATACAGATCCTCGCTCTGATTTGCTTGCTGGGTAGGTTGTGGCATTATAGTGGAATTGCCGGCGGGGGTCAATCGAACATCCTTCCGCCCAACGATGTGGCCTGGGCCGACGAATTGCCGTGAGAGAAGGGCCTGCGCCGACAGCTACGGGAGCTTGTTGGGCCTCGGATACACAGATAACGGGGCATCGCGCAGCTTGAGGACCGGCATGCCTGATCTTCTGAAAACACCTGCCGGCGCAGCTCTGAGCCGGCCCCTTTGCCTCGACGGCGCTACCCGATGCGCCCGTTTGACCGCCTCGCCACTTGTCAAGATGTGCGGTATCGGGTAGAATGGCCTCAGATGCACAACCTGAGACGAGCCACTTCTCGGATCCACCTTTCCTTAAATTCCAAATGGCGCCGTGGCTCGCAGTGCCCGGCTTAGTTCAACGAGGATTATGTGGCGGCTTCGCGCCACATGAATCCCTTAATACGTTAAATGAAACACATGTTCTAGTCACGTTTGCTAACGCCGGATCTCATTGTCCAGAGAGCTCCAGATAGGCTATACTTCAGCCATGCTCCTGCAAGCCTTCGTGGCCGTTGGGACCACCAAATCCCAATACGAAGTGGCGGATGTCTTTCGGCAGTTCGGTGACGCCTACCGCAAGCAGTATCGGCTCTCGTATCAACAACGCAAAGTGTTCAACGCCATCATCCAATGTCGCACGGCGGCGCTGGGGGGCACACGTGGATGAGTGTCTCGAATGTGGCCGCTTGCGGATCAGCTACAACCCGTGTAACGACCGCTACTGCCCCAAGTGCGGGGCCTTCGAGAAAGCCCAGTGGTTGGAAGACCGCAAGACAGAGATGCTGCCCGTCACCTATCATCACGTGATCTTCACCACCGACCACGCCATCAACGACGTGGCCCGAGTCAATAAGCGCGAGACCTATCATCTGCTGTTCCAGGCGGCCACGGACACACTGAAGGCCTACGGGCAGAAGTACCTGGGGGGCGAGATTGGGGTCACCGCCGTACTACACACCTGGGGGGAGGATCTGCGGGAACACATCTACCTGCACTGCATCGTCACCGGTGGGGCGTTGGTGCGGGACGAGGGGGCGAGCGCTGGCAGCCGGCGGCTAAGGGATGGCTGTTTCCAGTGGTGGCGCTGTCGCGGGAGTATCGGGATCGGTTCTGTGAGGGCCTGGCGCGGCTGTACCGGCAGGGGAAGCTGCAGTTGGTGGGGGCGTGCGCCGGGCTGGATGTGATGGCGCTGGTGAAGCAGATGCAGGCCAAGGCGTGGGAGGTCTTTTCTCGCCCGGCCTTCGAGGGCGTCGAGGGGGTCTATGATTATCTCGGCCGGTACGTGAATCGCATTGCCATCTCCAACTACCGCATCCTCGACATCCGCGCCGGCCGGGTCAGCTTCAGCTATCACGACAACAAAGACAAAGGGGAGGATGGGCGGGGGCAAGCGAAGGTGATGAGCCGGCGGGGGGAGTTCGGCCCGCTGTCCCGCTGGTGGCAGATAGGGC